>JANNJV010000142.1:0-4253 GCA_031395945.1 Gemmatimonadota bacterium | reverse complement strand
CCTTCGCGTAGGCTTCGGCGCCAGCATAGCCGGCGACGACTTGAGGTTGCACGAACCAGTAGCCGCGTTGTGTGCGACTGGTCTGCCAACGAAACCTCGCGGACAGGTCCACGGCGGCGGGACGAACGCGCCACAATTCGGGGGCAATGGCGGGTGTCCGGACGTTCGTGTAGGACACCGCAATGTCCGACGTGCGCGTCGTTCGCCCGCTGGCGTACGAGCCCTCGCGCCCCAGGTCGAACCGCAGGATGCCGTCCAGGTGCGCCATGCTTCCGTGCCACCCTATGGCGGGCCGTCGCATCCAGGGCAGGTACGGATTCTCGAAGCGCCACCAGAGCTGCAGCTTGTCGACGGTTTCGATCGGGAACCGCGGATCCGGCGCGTACGCAATGCCGCCTTCGGTCCGGTCGACGAGGCCCAGATAGCTTCCCCGCTCGCGAAATCCTCCGATGATTCCGGCTGGCTCCGAATACCACGCCATGGGCGCAAACAGCACGACGTCGCGCGCACGATCCATCTGTTCGAGAAATGGCCAGTCGACGTTTACCGCGGCGCCCACGGCTCGCAGCGGATTGCGCGACCGCCGGACGTCGTTGCGGCGATCCCAGTCCCACGACAGATGCAGCGGATCCACGCGGACCTCGAGCGGCTCAGTGGTCGTACGGATGCGAATCGTCTCGCGCGCGTACGGCGCGGTGGTCATCCGGCCAAGCGTCCAGCCAGTGGCCGTGCGCACACCGACCGCGACGGGGTGCGCGTACTCGCCACGTTGCGTTACGGTCGCGGCGGTGATCCACGCTCCCGACGAATCTCGTGTTGTGCGCGCGTCGCTCAGCTCGTAATCCACAACCCCGGTACGATGTACCCACTGATCGAAGAACCAGCCAAGATCGCGTCCACTCACGCGCTCGGCGCTGGCTCGCATCGCGCGCTCGTCCACGTGGCGCAGCGCCCAGCGCGCGTAGTAGTCGTGCAGAAAGGAAACGAATGCGCTGTCGCCCAGTACGTCGCGCAACTGGCCGTACATCACCTCCGCGCGGGTGTAGATCATGTCGTTGTACGTCCCGAAATCACGGAACTCGTGCGCAGTGGTGCCCATCGGTTCGGCGCCCCCGAGCAGATCCGTGGTGGCCTGGTCGAGATTGATGATCTCGAATCGCGGTAACGGCATCCGCACTGCGCGGGCGCGATAGCCACGCGCCGGCGCGAACCGGTCCACGGTGCCCGCGCGGATTCGTTCCTGGGGAGTGAGGACTTGCGCCCACGCCGTCTGGTACGACGTGAGCCCCTCGTCCATCCATCCGCTGCGCCACTCATTGTTGGCCAGAATTCCGTACGTCCAGACGTGTCCACCCTCGTGCAGAATGAGGCCCTGCGACGGAGAGCCGTTGGCCTGCATCATGGGAAACTCGGTGCCGCCGCCGTCCAGGCGGTGGAGCACGGTCATTTGCGGGTACGCGTACGATCCGTAAATGGACTCGAGCCAGCGAATCGCGGTGATCGTCCGGCGGACGACGCGCTCGCCGCCCCAGGTGGAATCGTCGCCAGGACGATAGAGAACATGGATGGACACCGTGTCCCATGCCGGAACACGCAGCGAGGGCAGCGGCCGCGCGTAGGCACCCCCTTCATAGCGGAACTCTGGCGAGGCGGACCACGCGAAGTGATGGACGTCGCGTGCCACGAATCGCACCGTCTTGAATCCCTGCGGCACCGATGCGTCGCCGGCACCTATGGCTCCGTACGCGTTGGCCGCTGGCCGGCTGACGCCGGCGCGCAGCACTCGTGTCCACCCGGGATCGCCCGACACTGGAACTCCCGTAGCGGCCAGCACCTGATCTTCCGCGACGACCAACATGACGTCGTACGTACCGAACTCGCCATACAGTTCGCCCGCTGGCTGCAGGGCGTTGTATTGCCATCCACCGCGGTCATAGACGGCCACCTTCGGGTACCACTGCGCCAGGTCCCAGTGCCGCCCTCGCCGTCCCTGTCGGCGCGGCACCGTTGACGGCCGCGCGTCCCACTCGAACGCGATGAGCGCTGAATCCCCAGGCGCGAGCGGCGCCGGAAGCATGATCCGAGCAACCGTGCTGTCCGGGGCGCCCGGATACGACACCGTGACGACGGCCCCATTGACCTGCACGGGCGCGGAGAACCGTTCGTAGCCGAAATCCGGCTCTTCGAGCTTCTGGAAGCGCACCCGCCCTTCGCGCTCGTCCACCGCACTCCACTTCGACGCTGGCCTGAACGCGTTGAGATACTGATGGAAATACATCTCCCGCAGCGTGTCCGGCGAGTGGTTCACGTACCGCAACATCCCGCGCGCGCGCACGCGCCGCGCGGTTTCGTCGAGTGTCGCTGTAATGGTGTAATGGACTCGCTGTTGCCAGTAGCCGGTGGTATCGCCGTTGGGCGGTGACGAGGCCGCGGACGACTGGGGGGTTCCCTGCTGAACTATCGCGAAAAATACGGCAACCGCTAAGCTCGGCATCGATGAGATGAAGATTTGGTGAACAACGCTGGCCAAGTAGACGCTTTGCTGTATCGTACCGGAGGAACCCCATGTACGCCACGTGCCTGTTCTGCCATGCGCGACTCGGGACGAACGAGGCCATCGAGCAGTTTCCGGTGGGCCGGCGCTTGGCGTTCGACGCCGCCAAGGGCCGCCTGTGGGTGGTCTGCGCCGCCTGCGGCCGCTGGAACCTGTCGCCCGCAGACGAACGGTGGGAAGCCATCGAAACCTGCGAGCGGTTGTTTCGCGCAACCCGCGTGCGCGTGACGACGGCGCAAATCGGACTCGCGCGCCTGCGGGAAGGATGCGAGTTGGTGCGCATCGGCTCGCCGCTGCGACCCGAATTCGCGGCCTGGCGTTATGGCACGCGCTTCACCAGACGGCGCGCGCGGGCGCAGCTGGCGGCGGGCGGGGTGGCCATGGCCGTGGTCGCAAGCGGAGTGGCGTTCGCGCCACTCCTGATGCCGGCGCTGACGATGGGTGCGATCTCAATCGTGGTACTGCCCGGCGTGACCAGCGTCATGGGGGTGGTCCCGGTCGTCGGCGCGCTCGCGTTGCGCGACTATCTCCAGCATGATCGCGTGATCGCGCGCCTTGCGCAGCGGCACGAAGTACTAGACACCAGCCGCGCGAGCATCTACACGGTTCGCGCCAAGCACGTGGGCGCGGCGCAGTTTCACGCGGCCGGACCCGAGGCGTCGTCGGTGTCGCTCGACGTCCCGCACGACACCGGATGGGCGCATTTCGAGGGGCTCGATGCGATGCAGGCGGCCAGTATCCTGCTCGCGGGGGCCAACCGTTTTGGCGCACCGGCTGCGCAGGTGCAGGCCGCGGTGGATAGGGTGGAGGCGGTGGGCGACGCCGCCACATATTTGCGCGCGGCGTCCAGCCTGGGCGGCTCCCGCAACAGCCGCATGACGTCGCTGCTCAACCTCTGGCGCGGACTCGGCGCCATGCACCTGTCGGGCAGCGAGTGCCTCGCGCTCGAGATGGCACTGCACGAGGAAAGCGAGCGTCGCGCAATGGAAGGCGAGCTCGCTCTCCTCGAAGCGGCATGGCGCGACGCCGAAGACGTCGCGCGCGTGGCGGATCTCCTCTAGCCGTCAGTCGTTCGCGATCTTCCCGTCCTTGGCGGGCTTGAGATACTTGTCCAGCCAAGCCACCCAGCGCGCCCAGAGATCGAGATTCGTCTCCCGCGTCGCCTGCCCGTGATCCTCGTATGGGTGCATGTACAACGCCGCTGGTTTTCCCATCCCCTGCAGCGCGTGGAAGAGCCGAATGGAGTTGATCGGATCTGTCCCCACGTTCTGGTCTTCCAGGTTGTGATACATCAGGAGCGCGCCCGTCAGACGGTCGGCGTACAGCAACGGCGACATCGAGAGATAGGTCTCGCGCGCCTCCCAGAGATCGCGACGCTCACTCTGGAACGTGTTGGGCGTCAGCGTGCGATTGTAGTTGCCGTCGCCCGCGATCCCCGCCTTGAAGAACGGCGTGTGCACCATGGCATTGACGGTACTGAACGCGCCGTAACTGTGGCCGCCGAGTGCCAGACGCCTTCGGTCGATGATGCCGCGGCGATCGAGCTCGTCGATGACGGCGGACAGATTGTTGCGCAGGTCCGAGACGTAGTTGTCGTTCATGCGCCCCTGCTCGCCCACGATGGGCGCATCCGGCTCCACCACCGCGTACCCCTGCGTGACCATGTACACCATGGAACGAGGGTTCAGGTTCGGAAAGC
>JANNJV010000138.1:0-8626 GCA_031395945.1 Gemmatimonadota bacterium | reverse complement strand
GTCCTGCTCGCGCCGCCGATAGATGTTCTCGAGCATCACGATGGCGTTGTCCAGCAGAATGCCGGTGCCCAGCGCCAACCCGCCCAGCGACATGACGTTCAGCGTCAGTCCGCCAAAGCCCATCGCGATGAACGTCGCCAGGATCGCCAACGGAATCGAGACACCAATGATGAAGGTCTTCCGCAGCGATTTCAGAAAGAGCAGTACCACGATCATGGCCAGCAACGCGCCGCCCAGCGCGGCATCCTTCACCGACGACAGCGCGTCGCGAATGAATCCGGACTGATCGAAGGTGACCGCGTGCTTGATGTCCTCCGGGACGAAACCGCTCGTCTGCAGCTTGGTGATGGCCCGCTCCACGCCGTCGATGACCTCGACGGTGTTCGCGTCCGGCTGCTTGCGAATCGAGAGACGCACGGCGGGGGCGCCATCCAACCGCGCCCAGCTGCGTTGCTCCGCGCTGGTATCGCGGATCGTCGCGATCTGCGTGAGCGCGATGCGCGACCCCGTGGAGCTGGTGAGCAGAATGCCGCGAATGTCGTCCACGCTGCGGAACTTGCCGGCGGTCTTCCCCGTGATCTCGCGCGTCTCCGAGCTCACCCGTCCCGCGGCAATGTCCTGATTCTCGTTGCGGATGGTCGAAATCACCTGAGACAACGAGAGCCCATGGGTTCGCAGACGCTCCTGGTCCACTTCCACCTGGATCTCGCGCACCAGACCGCCGGAGATTTCCACCGCGGCCACGCCCGGCACCGACAGCAACTGCGGCCGCAACCGCTGGTCCACCCAGAGCCGCAGAGAAATGCGGTCGCGCACCGTGGACGAGAAGCCGACGGAGTAGATGGGTTGTTGCGACGGATCGAACTTGTTGATCGTCGGCGGGTCTGCCTCCTCCGGCATGCGCGCTCGGATGCGCTCGAGGTTCTTGGCGGCATCCTGGAGCGCGAAATCGACGTTGGTGCCCAACGCAAAGTTCAGCGTCACGCCCACCTGGCCTTCGCGAACGTCGGTCTCCATCCGCGTCAGGCGCTCGGTGACCGCCAGCGCCGCCTCCAGCGGCTTCGCGATCGTCTCTTCCAGCACCACCGGCTCCACGCCAGGATTGGAAACCTGGACGCGAACCGTGGGATACTGGATCTGGGGCAGCAGGTCCACCGGCAAGCGCCCCACGAACAGGCCACCCAGGATCAGCAGCGTTGCGGTGAGCATGATGGTGCCGATGGGCCGGCGGATGGACCAACTCGAGATGCCGCCGCCCACGCGCTGATCCGCGCCGTCGCCAGCGCCGCCAGTCGGCTCGCGGAGCTCTTCGCTCATTGCTTCCTCGCCACCGGCGACCGCGAAGCGTCGCCGATGGGGGCGACGATGCGCACCGCCACGCCGTCGCGCAGTTGCTCCGCCCCGGCGACCACCACAGAATCTCCCACGCTCACACCCTCGAGCACCTCGACCAGATCGCCGCTGGCCTGTCCGATGCGCACCTGGCGCCGCTCGGCCTTGCCGTCCCGGATCACGTACACTGCGCGCGCATCGCGGGCACCGACCAGCGAGCTGACGGGAGTCACGAGAACGCCCGGCCGCTCACCCAACCGCAGCGTCACGCGCGCCAGGTAGCCCGGTTTCAAACGCCGAACCGCGGCGCCGGAGAGCGCCACCTCCACCGGGACCATGCGTGTCGTACTGTCGGCGGCCGGGAAAATCCGGCGAATTCGGCCCTGGAACCGGCTGGATCCGAAAGCGTCGATCGTCACGCCCGTGGCCTGCCCTTCAACGATTCCGGTGATGTCCAGCTCGGACACCTGGACCCGGACCACCAGCGTGGAGACGTCGGCGATGGTGAACAAGCGCGCCTGCGCCTGCACCACGTCGCCGGCTTCCGCCCGCTTGTCGGTGATGACGCCGCCGGTGGGCGCCCGTACCGAGGCATAGCCCAGGCGGGTTCGCAGTGCGTCCAGCGTCGCCTGCGTCGCGGAGAGCGCGGCCTGATCCCGCTCGTGCTCCGCGGCGGTCACCACCTTGTCCTTGAACAACACGTCGGACCGCTCCGCCGTGCTCTTCGCCAGCGCCAGCGATGCTTCGGCGCTGCGCACCTGAGCGCGCAGCTCGCGCGAGTCCACCTCTGCGAGCACCTGGCCGACGCCCACGAAGTCGCCCTCCTCGACCCGCACCGACAGCAGCGCGCCGCCCAATTGGGCGTTCACTCCCACTGTGCGAATGGGCGCCAGGACACCGGCGACGACCGCTTCCCGAGCCAGCGAGCCAGTCCGAATGGCGCCCACTTCGACGGCTACCGGCCCGTCGCGCCGAGCACCTGGACCCCCACCGAACCCACCTGGTCCGCCCCCGCCGCCGCCTCCGCCGGGACCTCCACCACCGCCCCCAGGAGCCCGCTGACCGCCCCCGGCATTCTGTTGTGCCGGAGCGCCTTCCCCTCTGCTGCAGGCGACAGCGAAGGAGGCCGCGAGAAACAATGAAAGCGGGCCGGTCAGCCCGCGGTGGGAGCGCATTGATTTCATGACATAAGTGCTTACGCACGAACCGTTAGAACCGCTCGAAGGTAATCGACCCCGAGCCGCCCGGCATGTAACTTCTCCCGTCCCCCATGCGTACACATTGACGTGCAACAGACCCCCAGAGAGCGCGTTTCTCCAGAGCCCACGATCGTTCTCACCCCCGGTGCCGCCCCCATGACGGCGCAGGACGTGGAGGCCGCGCACGTCCGCCTCAGCAACTTGCGCAGCGAGTTGCAGGACGCCGCGGAGCGACGCAACTCGATTGCCGGCCGTCTGAAGGAGGCCGACCTGGATGCCCGCGCCGGCTACCAGGCGCGTCTCGCCGTTCTGGACGAGCGCATCCTCAGTTTCGAGCGCGAGATCTCCAAGGTGAATGTGCAACTGATGAACGCGCCGGCGGGCGCCCTCATTGCCGGCACCAGTCAGGATCCGGACCCCCAACTGTTCATCGACCGCGCCGCGAACGATCTGGTGCCCATCGTGGCCATTCTGTCCGTTTTCGTATTCGCGCCATTCGCGATCGCGCTCTCACGATTCATCTGGAAGCGTTCGAGCGCGCCGGCGCGACCCGCGCTGGCGGATCAGGCAACCCAGCAGCGGCTGGAGCAGTTACAGCAGGCCGTCGACACGATCGCCATCGAAGTCGAGCGCATCTCGGAAGGTCAGCGCTTCGTCACCAAGATCCTCAGCGATCGCTCGCTGGGCGCCGGCTCGGCGGAGCCAGTGCGCGTTTCCAAGAAAGCGGCCGTCCCGAACGAGCGCGGCTGACGCAGCGTCCTGTCGTCAGTCGCTCCAGGACGCGGGGTCCGGCACGGGCAGTGCGCTTCCATGCGGGTCGTCCCGTCCCACGCCCAGTGCATCCGCCACGCGGTTGATGTAGTTGAACCAGCTGGCGATGAGCGTGATCTGAAGAACGGCGCGGTCGTCGAAGCCGTGCTGCCGTAGCCCCTCCACGTCGTCCCGGCTGATGGCCGTGGCATCCAGCGTCACCTGCACCGCAAAGTCCAGCATCGCGCGCTCCGCGCCGCTCATTGGCGCGGCGCGATAGTCGTCGCGTAGCTGCGCGACGAACGATTCGTCCAGCGAGACCCGACGCAGAAACTCTGCGTGAGCTTGCAGTCAATACCGGCACCGATTGGTTACCGAGACCACGGTCGCGATCATCTCGTGATGGCGCCGCTCCAGCGGCAGATCCGGATTGAGCAGTGTGCCGTAGGTCGCGAACGCATGGTACAGCGTGTCTGGCAGCAATGAATGCGAGGCCACGATACCCTCGGCACCGCTGTTCGCGGGCGCCGTAGGCACCGCGTACTCCTTGGGGTACAGTGCGCGCTGCTTCAGGTGCGCGGCGTTGAGCGCGCCGGTGTCCGCGTTCGGATCGCGGGTTTCAATCCAGGTCATTCGGCCGTTTGCAGGAGGTGAGGTCGCCGTGGTTCGCACGCGGCGGCCAACAAGATATCTTGAGCACCCCATGACACGAAGCAAAGCGACGACCGTTTCCGCGTATCTCGCGAAGCTCCCGGCGGAGCGCCGCAAGGAGATCGAAGCCGTTCGCGCAGTGGTCCGGAAGCATCTTCCGAAGGGTTACCAGGAGACTGTGAACTGGGGCATGATCTCGTATGAGGTGCCCTTTTCGATCTTTCCCGATACGTACAACGGGCAGCCGCTGACGTACCTTGGCCTCGCGGCGCAGAAGAATTACAACGCGCTGTACTTGATGAACGTCTACGGCAACAAGAAGAACGAGGCCAGACTTCGGGACGGTTTCAAAGCGCTGAACAAGAAGATGGACATGGGAAAGTCGTGCCTGCGATTCAAGGCCGCACAGGACATCCCACTCGATGTGATCGGCGAAATCATCGCCAGCACGCCACCTGAAACGATGGTCGCGATGGCGAAGGCCTCGCGCAGGAAGTAGCCGGCGTGGAGCAGTTCGTCGCGACCGTCGCGATGATCGGCATCGTCATCGTGGTGGCGTCGCTGCTCTCCGGTGTCATCGAGCGCTTCGGCATCCCGCTGGTAGCGGCGTTTCTTCTGCTTGGCGCCGCGCTGGGCCCGTACGGTTTCGGCCTCATCGACGTCGGCCTGCAGTCGCCCGCGCTGCGGGTGCTGGCGACGCTGGGGTTGGCCATGGTCCTGTTCTCGGACGCGGTTGGGGTGAACATCCGCGAGATCAGGGAGCGCAGCAGGCTTGCGTGGGTGGTGCTCGGCCCGGGAACGCTGCTTCCCGCGATCATCGTCGCCATCGCGGCGTACGGGCTGCTGAACGTTCCGGTGCCTGTAGCCGCGATCCTGGGGGCGGCGCTGGCCTCCACAGACCCTGTGCTGCTACGCACCCTCATGCGCTCGCCGGCGCTTCCGCCCACCGCACGCGTCGCTCTGCGGCTGGAGAGCGGCATGAACGACGTGCTGCTGCTGCCCATTGTCGTCGTGGCGGCGCTCGCGCTGCCCCAACGTACGCCCCTGGCGCCTACCGAGATTGGCCGCCACCTGGTGGGATTGTTTCTGCTGGGTCCGGCGCTCGGCGCGCTCATCGGCTGGGCGGGCATCACCATGCTCGAGACGGTGCGATCGCGCGTCGGCGTGCGCCGCGACTACGAATCGCTGTACGCGCTGGGGCTGGGCTTCGCGTCCTTCGCGGCGGCAGAAGCGGTGGGCGGCAGTGGTTTTCTCGCGGCGTTCGCCGCCGGCCTCGCCATCGCAGCGCTCGACGTGGAACTTTGCGATTGCTTCCTCGAGTACGGCGAGGCCACAGCGGAGATGCTGTTGCTGCTCACGTTCGTGGCGTTCGGCACTTCGCTCATCTGGACCGGCCTGGCCGTCATTACCCCCAGGACTCTCGCCTTCGCGGCCGTGGCGCTATTCGCGCGTACGGCGGTGCTGTATCCCGTTCTGTCGCAAATCGGGGTGCGCGGGCGCGAACGCAAGCTCATCGCCTTATTCGGGCCGCGGGGACTCAGCTCCCTGCTGCTCATCCTGCTGCCGGTATTCGGCGGCGTGGCGGGCGCCGAACAATGGTTCACCATCACCTGCCTCGTGGTGCTCCTCTCGCTACTCGTGCATGGTGCGATCATCGGCGTTTTCCTCCGCCGCAAGCGGGATGGCCAGCCAGCGCGTGCCGGCGTCGCGGCCCCGATTCGCCAACACGCGATCCAGGCGTCCGGCACGCCAGCGGCCGGGAAAATCACGCTCGCCGAAGTCAAGGAGCTGCAGCAGCGCGGCGAACCGCTGGTCTTCGTGGACGCGCGGGCCGCACGCAGTTACGCGCAGGACGATCGCCAGATCACCGGGTCGGTGCGCATTCCGCCGGATGATCCGGTGCGCAGTGCAACGGAGCAACAGCTGTCGCGGCACGCAACGCTGGTGGTCTACTGTGCCTGAACGGACGAAGCCACCAGCGCCCGTGTGGCGCGGCAACTGACACAGAATGGCTGGCCCAACTCCCGTGCGCTCGCGGGTGGCTGGCGCGCCTGGCTCGATGCCGGCCTGCCGGTAGAGCCCAAACCGCGGGAGCTCGTGCAGCTGGGACGCAACGGGGAACCATGAACGAAATCAGCGGCATTCATCACGTCACCTGCATCGCGGGACCGGCGCAGGAGAATCTCGACTTCTACACCGGCGTGCTCGGGATGCGCATGGTGAAGAAGAGCGTGAATCAGGATTCGCCCGACACCTATCACTTGTTCTTCGCAGACGGCGAGGGGCACCCGGGCGCGGACCTGACGTTCTTCCCTTGGCCGCAAATGCCACCGGTCACGCCGGGGCACGGACTGAGTGTCGAAGTGTCGCTCGCCGTTCCAGCGGGGACGCTGGCGTATTGGTCAGCGCGTCTGCGCGAGCACGGCGCAAGACCGCGCGCCGAGGAGACCAGGTATGGCGAACGGGCGTTGCCGGTGACCGATCCTCATGGCCTGCCGCTCGCGCTGGTGGAGACCGGCGACGCCCGCGAGTTCACGCCGTGGGACGGCAGTCCAGTGCCCCGAGACCGGCAGGTGATGGGATTGCACAGTGTGCGACTCTGGGAGCGTTCGCTCGCGGCCACCAGCTCGTTCCTTACCGGTGTCCTGGGATTTCGCGCCGCCGGTGAAGAGGCTGGCTGGCACCGGTTTGCGGTGGGGCGTGGCGGATCAGGGGCACACCTGGATATTCGCGAGATGCCGGCCGAGCCGCGTGGCGCGTGGGGCGTGGGCGCCATTCATCACGTTGCGTGGCGCGTGGCTGACGACGCCGGACAGCGCACGGTGCAGTCGCGGGTTGCGGCGGCAAAGCGCCGTCCAACGGAAGTGATCGACCGCTTCTGGTTCAAGTCGGTCTACTTCCTGGAGCCAGGGGGTGTGCTCTTCGAGATTGCCACGGACGGTCCGGGGTTCACGGCCGACGAGGATCTCGCGACGCTGGGCGAGAAACTCGTGCTGCCGCCATGGCTGGAGCCTATGCGCGCGGAAATCGAAGCGGGCTTGCCTGAACTGAACTACGAGCCGCGTTAGAACGACAGGCAAAGGGGGAGCGGAAGATTCCTCTTCCGCTCCCCCTTTGCCTGCCTACTCCTCGTTACGGAACGATCTGACCGCGAATTTCTCCACCGAGGTTTCTCCGCGTATGCACGTTCACATATGCGGTTCCGTTGTTGATGCGAAACTTGAGCGAATCGAAGTTGAACGGCGCCGAGAATGTGGACGTGCGGACAATGTCCACCACGCTCAGTACCCGGTCCGTTCCAGTGATCGGAGCGCGTCCCGCCGGAACGTTGCTGAGCAGGAAAATCATGATCGGCCCCGCGGTGTTGCCATCACCGGCGTGGATGTGCGACTGCGTCACCGAATCGATGGTGGACACGTGCGTTTCGACCCGAATGAGATTGGTGTCCAGCAACGTGATCGTCGAGCGGCCACTAGCCGACGTGGTGACCGGGTTGGGCCGCTCGTTGGCACCCGTGAGCGTCGCCGACAGGAACTGCCTGATCGGCGCCAAGCTGGAGATGCCTGGAAAGTCATCGCTGCAGGCACCGAACAACACCGCAGTGCACAGCGCGACCACCGCGAACGTCTTTTGTTGCTTCATCAATCAATCTCCGCGGTTAGGCGTTGCGATCGGTGCACTGCTGGAACGACGGGTTGTTCAACTCGTCGAATGGAATCGGAAAGTTCATGTCATCTCCGTAGACGCCGCCCTTGAAGAACGTGCCGGTGGGGAACACCGCGTCCTCGGTGCGTCCGTACTGACGAACCAGGCGCCGCATGTCACCCATGCGGTGCGACGTGAGCCACATCCAGTACGCGCGCTCCTTGAACAGGAGGTTCTCACGGCCGGCGGCGGTCCCCGGATCAGCGAGAGCAGCCAGCGCAGGCGTCGTGGTGCCACGGAGTGTGTTGATAATAGCCAGTCCGCCCGTACCCGCGGTCGCGAACGTTCCGGCTTGCAGGGACGCCTCGGCCTCGATGAGCCGCGCTTCCGCGCCCGTCACCACAGGTGCGGGGCTGTCGCGCAGTGGGTACTTCAGCTGCGTAAACAGCGCCGTCGAGCCATCGAAGCCCGTGGAGAACGTTCCGGTCCCAAGCGCGTTCGGGATGCGCGGATCGCCGGCCGCGGCATCCGTGCGGAACGGCAGCCCGTTGACACCTTCAAGCTGACCGACCGTGAAGCGCCGGCCCTCGAAGATCAGGGACCAAAGACCGTTGTTCTGGCGCGTAGTGTTGGCGGAGTGGTTGATGGTGTAGGAAAAGTTCGTTGGAACCAAGGCGACGGCAGCCGCGGCGTTCGCGTATTGACCACGGTTCAACAGCGCACGGCCGCGGCCGATGCGGGCAAAGTTGCGCTGAGCATTCGCCGTGGTCGTTGCCGCGGCTCCCAGCACCGTGATGGACGAATCGAACAACGCGACTGCGGCCGCAAACATGGAGTCGTTCGAAATGCTGCCGCCATACACGGGCGCGCCAGCGTCATCCAGGCGGCTGAACGGGACGCCGTTGCAGTAGTTCTCGCCGAAAAGGACATGCGTCACCGCCTGGAGATTCAGTGCTTCCGCATACTTGTCGACGACGGTGGGGTCCAGCGCCGCATAGCCGGTGGCGGCGCGACTCGCGGAGATGCGAGCACGGTGCAGCGCACGGAAT
>JANNJV010000126.1:0-3648 GCA_031395945.1 Gemmatimonadota bacterium | reverse complement strand
GCCCGTCGCTTCCTGATGATCCAGCAACTGACGCCGCGCGCCACCGGCAAGCTGATCGTCGTGGACAACTGGTTTGAGGAGCTCCGCTCGAAGATGCGCCTGGAGCCGAGATACCGTCCTTGATCACCGTCTTGGCGCCGAGGATCGCGCGTGGTTCGTCCAGCGGGTTGCGATCGAAGATGATGAGATGCGCCTTGGTCTGTTATGCTCTGGCGATGATGTAGTGCACTGCCTTTTCACCGGCGACGCTTTCCGTGCACGTGTAGCCGAGCGACGGCAGATCGAGCCCCGCGAGCAGGTGCTCCCCTGCGCCGAGCATGATGGGCTCGACGGCCAGGTGCATCTGATCGATGTGCCTTGCCTGCAGGTACTGACGAATGGTGGAGACGCCGCCGCCGAGCCGGATGTCTTTGGTGCCCGCCGCGGCGCGCGCGCGCTCCAGCGCCGCCTCGATGCCCTCGGTGACGAAGTGGAAGACGGTCCCGCCCTCCATCTCCAGCGGCGCTCGCTTGTGGTGCGTCAGAACGAACGCGGGCACGTGATACGGCGGGTTCGCACCCCACCAGCCGCGCCACGAGTCGTCGGGCCACGGACCCCGGATGGGGCCGAACATGTTGCGGCCGAGTATCCACGCGCCCATGTCTCCCTTGCCGCGAGCCGCGATGTCGTCGTCGATACCGGTCTCGCCACCTTTGCCGTTCTTGAACGTGCGCGTGCGCACGATCCAGTCGTGCAGCGCCTCGCCACCGACCCCGAGTGGATCTTCCCGCGACTGACGCGGGCCGGCGCCGTATCCGTCCAGCGAGATCGAGAACCAGGAAACGAGCAGTCGTGACAATTGCAGCTCCTTGTAATGCGAAAACGGTACGAATCCTGTCGAACGTGACGGCTGCCTCAGCCTGATGGAGAAGAAATATGACGAAGCCAGCCAAGAACACGGCGCCGCCATAGGTTCCCGGACGTTAGCGCTCCGCCATCATGGGCGCGGCCTCAAATGGAGAAGCACTGATGAAACTCTTCACGCACCTGAATTTCGGCGGGAACTGCGAGGAGGCGTTTCAGTTTTACGCGAAGCTGCTCGGCGGCAAGATCACGACGATGATGAAGGCGGACAAACTTCCGGGTGACGTGAAACCACCGCCGGGGATGGAGAACGCCGTGATCCACGCGGCAATGTCGATCGACGGCGCCGAGCTGATTGGGAACGACGTGCCGCCTCAGCACTTCAAGCCGATACGCAGCTCGTACCTCTACCTCTCAGTGAGTTCGTCAAAAAAGGCAGAGGAGATTTATCGCGCGCTCTCGGAGGGAGGCGAGGTAGGGATGAAGATGGAGGAGACGTTCTTTGCATCCCGCTTCGGCCAGGTGCGCGACAAGTTCGGTGTGCTCTGGACGATCATTCACCAAAAGTCAGCTTGAAGACTCGTGTGCGGCTCGGTCTGTGGAGCATTGTGGCGGGCGCATTTGCTCTGGTCATCGGCCTTGCCGCAAACAGCCACGCCCAGGGCAATCCTGATTGGACCGAACCGTTTCCCCCGTTCCGCATCGCGGGCAATCTCTACTACGTCGGCAGCAAAGGCCTGGCGAGCTATCTGATCACCACGCCGCAGGGACACGTCCTCATCAACAGCAGTCTCGAGGAAAGCGTTCCGCTCATTCGGGAAAGCGTGGAGAAACTCGGATTCAAGTTCACCGACATCAGGATCCTCCTGATCAGTCACGCCCATTGGGACCACAACGCCGGCAGCGCGGCCATCAAGTCGCTGACAGGTGCGCAGTACATGGTGATGGACGGCGACGCGTCGGTTGTCGAATCGGGTGGCAAGACTGACTTTCAGTATGGCAACGTGCCCAGGTCCCTCTATCCGCCAGCCTCCGTGGATCGGGTGCTGCATGATGGTGACGAGGTGAATTGGGGCGGCGCTGTACTCGTCGCGCATCTCACGCCGGGCCACACGAAGGGCTGTACCACCTGGTCGTTGCAAGTGCAGGAGGCCGGGCGAGCGTATGACGTTGTGATCATTGGCAGCCCCAACGTGAACCCCGGCTACCAGCTGGTGAACAACGCTGCCTATCCGCGGATTGCGGCTGACTACGAGCAAATGTTCCGGACCCTGAAAGCGCTGCCGGTCGACATCTTTCTCGGCGCGCATGGCAGCTACTTCAACCTCGAGGCGAAGTACGCGCGGATGAACACGGGCGATCCCGCACCTTTCATCGATCCCGTCGGTTACGCGAAGTACGTCGCCGAAAAAGAGCGGGCGTTCAGAGCGGAGCTGGCGAAGCAGCGCGCCCGCTGAGCTCCCGCCCGCTCCTGGCTCGCGAGTTCGTCGCGCAGTACCGCAGCGACCGCAGCGACCGAACGCTCTAGCGCACCTCGAAGGCGGAACTCACCGCCCTCACCGTTCCCCAGTTCGCGGGAGATCCCGCGGGCGTGGGACGCTGCCGGCTGAGCAGCAACACCAGGCGGTAGGTTCCGACGCCGAGCGTCGACGGCAGATTGGTGTTGGCCGACCGAGTCGCGCGTGGTTCCAACAGCCACAGCTCCATGGTGCACATCCGGTTCGGTTCCGCCTGCACCACCCATGTCGATCCTTGCATCCGCTCCATGGTGCGAGTGCAGGGATTGAAGCCGAGCTGGTCGTTCGTCGTGCTGGTGATGCGCATGCCAACCTGATCGCCCGCGCGATAGCTGCTCTTGTCCACGGACAGCTCGGCGCCGTTCGCTTCCTGTGGATCGGCGCTGTCACCGCGCGCGCGAGTGGTTTCGCTGCGGGTCACTTCGGCGCCGCGGGTATAGATGGTGTCGCCACCTTTCCTGGAGCCGTCCTGGTGCTGCGCGGGTTGGCAACCGGTCGTTAGTGCGACGAGCGCGACTGCGCCAACGCGCGCAATGGTTCTGTTCGACATAAGACGTTGAGCAAGAGTGGCTTCTCACGCCCTTTGCAATCTGCGTGCTGATCCGCACTCGACTCGGCTGAAGGCGACGCGAAGGGAGTCACCGGCGTGCACGACAACGCTTCTCCGACAAGCCAGAGCCCTTTCATTTCGCCCGGGCCAACTGTTCGGAAAGCTCCGCAATGGAATCGGACTCAGCATCCTTCACCGACACCGTGCAGCGCACTACTTCGCCCGCGTCGCTCACGAACCGGCGATCCACCATCTCCACGCGGCGATCGGCGACGCGCCGGTCATAGACGGTCCAGTGGGTGCCGGCGCCATCGGTGAAGCTCAGCCGTGCTGGCCCCCGCTGCGCGCGCGATTCGCTTCGACGCTGAGTCTTGCGCGGCGATGACGTTTTGGCGGGAGCAAGCCGTTCGAGCGCCGCCTGAAGCGCCTCGATGTCGCCGGGGAGAGCGAAAACAGGGATCAGCCGCTCCAGCGCCCACAATCTTTTCGCGGCAATTGTGGTTGCCGAACCGAACAACAGCACCGGCGTCTTGGCGCTCCTGGCGCGCGCGAGAAACTGGACGGACTAGGCTTCGTGGTTGGCGGCGACCAGCACATTGGCCGCCAGCGGCCGCACGCGGGCGAGCGCTGCCTGCGCCGACTCGTTCGCGCGGGGAAACGCCGCGCGCAGTCGCGACGACTCCACCATCGCACCGATGAGCGCCGCCAGCAGCGGCTCCGCTGCGATGATCAGAACCC
>JANNJV010000098.1:0-3941 GCA_031395945.1 Gemmatimonadota bacterium | reverse complement strand
CGTGCCAGCCGCCGCTCATCGTGATGCGCTGGTCGCCATGAGTGGCGAACCAGTCGAGATGGTCCACCGGGTGCGAGCCCGGTACGTCGAAACCGCAACGGTTGCCATAGAAGAAGTTGAGTGCCTTCCAGATGCTGCTCGTCCACACGTCGTCGCCGATGCTGAAAGGGCGGGTGGTCCGATCTCCCGCGCGGATCACATACCGTCCGGGCGCGTTCACGTCGGAGAAGTCCATTTCCTGGAATGCGCCTAGCCGCGACGGTGCGGCGCGAACCGGTTTCCGCAACACAACTTCGCCAAGTGCGTTGTCGTTGACGCGTACGACGGAGAACTCCGTGGCGGCGAGGTCACTGGCGATCGCCGTCTTGGAGGCGCCCGTCTGGTACCCGCTATGGCTGAACGCGATTCTGCCGGGGGCGACGCTCCACCCGGTGTGATGGTCCGGATCCACGCGCTGCAGTTCCACTCGGCCGATCTCGAACGCCACACGATCGTCGGGGGCCGCGAGCATCTTGTTGACCCAGTAGCCGACCTCGAGGTACGTCACCCGGTCGCGGGCGAGCGGCTCGATCTCCCAGACCACCTGTTTCCATCCCGCGTTGGCGAGCGTGACGTAGTGAATGCCCTCGCGATAGTAGCGGTCCGGCACCTTCATGGCGCCGTCGTTGTGCAGCACGATCTGCAGGGGCAACATTGGAAAGCCGGAGACCTCCGGTTTGATCCACATCGAAAGCCGGTTGTACCCGCTCCAGTCCTCGTTGTCGAAGTCTCGGCGCAGGTTCACCGACGAGAGACGGTTGCGCGTGGGTGCGGGCGTATCGCGGAACATCTGCATGTCTACCCGCAGCACGCGCATGTCGCCCAGGCGCAGCGCGGTGGGGAAGGTGATCGTCCCGGTTCCGGAGAACCGCCAGGCATCCGGCCGAGTCATGTCATCCAGCGTCCGGCTCGCGAGGACTCGCTTCTTGAGCCAGCCGAACTCCGCCGAGTTCTCGAACTCGATGGGCAACAGCGCACGCCGCTGGGCCAGACAGGGGCCGGGTGCGGCGGCAAAGAGAGCCAGCAGAAACGTCGAAAGCCGGGTGGTCATTGAGAGTCTGGCGACGGTCATTGGCCGCTGGCCTGGTTGTCGCGCTTCCTGATGAACGCGTCGAGAGCCTTGTTGGCTTGGGCACGAACACGATGTCTCAGAAGGCTTGACCAGCCGAACAGCTTTCCCACCGGTCCCAGGGCCTGAGAGGCCCACCTGCGGAACTCGAAGCTGTCGCGGTGCGTGAGAATCTTTCCATCGCGGAAGGTGAAACGCGCATCGATGCTGTTGTGAACTGGCCGACCGGATGCCGAGAACGTGTACCACGCCTCCCAATGCGCGCGGCCACTGGCGGCGTCGGCCTCGATATCGCGAAACTCGATTCTGAGATCCTTGCCACGTTCGCAGAGCATCTGCCACATCGCCGTCGCCCGTTCGCCCCTGAGGTCGATGAATACCTCGTCCGAAAACGTGACCGTCTGATCGTAACAAGTCGCCATCCCACGATGGTCGCGATTCTGGAAACACGTGTAGAACCGCGTGATCACCTCGGCGTTGCGCTCCGTCATCGGCGCTTGCGGATCGCCTCTCAGGGAACCTGCAACAGGAGCACGGACAGCTCCTTCGGGGCCGAGCGTTCGGGAACGTGGTCGGCCTCCATCCTTCGCACGGTAAAGTTCCTGGCTGCAGCGCGGTCAGCATAGCGGCTGAACTGGTCCTCGGTCTTTCCCTTGTCCACGGTCAGGATGTACGTGGCGGAAATCCCGCGCGCGACAGGATTGGAAAGGACCAGCGTGTCGGTCAGCGTTTTCAGCGGTTGAGGCACATCCTTGGGAAACGGCTTCTCCGGACCCTCCCACGGCGCTTGCACCATCCCGTCTTTGGTATTGCTCGCGATGAATGGGCGGAACTCGGCGCCCGCCAGATCACTCAGGCTCTCGCCAGATTCTGGAAGGAAGGCGTCGAGATAGACCAAATGCCGGATGCGCTGCGGGATTTTGTCTGCGACACCGCTGATGACCATGCCGCCGTAACTGTGTCCGACCAGGATGACGTTGGTCAGCTGTTCGAACTCGATGGTGTTGACGACGTCGGTGATGTGGGTGGCCAGCCCGACTGAGGGCGACGCCAGGTGCACACGCTCGCCCAGCCCCGTCAGGGTGACGCGGTGCACGGCGTGGCCCTTGCTCGAGAGCAGGGCATCAATTGTTCGCCAATCCCAGCCACCCCCCCACGCCCCGTGGACGATGACGTAGGTGCTGGGGGACTGCGGTGCCGACTGAGCGATGCACACCGCCGGAGCGGCGGCGACGAGCAGCGTTGCGAGTGCAA
Source organism: Gemmatimonadota bacterium (assembly GCA_031395945.1). Taxonomy (GTDB): domain Bacteria; phylum Gemmatimonadota; class Gemmatimonadetes; order Gemmatimonadales; family Gemmatimonadaceae; genus DASPMP01. The sequence goes on along the minus strand of JANNJV010000098.1, from coordinate 1,579 downwards.
TGTGAGAAGCGTGCATCCCGCAATGATGCCTACAGTGCGACGAGCTCGCCAGAATGAAAATTGGTGACGCGGGCGACGGCGGCCTGGTCCTCGCACAGCGCGGCCAAAGGGCGGTCACCTTTGATGACCGCCCAACTGCCGCACCCCAAAGCCTAGCCTTGGTCACGATCTCTACGTATCGAGTGAACGACCCAAAAGACGGCAGCTGCCGTTACAAACGACTCGGCGAACTGGGACGCCCACGACCGCTCGCCGAATCCGAAGAACAGCCATGACAGTGCGGCTGTCATCGCGGCGGCAATCCACGGAGCCCAGCGTGGATGCGTATCGAGAAGCGGTTTCAGATGTCTCCCGGTCAAAAGTGGTACACGCACTTCAACTTGCTCCAGGCATTCTCCAGCGCAGCCCACGTGGACGCGGCGCCTCCGCCCACGATGGCGCCCAGCACGGCGCCCCCAAAGCCGCCTGCCAAACCCCCTGCAAAACCACCCGTGAAGGCACCTTTGGCGTCGGCGCCGACGACATGGCGCCAGCCCTCGGAGAGGGTCACACCACCACACATCACGGGCGCGCCAGACTTCACCAAGCGCTGCGGCTTTCCGTCGGTGCGTTTGCCGCGGAGCGTCACTGCACTCCCGCCGCCGCCCTTCAGGCACTCCTCCAGCGCTCTTTCTCCGTCCGCGCCGATCGCTGATTGCTCACCCACGCACGGCCCGTACTCATCCACGACTTCCTGCTCGAAGAGCGGATACTGTCGCTCCCAGTACTCGAACGAATTCTGGGCAACACTGACGGTCGAGGAGACGATGGCTTGGTCCAGCACTGGCAGTGAGCCAACCCGATCCATCACTCCGTTCAGCCGAGTCGCCAGATCGTAGGAATCCTGGGCGGACCCCACTGCGGTTTCGATGTCGGCAAGCAGCATTCCGGTCTCGCCAGATTCCTGCGGTCTGGCTCCAAATGGTTCGAAGGGCGCACGGAACGCGATGGTCGAGAGCTTGCCCCTTCCGTGGTTCTGACAGAGAGTGGATGAATCCGCCGCCGAGCTTGCGGCGCGCCAGTGGACGCCAGCACTGAATTGCCTTCCGGGTGGCAGACGCTCATCACGCATCGCGAAGTCCATGACGAACGTACAAATGTTGCTCGCCAGCTTTCCCGGTTTTCGCATTTCCCGACGGAAATCGTCCAGCATCTTGTTATGAGCAATACCCACCCAATCCTCGGAATTGCGCCGGTGCAGAGCATTTCGTGCTCGGACGGCACTCGCCGCGATGTCGGGCGCGTGTATCGCGGCACCGTCGGGCGACCCCGCGATACGCGCGTCCGTGGACATCGAGTCGCTACACGCTGCGATGCTCAGCATGGTCACAACGATCACGCCTCCAGCAATACCTGTGGACACCTGCATGTGATTGACCTCTAGGGAGAAACTCGCATCGAACAGCTCACGAGATCTCCGCCCCGCGAGCGTCGCCGACTCACTGTGGGTCGGGCGACGACTCTACCGCTTCAGTCGCGTGGTACCGCAACCGTTGCGTTTCGCACGCAATCGTTCGGCAAGCTGACGGCCCGCGTCAGC
>JANNJV010000040.1:0-7319 GCA_031395945.1 Gemmatimonadota bacterium | reverse complement strand
GGGCGCGGTGCCGCTCCTGGTACCACCGTCCCACGTTGAACAGCACCACCATGGCGCACAGTGCGGCGATGGAGAACCAGGCGATGCTGCCCTGTCCGCGCGGCACGACGATGAACGCGGCCAGCAACGGCCCCAGGGACGAGCCCGCGTTCCCGCCGACCTGAAAGACCGACTGCGCCAGTCCGTGGCGACCACCCGATGCCATCCGCGCCACCCGGGATGATTCCGGGTGGAACACGGCAGATCCGACGCCCACGAGCGCCGCGGCGACGAGCAGCAGCGAAAAGCTGCTGGCCCCGCCAAGGATGAGCATCCCGCACAGCGTGAATCCCATGCCCACCGCGAGCGAGAAGGGCTGCGGCCTGCGATCGGTATAGTGCCCAATGACGGGTTGCAGGACCGACGCCGTGATCTGGTTTGTGAGCGCGATCAAGCCTACCTGTCCGAAATCCAGGCCAAACTGACTCTTGAGAATCGGGTACGTCGCCGGCAGCAACGACTGGAGCATGTCGTTGAGCAGGTGACAGAAGCTGATGGCCGCGAGAACCGTGAACGCCGTCCGGTTCTGTTGGTGCTGGTGGGGCATGCTACAAAGCTATTTCGTGGGCCCAGAATGGCAGCGGGGCGTATACTCAGCCGCTCAACTGTTTTTGGCATCCCGTTGTCCCAATGGCACGCATGGAGACGGAGAGCACCCTGCACCTGGAGCGAGCCCACCAGCTCGCGGACCAGCGCGCGCTCATCGAGCGCGCGCGTCAGGGTGACGCATTCGCCCACCGTGCCCTGTACGACACGCACGTGGAGCGAATCTACCGGCTCACCTTTCGGTTGACCGGACGCGAGCACCTCGCGCGTGAGTTGACGCAAGACACGTTCGTTCGCGCCTTTGCGCGGATGGATGGGTTTCGGGGAGACTCGGCGTTCGGGACGTGGCTGCATACGATCGCCGTGTCGGTCACGCTGAACGAGATCAAACGACTGAAGCGAGAACGGGCTCGTGACGCACCGTTGGACGATGCCCTGACCGTGCCGGAATCGGTTCCATACTCGGATCCGCTTTTGCGAGAGAAGCTGATGGCGGCGGTGAACGATCTGCCGGAGGGATGTCGGGTGGTGTTCATGATGCACGATTCGGAGGGTTTTACGCACCAGGAAATCGCTGCGGCGCTCGGAGTGACAGAAGGAACGTCGAAGGCGCAACTCTCGCGGGCCCGCGGAAAGCTTCGCGTCGCTCTCGCGGAGTTCGCGGAGGAATGGAAACCATGAACGATGAGACGAAGAAAAACCCGAATGATGCCTATGATGTCGGTAAAGGCGCCGGAGCCGACTTCGGCAAGGACCCCGACGTGGTGTCGCCCGGCGATCCGAAGTTCGATGCATGGATCGCGAAGGTGGCGCCCACGCTGAACGCGCCCAACGCCGCGCCGCGCCTCGAGATGTGGGACGCGATTCAGGCAGCGCAGAAGACGTCACGCGCGGCACAGGCCGGTCGCGTTCCGGGTGTCACGCCCTTGCGTCGCAGCTGGCGCCTGATGTCTGCGATTGCGGCCGCGCTGCTGCTCGGCGTGGCAATCGATCGTCTCGTGTTGCAGCAGATCGACAACCCAGATCCTTCGCGAAACCCGGCCGCGGAACCATCCCCCTCGGTTGCTACGGCGCCGGCGGATTCTGGCGATCCGTCGCGCCTCTACCGCCTGGCTGCCGTGCAGACGCTGACGCAGGCCGAAGCGCTGCTCACCGCGTATCGTGCGAGTGGCGTGACGGAGCGCAATCCCACCGCGTCGCGGCAGCTTGGAAGCTGGGGGCGCGACGTTCTCAGCAGCACGCGGCTTCTGCTCGATTCTCCCGCCGGAGACGACCCACAGCTCCGCCCCCTGCTCGACGATCTCGAGCTCGTGCTCGTCCAGATCATCGAGCTGTCCGGCGCACCGCTCGACGCGAGCGACCGCGCCTTGATCGATCGCGCCCTTCAGGATCGCGACCTCCTTCCACGAATCCGAACCGCGGTGCCAGGCAACGTGACCGGCGCCGCGTCAAGCGAATAATGAGGACTGAATCATGATGATCCGATTGCTACTTGGCGCCGGTGCCATGGCACTGCCTGTCGCGCTTCTGTCGTTTTCACCCGAGGCGCGCACGCCTGACACGCCCGTGGAATCCGTGGCATACGCGGAGGAAACAGCGTTTGCGCAGGTGCCGCCAGCGCCGTGGGCCGAGGTCGATCCCGCGGATTCTCTCTACAAGGCCGGACGCGAGGCAATCAACCGCGGCGATTTCCGCCGCGCGGCCACGCTGTTCGGCGAGATCAGTGCGAAGTATCCACGCTCAGCGTATGCGCCCGATGCGCCCTATTGGCGCGCCTTTGCCCTGTACAAGGCCGGCCGTGACGACGACCTGCGTGGCGCGCTCGCATCGCTCGCTACCCAGCGAAACAAGTTTCCAAAGGCGAAGACGATTGCCGATGGAGAGGAGCTTGCCATTCGTATTCGCGGCGTACTCGCCCAGCAAGGCGACGTGGAGTCCGCCGAAGCCGTGTCGCGGGCAGCGGCGCAGAACCGCCCGTGTGTGCGCGACGACAACGACGCCGACATCCGCGCGGCCGCCATGAATGCGCTGCTCCAAATGGATGCGCAGGGCGCGCTGCCGATCATCAAGCAGGTATTACAGAAGCGCGACGAATGCTCCGCCGCGCTACGTGAGAAGGCGGTATTCCTCCTGTCGCAGAAGCAGTCGTCCGAAACGGAAGCCTTGCTGATCGACGTCGTGCGCAACGACCCGAGCCGGTCGGTGCGCGAGCAGGCGGTCTTCTGGATGGGTCAGGTGCACACGGACAAAGCCGCAGCGGCGCTCGAGGAGATAGCGACGTCCTCATCCGACATGGCGCTCCGGGAGAAAGCGATCTTCGCCCTCCATGAGCAGGGCTCTCCCCGCGGAGCCACATTGCTGCGCCGCTTCGCCGAGGGCAGCGATACGCCGGAGGCGGTGCGCGAGCAGGCCATCTTCTGGCTGGGACAGCGCCGGTCGGCCGACAACGCGGAGTTCCTTCGCTCGCTGTTCGACAAGCTGGGCAAGGGCGAGCGCAACGACGACATGAAAAAGAAAATCCTCTTCTCGCTCTCGCAGATGCGCGGATTCGGCAACGACCGTTGGCTGCTCAACATCGCGGTCGACACCGCGCACAGCGAGGATCTACGCGGGCACGCCCTCTGGACCGCCGGACAGGCGGGCATCGCGGGCAGTGAGCTGGTATCGCTGTACGACAGGCTCACGGACGCCGAGGTGAAGGAGAAGCTCATCTGGGTGCTCTCCGAGTCGAAGGACCGCGCCGCCACCGACAAGCTCATCGACATCGCGCAGAAGGATCGCGATCGCGAGATGCGCAAGAAGGCGCTCTTCTGGCTCGGCCAGAAAAACGATCCACGCGTCCAACAGATCCTGCTCGACATCCTCACCAAGCCGTGATTCCCATGCGCAGTTCGATGCTCATCTCGGCGTTCCTGGCGTTGTTCGCCGCCACGCCGGTAACAGGCCAGTCACTGCCGTCACGTGTGGCGCAGGCACCCAACGGAGTGGTACGCGTACAGTTCGACGGCCGCACGGGGGTATGCGGGAATGGCCGTGACGTCGTCGGCTACCGAAACGCACTGTTCGCCCGGAACTTTCAGTCGATCGGCCGCTGGCGCGACGCGCGTTGCGTTCCGGGACCGCTGCGGGTCACACTCACCGTCGTGAATGGCGACGTCGTGCAGATGTTGACGCAAGTCGGCGGCGCGTGGCCCTCCACCGAATCGCGAGTGACCGATCTCGGAGTCGTCCCGTCGCGCGAAGCGTCGTCGTATTTCTTCTCGCTCGTGCCACGGCTCGAGACGGAAACCGGCAAGGATCGGCTGCTGCTTCCCGCGGTGCTCGCCGACGACGCCGAGGTCATCGCGCCGCTCCTGGCGCTGGCGCGCGACGAACGGCGCGCGCTGAACACGCGCCGCCACGCTGTGCAGTGGATTGGCCTGCTCGGCGACGCCAGTGTGATCCCCACGCTCGTCGCATTCGCCAGCGAGGACGCAGACGACGACGGCGACAAGGGAGGGAAGAGAGGGCTCGGCAGCACGGCGATGGCCGCGTTGGGCGCGCTCGACGGTGACATCGGCGTCCCGGCCCTGATCGACCTCGCGCGCAACGGGGCTGTGGGGACGCGCCGTAATGCCGTGTTCTGGCTGGGCCAGAACGGCGACCCACGCGCGCGCCGCATGCTGCACACGGTGATCGAGAACTCCAGGGAAGAGAGCCGCGTGCGGTCGCACGCCATCTTCTCGCTCTCTCAGAGCGGCGACCCCGTGGCCGCGGAGTTCGGCTATCTCCGCACCATCTACCCGCGACTCGACGATGCCGAATTGAAAGAGGCGGTCTTTCACGGAATGATGCAGGATGAAGGGGCGGGTGGTCACTGGCTCATCGAGCGCGCGCGGGACTCGAACGAATCGTCCAGGCTTCGGAAGAGCGCTCTGTTCTGGGCGGGACAGCGCGCGGCGACACCCACGGCAGACATCCTTTCCGTCTACCGTGACGCCAAAGACTCAGGCCTCCGTGAGCATGCCATCTTCGTGCTCTCTCAGCGTCAGGACGAAGCCGCCACCGAAGCGCTCATCCGTATCGCGCGGAAGGACGACGACAAGAGCATGCGAGGCAAAGCCCTGTTCTGGCTGGCGCAAAAGAACGATCCCCGGGTGACGAAGCTCATCGCCGACCTGATACTGAGGTGAACCCATGTGCGCACAGTCGTTCGTTCGTTGGGGCGCGATCTCCCTCGTGGGTCTTTCGACGCCGCTTCAGGCGCAGACACTCGCCCAGCGCGTCTCGTCCGTCGGCGAGGGGGCCGTCACCTTTCATTTCGCTGGCCGGCCCGGTACCTGCGGCGACGGCCAGCACTTCATCAGAACAGGCCGTGCGTCCTATCACGGGTCCTTCTCGAAAGAGTTCCGGGAAACGTCCTGTGTGGTTGGACCCGTGCAAGTGCGGCTCACCGTGAGCGACGGCGTCGTGGAGCGCGTGCAGACCTGGGCGGGTCCGCTTCGCCCGCGCGATGCGAGGGACGTGGGTGTGGTGTCAGCATCCGAGGCGGCGCGCTACCTGATGACGATTGCGGCCCGCGGCACGCATACGGCAAGCGCCAAAGCCATTTTTCCGGCAGTGCTCGCCGACAGCGCCACCGTCTGGCCATCGCTGCTGTCGGTCGCGCGCGACATGGAGACGCGCTCCCGCGCCACCCGTCAGGATGCCCTGTTCTGGCTCTCGCGCTTCGCCAGCGGCGCTGTCGCGGGACATCCGAACGACCCGTTCGAGTTCGATGACGCCGATGAGACGGAGGACGAAGACCTCAAGACGCACGCGGTCTTTGTGCTGTCGCAGCTTCCCCACGGCCGCGGAATTTCGGACTTGCTCGAGATCGCGCGTTCCAACCCTAATCGCCACGTGCGCAGCAAGGCGCTCTTCTGGCTTGGGCAGAGCGGTGATCCCCGAGCGATCGCCCTTTTCGAGGCGGTGTTGCGGTGATGAGTCGTCGTCGGCCCGAAACGAACAGAAGCGGCGGTCGGTCCCCGTCAATCGGTGGATCGCGCGGCGAATCTCCGTGTGATCGGCGGCAACCGCAAAGCGAGCTTATGTGGAGTGCTTCCCTTTGCGGGCTGGGTGAATAGACTGCGATGCGTGACGCTGCGCCGGTTAGCCGCTTTCGCGATTGCGCTGACGATGTTGCACCTGAACATGGTGCGCGCCGATGGCGCGTGCGCGGCTCATGCTGGTCACTCGGCGGCGAGCGAGAATTCCTTGTCACACGAAGGCATGAGCCATGAGGCCGGGATGCAAACCGACCAGGCTCCGTGCGAAACGCCGTCGCAGCCAGATTGCTGTCAGGCGCTCGCTTCCTGTGCGCCGGTGCTGGCGATGGATGCCAGGTCCGAGGTTGCCGCTGGAGTGGCACAGCACGTCGCGATGATTGCTGCGTTCAACCAGCAGCCTGCCTCTCGCTCGACAGCGCCCGAGCCGCCGCCTCCCAAGGCGTAGTCCCAACCACAACAACTGATCTGATAGCCGGCGCTGCTTCTGGCGCCGGTGCGTTGTCGCATCTCGCCTCTTGGCGAGTGCGTGGGACTTTGACCTCGAGGATTGCTCCAATGATGCTCGCTCGTTTTGCGCCGTCGGCGCTCGTCGCTGCCACGATGCTGCTCGCCGGCTGTGCCCGCGGCGAAAACGCAAACACAGATCCTGTGGCCCCCGCTGCGGACACGTCCAGCGGAATGGCCTCCATGGCGGGGCACGACATGAACAGGCCTCCAGCAAAGGATGCCGAGCACGAGTTCCTTCGGATGATGGCCGACCACCATGAAGGACTCATTGAAATGGCCACTGCCGCTATGACCAAGGCGAGCCAGACCGCCACGCAAGGCGACGCGCACAACCTTCACACCAAGCAGGCCGACGAATTGAAGAAAATGGTGGCGATGGTGCAGTCGCAGTACGGCGAGACCGTCACGCCGATGGCCATGCCGAACCACAAGGCGATGAATGACGCGTTGGCGACAAAGACGGGCGCGGACTATGACCGCACTTTCTATCGCAATGTCATCCAGCACCATCGCGAAGCGCTCAAGATGATCGACGATGTGATGCCTCGCCTTACCAAAGCGGACGTCAAGCGGATGGTCGAGACGATGAGGGCTGACCAGTCGAAGGAGATCACCGCATTCGAACGCAAGGCGGGAGCGTAACCATGCTTGGTAGGACCTGTGCTGGAACGCGCTGGCTCGTCGTCGGTGCGGCGCTAGCGCTGCCGGCGTTCGCCGGCGCGCAGACAGACTATTACAACACCGATAAGGGACGGCCGCTGCACACGGAGGACGCGTATCCTGTCGAGCGCCGTGCTTTCGAGATCCAGGCGGCGCCGTTGCGGCTGGAGCGCGGCGCGGGAGGCGTCTATCACTGGACCGTGGAGCCGGAGCTTGCCTACGGCATCTTCCCGCGCACTCAGGTGGAAATCGGCGTGCCACTGTCGTTCATCGACGCCGGCGGCACCCGCCGATCTGGTGTGAGTGGGCTCGACGTCTCCGTCTTGTACAACCTGAACGTCGAGACAACCCTCCCCGCGCTCGCCGTTGCGGCGAGCGCTGTGCTTCCCGTGGGAGGCCTGGCAGCGGACAAGACGTACTTCTCGTTCAAGGGTATTGCGACTCGAACGTTCACGTGGGCACGCTTTCACGTGAATGGCGAGTACACCGCTGGCGACGAGCCCTCCACGGTGAGCACGGCCCCAGTCGAAGCCACTCGAT
>JANNJV010000032.1:0-12818 GCA_031395945.1 Gemmatimonadota bacterium | reverse complement strand
CCCGCTCCAATCGCACGCGCATTTCCGGAGTTCCGTCTGCGACGATGACCTGGCCCGCGTGCAATGAGTTGCCGATGCCGACACCACCGCCATGATGGAACGAGACCCATGACGCGCCGCTGGCGACATTTAGCAAGGCGTTGAGAATGGGCCAGTCGGCTACCGCGTCCGAGCCGTCGAGCATTTTTTCGGTTTCGCGAAAGGGCGACGCAACGCTGCCGGTGTCCAGATGGTCGCGGCCAATGACGATGGGCGCAGACAACTCTCCGCGCGCGACCAGATCGTTCAGCGCCACACCGAAGCGGGCGCGCTCGCCCTGGCCAAGCCAGCAGATGCGAGCTGGCAGACCCTGAAACTGGACGCGCTCCTGCGCCAGCCTGATCCAGCGACGCAGCTGGTCATCCTTGGGAAACAGCTCGAGCACCAGTGCATCGGTGCGCGCGAGGTCTCTGGGGTCGCCCGACAACGCCACCCAGCGGAACGGCCCCTTCCCTTCACAAAACAGCGGCCGAATGTATTCGGGAATGAATCCGGGTATCTCGAACGCGTCCTTCACTCCGGAATCCAGCGCCACCGTGCGGATGTTGTTCCCATAGTCGAAGGCAACTGCGCCTTTGCGCTGCATGGCGAGCATGGCGCGCACATGCGCCGCAATGGACGCGGTGCTGCGCGACACGTATCCGGGAGGGTCGCGGTGCCGCAAATCGGCCGCTTCGGCGAGCGACATCCCAGCGGGCACATAGCCGTTCAGCGTGTCATGGGCGCTCGTCTGGTCGGTGAGTACATCGGGCGTGAATCCACGCCGCGCGAGCTCGGGCAGGATCTCGGCGGCATTGCCAACGAGTCCGATGGACAAACCGACTTTTCGGGCCTTCGCGTCGTGCAGCCACCGCAGCGCCTCGTCGACATCGCTCGTTTTCCTGTCGCAGTAGCCGGTGCCGAGTCGCTTGTCGATTCGCGACTCGTCCACATCGACTCCCAGGAACGCGGCGTCGTGCATCGTGGCCGAGAGCGGCTGCGCACCGCCCATTCCGCCCAGCCCCGCGGTCAATACGGTGCGCCCCGCCAGCGTGCCTCCGAAATGACGGCGCGCCACGGCGCCGAACGTTTCGAACGTGCCCTGGAGAATGCCCTGCGTGCCGATATAGATCCACGAACCCGCCGTCATCTGACCGTACATCATCAGTCCGGCGCGCTCCAGCTCGCGAAAATGATCCCAGGTGGCCCATCGCCCCACGAGGTTGCTGTTGGCGATGAGGACGCGAGGCGCGGACGCGTGGGTGCGAAACACGGCGACCGGCTTCCCGCTCTGCACCAGGAGCGTTTCATCCGATTCCAGCGCGCGGAGTGCGGCCACGATCGCGTCGAATGCCTCCCAGCTGCGCGCGGCGCGGCCCGTTCCACCGTACACGACCAGATCCTGTGGTCGCTCCGCGACATCCGGGTCAAGATTGTTCATCAGCATTCGCAGCGCCGCTTCTTGCTGCCAGCCCTTACAGGAAAGGACGGAGCCGCGGGGAGCGCGCACCGTCCGCGCGCCCGTGGGCGTCTGACTCCGCACGACCGCGCTCATTGGGGTCTCACGTGAACCGTCCGTTCGCGATCGCGTCAGCCAGCGTGGCGATATCGCCGGCAAGGACACGGTCCTGTTCCAGAGGCTTCACCATCGAACGCACGGTGGCGTGGGCGCGCCCCACGCCGGTGCCCGGCTTCAACGGCTTGCGATAATCCACGCCCTGCGCGGCGCACATCAATTCGATGGCGAGCACGTTGCGGACGTTCTGTACCACGCGGCGCAGCTTCCACGCCGCGCCCATCGACATGGGCACGACGTCTTCCTTGTTGCCGTCGGTGGGAATGGTATCCACGGTAGCCGGATGCGAGAGCACCTTGCACTCGCTGGCGAGCGCCGCCGCCGACACTTGCGCCATCATGAAACCGGAGTTGACTCCCGCATCGGACGAAAGAAAAGGTGGGAGCCCCTCGTTCAGATCCGGATTCACCAAGCGGTCGATGCGACGCTCCGAGATCGTCGCGAGGTTGGTGAGCGCGATCGCCAGGAAGTCCAGCCCCATGCCCACGGCCTGCCCGTGGAAGTTGCCGCCGCTCAACAGTTCGCCACCCTCGAAGACCAGCGGGTTGTCGGTGGCCGCATTGAGCTCTCGCGAGACCACCGACGCTACGAAATCGATGGCATCGAGCACCGGACCATGCACCTGCGGCATACAGCGCAGCGAGTACGGGTCCTGGACACGCGAGTCGCCATGGCGGTGGGACTCGCGAATCTCACTGCCCGCCAGCAATTCCCTCAACACGGCGGCGGACGCCGCCTGGCCGAGCTGGCCGCGCGCGTCGTGAATGCGCTGGTCGAATGCCACAGGGGTGCCGAGCAGCGCCTCCAGCGACATTGCGCCGGCCAGATGCGCCGCCTTCCAGAGTCGCTGCGCGTCCACGATCGCGAGCGCCGCCGTGGCCGTGTGTGCCTGCGTCCCGTTGATGAGGACGATGCCTTCCTTGGGCCCCAGGGTCACCGGATCGAGTCGATGCTCTCGCAGTACCGACGCCGCGGGTCCAGAACGATCGCCGTGTCGCAGATCACCCTCGCCAATCAACGACAGCGCCAGATGCGCCAGCGGCGCCAGATCGCCGCTCGCGCCGACGCTGCCTTGCTCGGGAATGGGAGGATGCAGCCCGGCGTTGAGCATCGCGATCAACAGGTCGGCCAGGGCGGGACGCGCGCCCGTCAGTCCCGTGGCGATCACGTTGGCGCGCAGCAGCATCATCGCGCGCACTTCGCGCTCCGGCAGCAACGCACCCATGCCGGCGGCGTGGCTGCGAATGAGATTCACCTGCAGCTCGGCCAGACGATCGATCGGGATCACGACATCCGAGAGCTTGCCAAAGCCGGTCGTGACGCCGTACGCCACGGCTTTGCGTTCGACCAGCGCCTCGACGTGGCGGCGACTCTCCGACGCGCGCTCGCGCGCCGACGGCGACAACGACACTGTCGCCGTCCTGGTGGCGACGGCAAACACGTCTTCGATTGTCAGGGAATTGCCGTCGAGCGCCAGCGGCGTCGTCATGGGCCGGAATGTCTCCGGACCATCACGACAATTCAAGGCCGATGGACGCCCGGGCGACGACTACCGCCCGCGCACGGTCGCGCGGCTGTAGTCGAATTTCAGGTCGGGCTGTGGCTTCAGTGCGATGAAAAAGTTGAACGCAAAGTTGCCGTTGGGCGAGCGCGTGAAGGCGAAGATCGCGCGCCAGTCGTGCAGATCGCGTTGCAGGGAGACGATTTGGCTGGCGAATTGATGCTGCTCGAAGTCGTAGCTGGTGTTCCAGGTGGCGGCCCACTTCTGCGTGAGCTCGAACCGCAGATCGCTGCCCAGCGACGTTTGCCTGGGCATCCGCACCGCTGGCCCCCCCTCCGTCGTGACCGGAAATGTGTCAGCCAGGCTGGGCGACGCGAGACAACTATCGTAGGCGAACGGGTTCACCAGGCGGAATGGTTCACACTTGATCTTGGGATCGTAGTCGATGATGCGGTCGCCGCGCGGCGGCCGTGAACGCGAGCTGCTGAACGTGAACGATGCCTCCCATCCCTTGGCGGGGGGCACCACGAACTGCGACGACCCGCGTGCCGCCTGGCCCGCCACCGGTTGCGATGCGAACTGCCGTGCCATCGCCGACTCCTCGGCGGACCGATCCTGACCGGCCTGCGGCGAAGGACTCCGGTCCGGCACCGCGCCGCCGAACAACCGCGCGAGCACTGTAAAGGGGTTCTCACGCTGTGTGAGCTGGATGCGTGACGAGATGCTCGTGAGAAACGGTTTGAACTCCGCGGTATCGCTCAACAGGCTTCCCTGGAAGAGCGAGTAGTTCATGGAGAAATCAAAGCCCGGCAGCAGATCGGACTTGAGCGACGTGCCGAAGTTCTCGCTCGTCAGGCCGGCGAGGCGGCGGCCGGTGGCGCGCGCGCGCTCGAAGTCATACCCCAGCGACGTGAACTGCGTACTCAACACCGTGAGCTTCTGTCCCCCCTGCGCATTCGCCGCGCTGTCGCCAGGTATGCGGACCTTTGCCTCGATATTCTGTGACAGTGACATCGAGACTGCGCTTTGCGCGAGCGCCCCCAGATATCCCTCGCGATGCTTTCCCAGCGCCGCCAGGTACTCCCTGCTCACCTCTTTCTTTCGAGCGTAGCTGTAAGAAAAGCCGGGGTTGATGGAGTGCCGGAATCGGGAGAACGGTCCAAAGCCGGGCCAGATGCCATACAGGGTGGGCGTTGCCGATACCCCATACGTCAGGCGCTTCTCCTGATGGACGAACTCGCCGCCACTCAGCTCCGTGCGGACCCAGAACGGCCCCGGATCCACGTTTTGCAGGGAGACGCTTGGGGCCAGTTTGAACCGGTTCTGGAAGAATGGGGGCAACGAAAACGACGGATTCCAATCCACGTCCGTACGAAAGGTGCTCTGGAACACGCGCAGCTCCTTCCGCGACGAGTCCGCATTGGGGTAGACGACTTTCTCCTCCGGAAACTGGTTCAGTTGATCCCGGATCGTCACGCCGTTGCTGAAGTCCAACCCGAAAATGCGAAGTGGCGAGTCGAACGAGATGGTGCGCGCGTGGCGGTCGCGACGCACGGTATCCACCCGGACGAGCTGACCGTTGGCGTCGCCCACGAACCGGGTGCTGAAGGTGCCTGGCTGGTCGATGCGCAGGCTGGCGTTCTCATCGAACCTGAAATTCGGGGTCCACACCAGCCAGTCCCCCACCGACAGGGACCCCGTCGAGATGGAGAACGTGGGCAGCGTCCGCTCAATCTGGTCGCGCCCAGGAAATTGTTTCTGGCTGCCGCCGAACGAGATCGACGCCGGGCCGATCTTGTCCGTCAACGCGAAGGACGAGGCGATCGTGGCAACTGCGGCGTATGGATTGAACGTGTTGCGTCGCTGCAGCTGGGTGCTGGACGTGTAGTTCACGTTCGAGTTGAAATTGCGATTGCGGCCCAGCTTCTGATTGTGTCCCCAGGAGATGGCGTAGCGGGTGTCGCCGTCGCGTTCCGACATATACGACGTGGCAAGGCGACCGTTCACAAAGCGCGTGAGCCAGCTGTACTTCCATTCGCCATTGAGCTCGTACCACCCCGGATCCACGGAATCGGCGCCAGCAGAGCTGCGCCAGTTCACCCAGCCTGTGAAATCCACGTAATCGCTGATGGCCCAGTAATAACCCAGGTTCTCAACATGCCGGCGGTACCCCGGATTGTTGCGCACGATGTCGGACGCGCCGAACCGGGGGGGCAGGATGCCGCTGCGCCGGCCGGGACGAATATCCTGAAACACAAAGGGCAGCCACATCACGGGTATGTCGCGGATGTACAGCACCGCCGGGCGCGCGACGAGCGTCTTCTCCGTGCGTTTGACCTCGCGCAACCGGAAGTAGTAGTCCGGGATCGAGTCTTCGCAGCTCGTGAGCGTCCCGCCAAGGCCATAGAACCGCTGCCCGATGTTGCGCGCGCTGTCGCCCAGCACCGTTTTGGCAATGTCGGACTGGATGAACCAACGCTGTCCTTTCTCGTCCGGGGTCGCGATGGTCGCGTTGGTCAGGCGCCCGGATCGCTCCTGCAGGTTGTAGGTGGCGGTCCCCACACCGGCGATGGGAGGCTGGCCTGCGCCTGGGACGATCTGGAAACTGCGGCCGGTCACCGCCACGCTGCGGGTTCGGTCATTGTAGATGATCGAGCCTCCGGAATCGGTGACGACGCGCTGTCCCTCGCGCTCGACCACGGCGCGGTTGGCTGCCGCCGCGGCAATCTCGAACGCCTTCGCGGTGGCGTTGAACGTGACGATGCCACCTTCGTAACGCGTGAGGGTGTATCCGGGTTTCTGAAGCAGTCGCTCCATCACGGAATCCGTCGCCGACCACTTCACCGAGTCGCGCAGCGTGGTATCGCGCGCAGCGGTGGGCCGCTGGACTTGTGACACGAGCACTCCGGGCGTCGCAAGTGCCAGCACCATCACGATGCGCACCCGAAGTCTCACGCCAGTCCTCCGGCGGTGGATTCCTCCGACGTGAACCGGGCCTGGTTCCGTTTCCGGAAGACGATTCTCGTGAGGACGACGCTCAACTCATAGAGCAAATACAGCGGTGCCGTGAGCGCCAGACTCGCCAACAGGATATCCCCGGGAGTCACGATGGCGCTTGCCACGAACGTCAGCACGAATGCGTACGGCCGGAACCGCGCGAGGAACTGCGGGGTCACCAACCCAAGCGCCGCCAGCGCGAGGATGAGGATCGGCAATTCGAACGCCGCGCCGAAGGTCAGCGCCAGCGATATGACCATGCTGAAATACCCCGACGCTGTGATCATGTTGTCGAACGATTCCGACTGGAACGTCAGCAAAAATCCCAGCACCATTGGGAGGACGAAGAAATACGCCAGCGCCACGCCCGCGACGAACAGCAGCACGGCACCCACGATGACGGGAATCACGACCTTCTTCTCGTGGCGATGCAGCGCCGGCGACAGGAAGGCCCACAGCTGGTAGATGATGACGGGCGAAGCGATAATGGCGCCGACCGTGAGCGCCGCGCTCAACGTGATGGAAAAGGCGTCGCCTGGGTTGGTGATCACCAGCTTCTTTCCTACCAGGAGCGGCGCGATCGGCTGCTGCAGGATGCGGATCAGCTGGAACTTGACCACGATCACGAAGCCCAGGATCATGCCGATGATCAGCGCGCCCAGCGACCAGATGATACGCCAGCGCAATTCCTCGAGATGATCGAGGAACGGCATTTCGCCCGTGGAAGTCTTCGCCATCGGCTGCGTTCCTGTCGTCCGGTGACGTTCGGCTGACCGCTGATGCGCCGGCAGCGAGCGCGCCGGCGCGCTGACTACCTGATCGTGCGGAGTCGGTCCCGCGCCAATTCAGCCTCGGTGCTCGCCGGGAATTCGCGGACCACGCGCTGGAGTGCGGTACGCGCGGCAGCCGTCTTTCCCTGTTTCAGTTGCGAGAGCCCGTACTTGTACAGGGCCGTCGGGGCATCCTTGGAGCGCGGGTATTTCGTGACCACGAGTGCGTACACCGAATCGGCTTCCGCGGTCCGTCGCTCTTCCTCGTACGACTGCGCGATGTACAGCTGCGCGGCAGACGCTTCTTCGAAGTCCGGGAAGCGCCTGAGCAAGTCCTCGAATCCCGCCCGCGCGGACCCATAACTCTGCCGGCGAAGCAGGTCGAACGAGAGTTGGAACAGCTGGGCTGGACCCGGTGCCCCGGGCGCGGCTGACGAGTCGGTCCCGGTGATGGCCTGCGCGCGCTCCTCCATGGTGGACCGAAGCTCCATGATGCGCTTGGAGCTCATGCCCGCCAGTTCCTGGATGGTGATGAGCTGTTTCCCCATCTCGAACATCTCGCCGCCCACGGTCGCCTGAAACGCGCCGAATCGCTGCGAGAGGACGCGCACCGAGTCGTTGGTGCGGCGCATCAGCACAAGCGCCGAGTCCGCCTGAGCTTTCCGGGTTGAATCAGCGCGCGACTGCATGACTCGCAGCGTGCGCATTTCATCCTGCAACAGCACGATGTCACTCTTGCTCGCAAGGCAACCGGTGACGGCGAGTGCCGCCACCGGTGCCAGGGACGCCCATCGCCGCATCAGCGCGGGCGCATCAGGGTAGGCCCGCCCGCCGTGATCTCGAAGTCGTCTCGGCGATTCTGCGACCAGCACCCCTCGTTCGAATCGGTGCAGACCGGTCGCTCCTCACCGAAGCTCGTCGTCTCGATGCGCCCCTCGGCCACGCCACGCTCGACGAGGTACCGCTTGGCCGCCGCGGCGCGTCGCTGGCCCAGCGCGAGGTTGTACTCCGACGACCCGCGCTCGTCGGCATGTCCCGCGACGCGGATCGTCACGTTGGCGTTCGCCAGGAGAATCGGAATCTTGGCGTCCAGGTTGGCGCGAGCGTCGTCCCGGAGATCGGACTTGTCGAAGTCGAACCCGATGCCCGTGGTGATCGTGCTTCGCAGCATCTCGGACTCGCGGCGGGCCGTCTCTTCTGACGCGCGCGCGCGATCGATGCTGTCCTGCACGAAGCGGCGCCGTGCGTCGGCGGCCTCTGCGGCGCGACGCTCATTCTCGCGTCGGATCGAATCTTCGCGCGCCATGCGAATGCCCGCGGTGTCCACTTCAGGCTCCGCCGGCGGCGGTGGTGTGCGTCGGCAGGCGTCCAGCAGCGCCACTGAGAAGAGCAGTGTGAGTGCCAGCGGAATTACACGAGTGACTTTCATCGGTCGAATGGGTTGATGGGTACGTGACAAGACAGCCCCACTGGAAGACTCTGACCTGACGTTACTTCGTATTCAATCTCGGCGACCATGCCGGCAATCGCGACCCGCCAACCCGCGTCAGTTGACGAAGCCGGCCGGATTCGGTGTCGAGAATCCATAACTGCCGTGTACCACTCCGCGACGATGCAAAAACCAGATGCCGTCCATCCGGCGCCCATGAAGGATCTTCGTTCTCTCCTTCGCTCGTCAGCTGTCGCGGCTGCCGGTCGCGGAGACTCATGGTAAAGATCTGGAACCGCCCGTCGATGCGCGTCTGAAACGTTACCTGTCTTCCGTCCGGGGACCAGTCCGGACTTGCTCGGTAATTCTGATCACCAAAGTCGAACGCCGTGAAGATATCGGAATTGGTCCCGTCGGCGTCCATAATATATACCTCGGGATGCCCCGAACGGTCGGACATGAACGCGACGCGATTGCCATCCGGACTGAACGACGGTTGCACGTTCATCGAGCCGCGACCCACGGTCACGCGTCGAGGAAAGGCGTCGCCCTCCAGCGGAATCACGTACAGGTCCGCCCCCTGCTCGGTGCTCAACGAGTACGCGATCGATCGCCCATCCGGCGTAAAAACCGGTGTGACGTTCGTCGTGTTGCGCTGCGAGCCAAAGTCCCGGGCGCGACCCGTCCGTAAATCGTGTACCACGATCCGGGAATCCGGCCCGAAGGTGTTGTAGGCGATGAGAGCGCCGCTGGGATGCCACGATGGTGAGAGGGCCGCGCCCACGACTGGAAGAGACTGCTCCTCTGCCCCGTCGCTGTCGATGAGCTGCACGACGTGGCCGCGAATGAATGCGAGTCGCGTCTGCGCGACGCCCCGCTGTCCCGTGATCCATTCCTCGACCTCGTCAGCGACGCCATGCAGGGCATGGCGCCACTCGCGGCTCAGCTCGGAACGCGGCACAGCGAAGTCTTTCACGGTTGCCACCTGACCACGCCCTACGTCGTGCAGCGCGAGGTGCAAGCCTGTGCGCGTCGGTGTGATCTGGAGCACACCCGCCGCCCCGAGCTTGGCGAACAGCTCGTAGTTGAGCGGCAGCGGCGCGCCCGATGGCGCGCGTCCGCTCAGCAGCGCGGCGTCCGCCGCCGTGAACGTGATGACCGCCAGCCGGTCCGAGTAGTCGAAATCGCGCTCGAGAATAGCGCGAATGGAGTCTCCCGTGACGCCGGCGATCGGCATCACCAGGATGCCAGGCTTCGTGCCGGGGTCGTAGCGCAGGCCGATCCGAACGCCACGCGCGGTGGTATCCTGCGCCCCCGCGTGGGCAGTCGCGGCGAGCGGCAGCACCAACAGCAACATGAATGCTCTAATTCGGCTGCAATGCATCAACGGATGAGACGTGGGTCAAAGCTGAACATCACCGGCAGCACATCGTCTCTGAAACCGCTTGGAAGGGGCCCAAACGCCTTGGACGCGGACTCGACGGCTCCCTGCGCTTCGAGATCGAAGGTGAACGATCCCGAACGCTGCATGAAACGGAATCCGGTCACCGACCCATCCCGTCGGATCAGAAACATCACCTCCGCCTTCAGCGGCGAACCTCGAGGCGGTCGAAATCGGACGGCAATCTGGCGAACGATGTTCTCAAGGTACCCCGGGAAGGAGAACTCGATCCCCTCCGTCCTGATGTTCGCGACATCAGTCCCCTTTCCCCCTGTTTCCCCTCCACCCGCGACAGGTGCGGGCGCGTTCCGGTCCGCGCGCTTTGTCGCAACCCCCGGCGTCGCCAGCTTTGGCACCCGTCGCGGCGGCGTCTTCGTTTGCACCGGAACGATCTCCTCGGTTTTCGGGCGCGGCGGCGTCTTGGTTTCTGGCTCGGCGATCGGAGTCGTTGGCGTCAGGACGCCGGCTGCCGGCGCCCCGGGCGCGGCCGCGATGATGTTCACACGATAAATCGGAGGCGCGGCCGGCGTGCTGGAAGGACGCAGCGAGAGGAAGGCCGCAATGATTGCCGCGTGCATCGCCAGCGACGCCGCGACGGAAGCCGCGAAACCACGGCCACCGCGAGACTCCACCGCCACGTTCACTGCGGAATCTCCTCGGGTTCCGTCACCAGCCCGACGTCGCCAACGCCCGCGGCCCGCATGATCGCGAGCACCCGGACGACGGATCCGTACGGTACACCGGCGTCAGCCCGCAGGTACAATCCTTGTCGTCCACGCTGTGCCGCCATCGCCTTGAACGCGCCCCGGAACTCGCTGTAGGACATGCGCGTTTCGTCCACCACAATCTGGCCGTCGCGCGCGACAGTCACCGTGAGCCCGCTTTTCGATTCCAGTGGCCGCGCCTCGGCGCGCGGCAACGAGATATCCACGCCGCCGGTCATCATTGGTGCGGTAATCATGAATACCACGTGCAGCAGCAGCATCACGTCGATGAGGTTCACGACGTTGATGTCGGCGTTCAGCTCGAAGCGCTCGCGGCGACGCCTCCGCACCTAGATGTTTCCTTCCCGCACCAACCGCGCGATAACAGCGGCGTTGAACCGCTCCATGGCGCCGTCGAAGCGATTCAATTTACTCGCGAGAATGTTGTAGCCGAAGGTCGCCGGAATCGCGACGGCCAGTGAAGCCGCCGTCGCGACCAGTGCTTCGGCGACTCCTGGCGCTACGGCCGAGAGGTTGCCCGAACCTTTCGTCGCGATGCCGATGAATGCCTGAATCACGCCCAGCACCGTGCCCAGCAAGCCCAAGAGCGGACTGACCGACGCGATGGTCGCCAACCACGGGGTGTGCCGGCCGAGACGCTCGCGCTCCTCATCGGCCTCGGCATCCAGTAGCAAATGCAGCGCTTCGAGCTGGGAACCGGTGAGCGTCGCATTCGGTAGGGTACCCGTCTCCTCTGACGCTGTTTCCTTTGCGCGCAGGCTGACGCCGCGGGATTCAACCACGAACTGCGACGCGCGCAGAAAGAGCTTGGCAAAGGCATTCCTGGTGGAGCGCCTGGCCAGGCTGTTCGCTTCGTCCATGCGCCGGGTCCGGTCGAACTCCAACGCAAACTTGCGGGCACGCCCATTTGCCGTAGACACCTGCGCCCAGGTCCAGAAAATGACGCCCCAGCTCACCAGGGAGAGAATGGCCAGAATGATGAGCACAACCTGGGTGACGGCGGTCGACTGCCGAATCAGCTCCATCGGAGTCGTCGGAATCGCGCCCCCTCCCTGTAGCATCGCGGCAACCGCGATCATGCGCTCACCGCGTCCCGCTGACGGGCGGCAAACCATTTGAAGCTTTCCGACAACCCCTGCGAGAGGGTTACGGACGGCCTCCATCCAAGCAGCTCGCCCGCCTTGTCCACGTCGAGAAAGGAGTGCCGCTGTTCGCCGGCACGTATCGGAGCGTAGTCGATCGGAACCGTTCGCCCGGACGCGGCGAGAAGCGTGTGCGCAATGTCGTTCACCGACGTTCCGATCCCCGTGCCCACGTTGAATCCCCGGGCATCCAGGCGCTCGTGTCGGGTGAGGTCACGGGTCGCCGCCAGATACGTCGCCGCCGCCACGTCCCGCACGTACACATAGTCGCGGGTCTGCTTCCCGTCGCCGAAAATCGTGAGCGGACGACCCTCGAGGATGCGGCCGCAGAAAATGGCAACGACGCCGGCCTCGCCATGCGGATCCTGCCGCGGTCCGTACACGTTCCCGTAGCGAAGGGCGACCGTGTCCAATCCGTGGATCCTGCCGTAGTACGCCAGGTAGTGCTCCACGCTCAGCTTGGAAATAGCGTAGGGCGACTCGGGATCCTTCGGGGCGGTCTCTCTGTTCGGCGGTGTCACAAAATCGCCGTATAGCGCGCCCCCCGTCGACGAGAAGATGAAACGGGTCCTCTTCCCTGCCGGCGACGCGCGCACCGCCTCCAGAAGATTCAGGCTTCCGACGATGTTCACGCTCGCATCGAAAACCGGATCGACGACGCTCTTTCGGATGTCTATCTGCGCTGCGAGATGCACGATGGCATCGAAGGCTCCTTCGCGAATCACTCGAGCGGCGTCGGGCACGCGGACATCCAGCACATGCAGCGTGGCTGCCCTAGGGAGATTCTCGCGCTTGCCTGTCGAAAGGTCATCGATGATCTCGACCGACCACCCGCGCTCGAGAAAGAACTCGCTCGTGTGGGAGCCGATGAAACCGGCTCCGCCAGTCACCAGGACACGTTTCGCCAATAAGACCCCGGAAAGGAACGTGGTGTCGTCGGCGTGCAAATCTAAACGCCGACTGGCGTTAGGTGCATCGCCAGTCGGCGTTTCGTCATCCCGTTAGCGTCGTGTCCGGTCGGCCCGTCAATAGCCTTCAGGGCATTCGGGCGACGACACGCGCCGACATGCCTTCCTTGATCGCTGGCTGCTCCTGGCCAAGAATCACGGCGGTCACACCGTACGGCGTTGATCGAACAACCTGCGCTTTGCCTATGGCAATCTCGGGGTCGCGCAGCTCACCATCCACGGACTTCCCCGTGGGCTGATAGATGATGAAC
>JANNJV010000589.1:0-8790 GCA_031395945.1 Gemmatimonadota bacterium | reverse complement strand
GCTTTCGATCGACGGGCAGATGGTGGCCGGAGAGACCATGAGCGCCACGGAAGCGCGGCGCATTTATGAGGACATCGTCCGACGCCAGCGTGACCCGGCGCTGGTGGAATGGATGGGGCACGGAATGCTGCGCACGCGCATTTTCCCAATTCAGCCCGGCGAGGAACGGCGCGTGGTAGTCCGTTTCGAGAGTGTCGCCGAGCGCGAGGGTGACGCGGTGCGTATCGACTACTTCCAAGGCTCCGCCGCGAGCAGAGCGCTGTGGGCTGTGGGCTCTGAACGAGCGACATCGCAAAGCCAGGAGCCCAGAGCCCAAAGCCGGTTCACGCTGACGTACCGTGCCGGCGGCGAGCTGGGAGAGGCGTACTCGCCCACTCACGAGCTGGACATCGAGCGCGACGAGGCTGTGCGTCGTGTCGCGATTCGCAGCGGCGGCCCCGACATCACCGTGTTGGTGGCGCTGAGACGCTCGCTGGCGGCGTCGGTGGCCGTACTCACGAATGCGACTCGCGACGAGCCGGGCTATGCGCTGATCACCGTGACTCCACCGACCGATCTGGCGTCGTCACGCCTGGCGCGGGACATCACGTTCGTCATCGATGTCTCCGGTTCCATGAGCGGCAGGAAGCTGGAACAGGCCAAGGCAGCGGGTCGGCAGCTGCTGCGGACGTTGACGGATCGGGACCGGTTCCGGGTAATCGACTTTTCAACCGACGTCCGGAGCTTCCGCGACGAGTTCGTCTTCGCGACTGATGCGAACATTCGCTCGGCGGTCCGCTATATCGAGGACCTGGATGCGGTTGGCTCGACCAACATCTCCGGTGCGCTCGACGAGGCTTTGCGGTCGTCGGACGACGGCGTCGGACGCCGGGATAGCGAGCGGCTGGCACTGGTCCTGTTCATGACGGATGGCGCGCCTACAGTAGGCGAGCGCGATCCGGCCGCGATCGCGGCGCGGGCGGCCCGACTGCGTCACGACGCGCGCCTGTTTGCGGTGGGGATGGGAGCCGACGTCAACGTCAGCCTCATCGAACAGCTCGCGCTGGAAGGGCGCGGTACGGCCCATTTCGTCCGGCCTGATGAGAATGTCGAACGCGCGGTCGAGCTGTTGGCAACGCGCCTGCGTCAGCCACTGTTGACGGATGTCCGCATCTCGATTGACGGCGACGTTCGGCTGTCCCGCATGTATCCCAGCGGAGCGACGGATGTCTTCGCCGGCCAGGATCTCGTGGTGCTCGCGCGCTACGAAGGCAGCGGCCCTGCGAACGTCGTGGTGCGGGGCCGGGCGGGTGGGCGCGAGGTGCGATGGGCATCGCAGCGCAACTTCCCGCGCGAAGAGCGCGGCAATGCATTCGTCCCCCGTTTGTGGGCCAGTCAGCGTATCGGTTGGTTGGCCGCGGAGAAGCGGCGCAATGGCGGCTCGTCCGAGATAGACGATGAGATCCGCCGTCTGGGCGAGCGGTTCGGCATTCCCACCGAGTTCACGTCGTACCTGGTCGTGGAGCCGGGCATGGTGGCTGGCAATCTGAGGCAGGATGGCATGCGCCGTGGAATACCACAGCGTGGCATCGCCAGTGGCGTGGCGGGTTCGGCGGCGCCGTCCGCGGCTCCCGCGACGATCCAGTTCGAGGCGGCGAAATCGGCCGCGGAACAGCGCGACGCGAAGTCGCTCGCGGCGGCCGACGCGGCGGTCATGGACCAGTCCATGGCCAGCGCGCTGCGCCGGGCCGGCCCGAGGATGTTCAAGCGCGAAGGCGAGCGCTGGGTGGACGCGCGCATGAAAGCCGAATTGCGGGTGTACCAGGTGAAGGCATATTCGCAGGCGTACTTCACGCTGCTGGAGAAGATTCCGGAATTGCGCGAGGCGTTCGCGGTGGGCGACAAGGTGCTCGTCGCCGGGAGAACGGTCGCGCTCGAAGTGGTGGACGACGCGCCCGAACTGACGGAGAGCGACATGAATTCAATCATCAGGGGTTGGTAAGCAGCTGTGGGCTGTGGGCTATGGGCATTGAAGCCCACAGCCCAGAGCCCAGAGCTCATAGCCCGCATGCACGACGTCGACCGCCTGTTCCGCGAGTACCACGCGCCCCTTGTCCGCTACCTCACGCGCCGTCTTGGCGACCGTGATTGGGCAGAAGAAGTGGCACAGGAGACGTTCGTGCGCGCGCTACGCCAGACGGATCTCACGAACGAACGAGCGTGGCTGTTCGCCGTGGCGACAAACCTGGTGCGGGACGAAGCGCGGAAGGACGCACGACGGCGCCGGCACCTGGCGCTGCTGAGCGAGGAAGCAAAGGTGGAGAGCTTCGTCGAGCAACCGATCACCGAACTGGAACGTGCTCAGGATCGCGCGCTGGCACGTAAAGCCATCGACGCGCTGACGGAGCGGGATCGGGAAGCGTTGTTGATGCGGGAAGAAGGACTGGACTACAACGAGATAGCTGAAGCGCTACAACTGTCGCTGGCGTCAGTGGGAACGACGCTGTCACGTGCCAGGCGCCGACTAGTGGAGGCGTACGAGCAGCTGCGAGACGCCGAGAGTGGAGGACAACGAGCGGTATGAATCACCTTGATGAAGGAACCATCCACGCGTGGCTGGACGGCGCGCTGGACGCGACACGGGCGCGCGACGCCGAAGCCCACGTGGCGCAATGCGCCGCGTGCTCGGCAGCGGTCGCCGAGGCGCGTGGACTGATCGCCGGTAGCTCGCGCATTCTGAACGCGCTGGACGATGTTCCGTCGGGCGTGACGCCCAAGCGCGCCCCGGTTGCTCCGGCGCGACCGGCGAAGCGCATGTGGCGCGCGGCGCCGTGGGTGACTGGAATTGCCGCGCTGTTTCTTGGAGCAGTCATTCTGCGTACCCCGGAAATGAGGCGCGACGCGACCGAACGGGCGTCCCCGCTGGCCAATCAAGCATTGCTCGTGGATACCTCGCCCGTTGCGGCCGCGGAGGACCAGTCCACCGCCGCACCACAAACGCAGTTGGCGAAGGTGCCGGTGCCCGAAGCGACGACGGCCGCGCGCCGCGCTGATGGGCGCTCCAATCCTGAGCCGCAGCGACAGGTGGCTCCGCCCGCGCGTCGCGTTGCAGAAGGCGCGGGAAGCGGTCGCGCCGCGGTTGGCGGGCAAGTCGCAGGCGTCACGGCATCGAGCGTCCCCACAGCGGACGCAACGGCGCCAGCTACGCCTGCCCAGTTGCGCTCTGCCACTGTCCCCAGGGCATCGTCGCCAGGTGTCGCCGTGGTCACAGGGATGCGCGACGAGCGCGCGCTGGACAAGGTCGCCGACGTGCGCGCGGCGGCTCCGCCAACCGTTCTTCAGCGACGCGACGGCGTCGTTGCTCCGGATCCTGAACCCTTTGTCGGGTGTTATCGGACCGTGGCTCCACCAGGTGAGCGCGGCTTCATTCCAAGCGTGTCCGCCGCGGCGGGCGCCGCCGCTGCCAACGCACGTGCTCGTGGGGCTGCGGCTCCCGCAGCCGCGAAGGCCGAATTCACGCAAAGCGCACTGCCAGCCGTGGTGCGGCTCGACACGACCGTTGCGGCTCCCGGGTTCGCCGTGCGTTCGGCGACCAGCGATTCGATCATTGGCTCATGGGAAATAGTTCGCGACTCCGCCCGCGTGGAGCTCCTGACGCGGGGCCGCTTCACGTTCGCGCCGACCGTTCGTGTGACCTGCCCCGAGCGCTAGCGAACGGCGCGCAGCGCGCGCTGCAGCCATTGCGTGAGCTCGGGGTCGTCCGCGATGGCGTCAGCGGTGACCACGACCCACGTGCTCATCGGCTTCTCATTGTCCGGCGCGAAGGGCGTGACTCCGGGCTCCGCAAGCGCGTGCGGATAATCATCGCGGGTCGTCTTCACGATGAGCCCATCGTCCCATGCGATGGCGAACGTGGACCTGCCCACCAGGAAACCGCGACCACCGAACACGTTTTTCTCACGCACGCGCTTCTCGCCAATGCTCACGAGAGCATCGGCGATGCGAGCGGCCAGACCGGCGTCGTACGTCGTTAGCGGACTCCCTGCGTTGGCCACGTCACGGCTAGTACGCGATATTAGTCAGCGCTATGCATCTGACATATCGAAAGACCTGCAGGGTTTGCGGCTCGACCGCGCTCAAACCGGTGATCAGCCTGGGCGAGCAGCATCTCCAGGGGTCGTTCTTCAAGGCCGGCAAGGAGATCCCGCCCCTCCGCAAGATAGACTGCTCACTCGTGCGCTGCGATCCGACCGCGGACGAGAATGCCTGCGGGCTGCTGCAGATGCGGAAGTCCGTTCCGCCCTCAGTGCTTTACTCAGCGTACTGGTACCGGTCGGGGACGAATCAGACGATGCGCAGCCATTTGGCGGGCATCGCGACCGTCGCGGCCGAGATGGTGGGCGAGAACAAGGCGTCTGTGCTCGACATTGGCGCGAACGACGGCACATTGCTGCGCGCCTACCCGAAGGGGTTCAGGAAATTCGCCATCGATCCGTCGGACATCGTCCTGGAGATCAAGGACGACGACATCACGGTGGTGAACGACCTCTTTCCGTCGCCGGAGCTGGATCGCGAGCTCGGCAAGACGAAGCTCGACGTGGTGACGTCCATCGCGATGTTCTACGACCTCGAGGATCCGGTGGCGTTCGCGCAGTCCATCGAGAAGTATCTCGCTCCGGACGGGATCTGGATCGTCGAAATGTCGTACATGCCCAAGATGCTCGAGATGAACTCGTACGACACCATCTGCCATGAGCATCTGGAGTACTACAGCCTGGCCGTGCTGGAGCAAATCATGGAGCGGGCGAAGCTCCGGGTGGTTCGCGTGGAGGAGAACGACATCAATGGCGGCAGCATTCGCTGCTACGTCGCCAAGAAGGACAGCTTCAAGCACAACCATCCCGCGTGGCGCGCCGAGATCGCGGCGATGCGGCAGAAGGAATTCGACCTGGAACTCGACACCGACAAGCCGTACCAGCATTTCCAGGATCGCATCAACGTGCATCGTGAAAAGCTGTTGGGATTGCTCAAGAAGCTGAAAGGCGAAGGGAAGAAGATCCACATCTACGGCGCGTCCACGAAGGGGAACACCATCCTCCAGTGGTGCGGGATCGATAACCGCCTCATCGAGTACGCCGCGGACCGCAATCCGGACAAGTTCGGCGCCCGGACGCTGGGCACGGAAATCCCGATCATCAGCGAGGAAGAGTCGCGGAGCATGAAGCCGGACTACTATCTCGTGCTGCCCTGGCACTTCGAGGCCGAGTTCGTAAAGCGCGAATCGAAACTGCTCGACGAAGGCGTCGGCATGATCTTCCCGCTGCCCGAGATCCGGATCGTACAACGCTGACGGTGGTCACCATGGACCTGTACGGCAAGGAAAAGAAGCGCGGTCCGAACATTCGCATTCCGCCGGCATTCTTTGTCGCAGGATTCCTCGTCGCGCTGCTCATGCACGCCACAGTCAGGCCCGTGCCGCTCGTCGAGACCGCGCCGGCGTGGCTCGGCACCGTCGGCTGGATGGTCGCGCTGGCGGGCTTCCTGGTCTCGCTGTCTGGCATCGCGACGTTCAGCATGGCCGGCACTACGATGTTTCCCTTCGTGCCGGCCAGTGCCTTGGTGCAGCACGGACCGTACAGGTTCACGCGTAACCCGATGTATTTGGGGAACACGATTTCCTACCTGGGATTCGCGCTCGTGGTCAACTCGGCGTGGCCGCTGTTTCTGCTGCCGTTGGTCCTGCTGGGTCTGTACCGGCTGGTGATCGCCGAAGAAGAGAAGTATCTGACCGCGACGTTCGGCGACGCCTACCTGGACTACAAGCGGAAAGTGCGCCGATGGATCTGAGGCGTGCCCGAGCTACCTGACGTCACGGTATACGTCGAAGCACTCGAATCGCGCCTCGTGGGACAAGCCATCACCGAGGTGCGCATCTCGACGCCTTTCCTGCTCCGCACCGTGGATCCGCCGCTCCAGGCACTCACGGGCCAACGCGTGAAGCGTGTCCACCGCCTTGGTAAACGCATCATCTTCTCGCTCGACGACGACCTGTTTCTCGTGCTGCATCTCATGATCGCCGGCCGGCTCCACTGGTTTCGGTCAGGAATGCGCGTTCCTAAAACCGCGCTCGCGACGTTCGAGTTTCCCGACGGGACGCTGACGCTCACCGAGGCCGGTTCGAAGAAGCGCGCGTCGCTGCACATCGTACGCAGCGCGCAAGCGCTGACGCAGTTCGAGCGCGGCGGCATCGAGCCGATGGAATGTTCCGTGCCCGAGTTTGCCGTGCGACTGCGGTCAGAGAACCACACGATCAAACGCTCGCTCACCGACCCTCGACTCTTCAGCGGCATTGGCAACGCCTATTCCGACGAGATCCTGCACCGCGCGCGGCTGTCTCCAGTGAAGCTCACCTCACGTCTGTCGGATCACGAGATCGCGCGCGTGCACGGGGCCATGCAAACCGTCCTCCGCGAATGGGTAGAGCGCATGCGGACCCAGGCCAACGGCGGGTTTCCGGAGAAGGTGACCGCGTTCCGTCCCGAGATGGCGGTGCACGGCAAATTCGGTCAGCCGTGTCCGGTGTGCGGCACCGCGGTGCAGCGCATCCGGTATGCGGACAACGAGACGAACTATTGTCCGCGCTGCCAGACCGAGGGACGACTGCTGGCGGACCGCGCGTTGTCCCGATTGCTCAAACAGGATTGGCCGCGCCGAATCGAGGATCTCGAGGGCTAGGGCGATACCGGCGCCGCCACCACTAAGGCATTGCGGCGCCGGGCCGAGAACTCCGCTACTTACTCACCGTGATCTGCTTGAACATCCCGTGCGCGATGTGCTCCTTGCCGTCGGGAGCCGGTAGGAAGCAGTACAAGCCGTACTCGCCTGGTTCGAGCGTGACTGTCAGCAGGTTCTCCCGTCCCGGCGTGAGGGCGACAATGCCGCCCATCGGAATCACCGGCGGCTGGCCCTTCATGCCCGTGCCCAACCATTCCATGAACGCCGTGACGGGGACATTCGGCGGCAACCTCACGAGCACCGCTTCGTGCCACTGCTTTGCCGAGTTCTTGATCTGAATCGTGCGCGTCCCGGCCTTGAGCGGCTTGTCGAAGTCAAAGTTGTAGTCGTTGAGCGTGAGCACGTAGTCCGCGGTCGGCGCGCCAGCCTGCGTGACGCCTGTGCCAGTGACCCTCAGCGGACGGTACATGCCTTTCATCAAATGCGGCTTCCCATCGGGGCTCGGAATCATGCACAACAGCACGTATTCGCCAGCGCTGAGCGACGCAGTCACCTGCACCATGCTCTGGCCGTCGGGGATGCCAGCATTCGGCCCGCCCACGAAGCTCAGCCACGAGGGAGGTGGTCCTGGGTTTTTCAGGGAAGCCTCGAAATCGGCAAACGTCTTCCCGGCGTCGAGCTTCACGATCTGCATGTGATGTAGTTCGGTGCCGCGATTGACGAGCTGGAACGTCGTCTGGCCGGCGGCAATCGAATCGGGGGCTGCAAAGGTGAACTCGGAAGCGGTAACAGTCACGGTGCGCGCCTGGGCGCCAGCGGTCGCGGACAAGAGCGCGACTGCGCCAAGGGAAATCAGGGTGCGGCGAATCATTGAGAGGGAGCGGGTTGGAGGGACGGCAAATGTACTGCGCGGACCACGGGTGCGCGTTACGGCGTTACGGCGTCGGTGAAATGCGCTTGCCTTCGATGTCCAATACCACGATCGGCGCGATACCAGTCTTGCGCAGTGGCTCCTCGATGGTGGCACGGTCGCCCACGACAATGATGTTGATGTTGTTCAGGTCGATGTACTTCTTCGCCACCCGAACGAGGTCGTCGGCCGTCACCGCGTTGATGCGGCCGGCGTACTCCTGGTAGTACGAATCGGGGAGGCTGTTGAGGTACAATCCCGAAATCGCCCCGCCGACGCCGTCCACGGACGCGAACCGGCGCGGGAGCCCCTGAATGAGCGACTCCTTGCCCTGGACGATCTCGTCTTCGGTAAACGGCTTCCCGCCCTGCACGCCACGCAACTCGTTCATGAAATCGATGAACGCGCTGTCGGTCTTCTCGGACACGATATCGCCGCCGGCCGTGAACGCCCCAGGACCGCGTCCGAAATCGAAGCCCGATCCAACGCCGTAGCTATAGCCCTTCACTTCACGAATGAGATGGTTGAGCCTCGACTGAAACAGTCCGCCCAGGATGTGATTCATCACAGAGATGGCGAAGTAATCGGGCGTGTCGCGCGCAGGGCCGGGCAGTCCGATGGCGAACACCGACTGTGCCGCCTTGGGCTTGTCCACCAGGTATATGGTGGTGGACTTCGGCGCCGGCACCGCCGGATACGCGAACGCCGGACGCTCACCGCCCGCTGGCCAATTCGCGAATGCCTTCTCGAACGCGGCCTTCACGCGCGCAGGGTCGACGTCACCCACCACAGTGATACTGGCCCGCCCCGGCTTGAAGTAGTCGCGGTGAAAAGCGACCACGTCATCGCGAGTGATGGCGCGCGTGGTCTGTTCCGTGATCACACGCCCGTACGGATGCGCATCGCCGTACACCACCTTGGAGAACACCTTGTCCGCGATGGCGCCTGGCTGGTCCTTCGCCTGCGTCAGCGCCACCAATCGCTGGGCGCGCAAGCGTTCCAGCGCGTCGGCGGGGAAGCTGGGATTCAACATCATGTCCGCGAGGAGATCCAGCGCGGGCTCCAACTTGTCGCTCAACGCCGTGAAGGCGATGGATCCGGTTTCGCCACCGATACCTGCGCCGATGCGTGTTCCCAGCAACTGCTGCGCGTCCGCCAGCTGGTCG
>JANNJV010000547.1:0-44192 GCA_031395945.1 Gemmatimonadota bacterium | reverse complement strand
CCATCACCACGAACAACTCTGCACGCGTGCCATTGGTGCACCAGAGCTTCTCACCGTTGATCACATAGCTCGAGCCGTCGTCGGTGGGCGTGGCGGTGGTTTCCATGTTCGCGGGATCCGATCCCGCGTCGATCTCCGTCAACGCGAACGCCGAGATGGCACCCTTGGCCAGCGGCGGGAAGTACTTCTGCTTCTGCGCGTCGGTGCCGAACAGCTTCAGGGGCTGTGGCAGCCCGATGGACTGGTGCGCTGAGAGCAACGCCGTGAGAGAACCGTCCTTGGACGTGACGAGCGCCATCGCCTTGACGTAGCTCGTGTACGAAAGGCCCAAGCCGCCATACTCCGTCGGGATCTTGATCCCGAACGCTCCCATCTCGCGCAGCTCCTGAACGTATTCTTCGGGAATCTCGCCGGTGCGGTCGATCATGTCCGAGTCGATGCGCATCAGAAAATCCCTGAGTTTCGCCATGAAGGGCGCCGCACGCCGCTCCTCTTCCGGATCCTCCTGCGGATAGGGATGGATCAGGTGAAGGGGAAACCGACCGAGAAAGAGCTCGCGCACGAAGCTCGCGCCGGTCCATTCGCTTTCACGCGCTGCCTCGGCGACGTCGCGGGCTTCGGTCTCGGACGCAAGCTGTGGTTTGGCGGCCATTGCGACGACCTAAGTGATGGTGTGTGAATGTATATCGCGCCCCATCTCCGGGTCACGCGATCACTCCAGCGCTGGACGGTTCCCTATGCACCTGTCGCGCCAACGCCACGTGGCTTCATTGCGCGAGTGACCACGACAGCGGCTCCAGCGAGCGCGATGGTTGCGAACGAAAACCACTGGATCGCGTAACTGAGATGCGGGCCGTTATCCAGCGCCGGCGGCCCGAGGCGCGCAGGCGCGGTCGACGGAGCGGAATCCTGCGATACCAGGTACATGCCAGCCACTGGATATGGCATCATCCGGCGTACGCCCTCTGCGCTCAACGCGCGTACCCTGCGCGTCGCACCCCACGCGCCAGCCGGTGGCGGCGCCGATCGCGGAAATGCGGCCACATACCCGGTGAAATTCGTGCGCGCTTCGCTCCAGCGGGCCAGGTCCACGGTGGCTGCGTCCGGGGCATAGACCCAGCCACGGATCACCACCACCGCCGTATCGCTACCGGCTCTCCGAACTGGCGTCAGTACGTACACGCCGGGTGAGCCGTTCCGGGACCGGCCGGTGAACACAATCTCGTTGTCGTGGTCCGGAGTTCCCGTTACGATCGCTCGTCTGAACGAGCGATCGCTCGTCTGAACGAGCTCGTGTCCGGTAGTTGCTCGAAGGGCAGCACCTGCTCGCCAAGGCGCGCGCGCAGCGCCGCGACATAGACGCGTCGCTCCTGCAGTCGGCGGAGTTGCCAGAACCCGAACCCGACGAAAAGCGCGGCCAGAATGACGGCGAGCGCGACGAACGCGCCAATCCTGCGATTCACGCGGATGGTCAGGGTGTCGGACCCGACGCTTCCGTGACCGCCACCGCGAACGCACCCGTCAGCACGCGCCCCTCGCGTCGGGCCTGAACGAACAAGCGATAGCTGCCGCTTTTTGGAAACGCGTAGGGAAACTCCACCACAGAGCTCATCGTGTCCGTGGCAGCCGCGGCGCCCATGACATGCTGCGGGGCGTGCTCGGCAAGCCGAAGCTGCCCGGTGCTTGTCGTGTCGCCCCTATCGCGAGCGGCGAATGTCGCCTGAGCCGCGTTCGTGATTGTCCCCATGGGATGCAGGTGCACATAGACCGCGCCATCGGTACGGACGATGACGCCATGCGCCGGCATGCCAAGGTACGGCTGCAAGCGCGCCGCCTGGCCTCGCGGATCGCGCACCGTGATGCGGAGAGTCACCTCGCGGCCGGCGGTGAGCGGTCCATTCGGGATGCTGGCCAGCTCCATGGTGGAGCCATCGGGCAGGATGGTGCGCGAGTCACGGGATGCGTCGCCGACAAACCAGGCGTCGTCGGCGTCCGCGGTGATTGGCGCGGCGCCGGCCTGGCTTGCGGATCCTGTGAGATCGAGCGTGCCGACCAACGTCCGCTCGAATCCAGTCTCGTGAACCACGTCGCCGAACACGTGATACCGCCCCGGTGGCAACGCAGGAAGTTTCGCGACAAAGGCCGGGACGGCCGAGGAATCCACGGGCCGTGGATGCAGGTGCGCGAACGCCCGCGCGTCGTCCCCCCGAACGAGGAACAGGTGCATCAGCTTCCCGTGATCAGCGACGAGCCCCGACGGCCGGCGCGGCGGCTGCCAGAGCGTGTCGGTCGCCGCGAGATGCAGCACGTCGCCATCGAGGCGAAGCACCAGCGGCGAGGGCCGATACATGGTGCGCTCGTAATCGCGATCCACGGCGCCCCACCAGCGCGCGCCACCGAGCACCGCCAGCGCGACGATCGGAACCGCGATCGCGCCAACGCGACGCGCGCTGTTGCGGCGTCTCGCGTCCATCTGCTCGTGGGCGCTCAACAGGCTCTCGCCGGCCCCCTTGTACACGATGGTGATGAGTCCGACGCACAGGAAAACGCCGAAGCCCAACAGGATGACGGTCAGCCCCGACGTCATCTCGAGCCGCCCGGTGGCGACGGATGCCACCGGCACCAGCACGCTGGCAACACCCCGCGCGCCCTCGACGATGACGTCGACGCCGTACGCGCCACGCGCCATGAGCCAGAGCGACCCTTGAAACGTGCCTGAGTCTCCCTGCATCCGGCGCGCTTCGTCCGCGGACGGCGCGCCGCGGGAGCCCGCGCGCCAGAACACGGGCCGGATGGACACACGCTCCACGTCCCGCGATACGCGGACGGTAACACGCGCCACACCCGGGACTACTTCCGGCGGCCGGATGACTACACCCAGCTCATACGGACCAGCGCGACCCCGGAAGAACACATCCGGCGATCCGACGTGGGCCGAGACCGCGAGCGCGAGACAGGCGACTCCCGCCGCTCGTGCCGCGCGACGCATCATCGCCGCACCTTGGTCATCCAGTGTCCGAACCAGAGTCCCACATAGCTCGAGAGCGTCCCGAGCACGAACGCCGTCAGCAGCTGCCTGGGGAACGACGCCGCGCCCGGCGCGTCGGACACGAAGCTCCGGCTCCATTCAACACCCGACGGTGACATCCAGTACACGAAGTTGTCGGCATTGAAGAACCAGTTGCGCGCGCTCTCGGTCATGAGAAAGCTGGCAAACGGCCACTGCGCTGCCATGAACAGCGCGAGAAACACGACCGAGAGAACTGGCGCGAGCAGCAGCGGCCGCGTGCGGACGCGGTGCATGACGAGATCGACGCCGAGCGCGGGAACGACGAGCAACGCCGGGAACGCCATCGCCACCATGTTCGTGATGGGCTGATAGATGGGTCCCAGCTTGGGAGTCGCGGGGAACAGCTGAATGATCCACATCAGGGCGAGCATGATCCCCATGAAAATTGCCGATGTCGTCGTGGCGGCCCACTTCAGCTTCGCCGCCTTTGCCATCATGACGACGGCCATCGGGTACGCCATCATGGCCGCGACGTAGAACGCGCCGCCGTGCTGCTGGTTCTTGCCGCTGTACTCCGTGAGCAGAATGGCCCGATCCATGAGCAGCAGCGCTCCCGCCACGAGAAAGAGCCACGTGGCAAGTCGTTGCTTCTCACTCTCACGGTTCTGCCACGCCAACGACAACAGAAGCGCGCCCACGCCGATCGCGCCGATGCCGAGCGCCAGGATGGCGTGCGGTGGGCTGATGATCCTGACGTCGAGCCCATAAGCGTTGTGCCACCAATTGTCGAACGGCGCGGATGCGACCATCGCGATGCAGCCCCAGATGGCCACCCAGGCACCCAACGGCGCTCGGAATCCCCAGAAGCTCACCGCGGCGTCGTGCGCGCGCGGATCGCCACCGAACGTGGTTCGCAGCGCCACGTAACCGGACGTGAGGCCCGCGACGAGTCCGCCCGCTTGAATCAACAGATGCGCAGGCGTCCAGAACGAGTCGCGGCCGATGGACATGTGCCACGAGATGTCCCAATACACGCCCACCATCACGCATACGGCTGCCACCACCACTGTCGGTGCGTGCCATGCAAAGGGTGGGTCGGCGGCCGCGTGATCCACCAGCGCGCGGGTCGCGAACTTTGGCGTGGTCCGGCGAAGCGCAGTTTCCATTAGAAGAGGGTCATCTGTTCGCCTAGGCGCTCGGGATCGACGGGAGTGAGGTTGAGCAACCGCTGCAGCTCGCGAGCCGATGACGGTGAGTGGCCGGCGAAATGATTGTTCACGTATCCATAGACCGTGCGGCCTTTCGCGGCGATGTGGGAGATGACACCGGCCCACAGCTCCAGCTCGCGCGACCGGTCGATCTGGATGCGCGAATAATCTACAATCTCGCGGTCTGCGCCCATCCACCGGATATAGGCAAAGTCCGCGGTGGGCCGCTCCGCGAGCGCCAGCATCTGCTTGCGTGGAATCCACCGCGCATCCGTGAGCGCCAGCGCAACGTTGTGCTCCGAGAGCAGCGCGAGCACACCATCGTGAATCCATCCCTTGTCGCGAAACTCGATGGCGAAACCGATGTCTTCGGGGAGTATGGGCAGGAAGCGGGCAAGCGCCGGCAGCTCGCCGGGATGGAAGTCGGCGCCGAGCTGAATCAACACGGGCCCGAGTTTGTCCTCGAGCTCGCGCGCACGGTCGAAGAATTCTTTCGCCACGTCATCCACCTCGCGAAACCGGCGCTCGTGGGTGATTTCCTGAGGCAGCTTCAGCGCGAACACAAAACCCGGCGGGGTACGTTGCGCCCACCCGCGAATCGTTTTTGCCGTCGGCACCGCATAGAACGTGGAATCGACTTCGACCGTGTCAAACGCCCGGGCGTATACGGAGAGAAAGTCGATCGCGCGGGTGCCATCTGGATAAAATGGCCCGGTCCAGGCGTCGTAGTTCCAGCCTTGCGTGCCGATTCGAATCGGGGCGGGCATGCGGGACAATGGGCGCGCGCGCGCGGGCAAAGTCAAGCGCGTTCCATGGGTCCCCAACTTGCCACAGTTTCACGCATGACCGACGAGCAACATCTTCCCAGTACCGCCGATCACGTTGGACAGGCCGCTGGCGGCATCAGCGGCGTTGTTGCCGGCGCGGCCATCGGCGCCACGGCCGGGCCGCTCGGTGTGCTCCTCGGCGGCATTGCCGGCGCCATTGGCGGCTGGTGGAGTGGACGCGCGCTCGCTGAAGCGGCTGAGGACATCGGCGAAGCGGACGAGCAGTACTACCGGTCGGACTTCGAGCGACGCAAGGCGCTATCGCTCGCGTTCGACGACGCAAAGGGGGCGTACCTTCTTGGCGACGTCGCCGCAGCGAATCCGACCTACCCGGACTTCGAGACCGTCGAACGAGATCTCTCGCGGGGATGGCCGCAAGCCGGCGCAGCGCAGGCTGACTGGGAGGCCGTGCGCGGTTACGTCAGCGTCGGATTCCAGCGCGGTCGCGAGCGGCGCCGGACACCCCGTTCGTCCGCTGGTTAGTTCTTCGCCAGCGTGAGCGTTGCGCGGGTCTCGGGCATGGAGTACGGTGCCTTCCCGAAATCACGCAGTCCGCGGCGCACCAACCACGCGCCGAGCGCGATCTCCAGAACCGCGGTGATCACCGCGCCTACCCAGTAGTGGCCACTAGCGACGCGGCCGATCAGCGTCGCGAAAAACAGCGTGAACGCGACCAGCATCACTACGGCCACGCCGAACGCCAGGCCCAGCCACAATGCACCGCGACCCGCGAGATGCACGCTCTCCGCGGTTTCCAGCTTCGCCAGCTTGACCTCGTCGCCCAGCAGGCGCTTCGAGTCACAGGTGAGCTGTGAAATCAGGTCGGTAACGCCGTTGTCGGGATCGATCGAAACGCGATGAGCCACCCAAGTCTCCTGTGTCGCCGCCTCCTGTGGCGGCAAGGAGCGGGCCGCCAGTCAATCCACGCGCGAAACGAGAATCTGGGACGCCAGCTCTGGTCCGATCGCGTGTTGGGCGTCATCAACCGTCAGAGCAATCGGACCGCCAAACGGCTCGCGGGCGATGACCGTAACCCTTACGCCTGGCACAATGCCGAGCTCGGCGAGATAGCGCAGCTGATCCGCATTGTGGTCGCTCACCCGCTCCACGCGCGCCGCATCTCCCGGCTGCAGTGAGTCCAGCGCCACCAGCGGCGGCTCCCGCAACGTGCCGTCGCGCGTTGGAATCGGCGCGCCATGTGGATCCGTCTTGGGCTCGCCGATCGCCGCCGCCATCCGGTCGATGAGCTCGTCCGATGCCGCGTGCTCCAACCGCTCCGCCTCGTCGTGAACGCGATCCCACGTGTAGCCCAGCGCCGACGTGAGATACGCCTCGATCACCCGGTGGCGCCGCAGCGTTTTCAGCGCCGCGCGCCGGCCAGCGCTGGTGAGGCGTGTGCCGTGATACCGCTCGTGGGAGATGAGCCCCTGGTCCGCCAGGCGCCTGACCATCCCACTCACGGATGCGGGCGCGATGTTCAGTGTCCGCGCGATCGCATTGGTCTCCGCGGGCTCACCGGAGCGCTCCAGTTCGTAGATGGCCTTGAGGTAGTCCTCAACGGGCCCGGTGAGCTCGGGAACTGGCTTGGACGCCCGCGATGGTGTCATGATCCCAGGTCTCGGCCCGCGTCAGGGATCGGTTTGACCCCGGTGGCGCCGCGATCCGCGGCCGACGCGCCACGCACGAGAAGGACAGGCACGGTCGAAATGTGGCGCACCTCGTTCGCGACGCTGCCGTACAACAAGTCCTTCACAAAGCGATGTCCGTGGGTGGACATCGCGATGAGATCGCAGTGCTCGCGGTCGGCGGCAGCGGCGATCTCGCGTGCGGGATCGCCGCCGGCCAGAACGCTGTCCGCTTCGATGCCGTCCCGCTCCAGGTCGGCCGTGACCCGCTCCAGATAGTCGAGATCGAGCCGCATTTCCTCGGACTCACGCAAGTTGAGCTCATTGGCGTTGCGTGCGGCGAAGCCGTCGGCCACGTGAATCACGACGACACTGGCGCTGCACAACTTTGCCAGGCCGCGCACGTGGCTCAGGATCGCCTCGTCGTACGAGGAGTTCTCCACGGGCACGAGGATGCGTTTGTACGTCATGCAAGCCAGCCGCGGAAAGTCTGGAACAGCAACCACCCATTCAGGGTCGCGATAATGGCTGCCACCAGGTACGCAAGGATCTTCACCCACTGGGGATTCACGAGCTCGCCCATCTTGGCGCGCTCGGACGTGAACATCACCAGCGGCACGACGGCGAAGGAAAGCTGCAGGCTCAGGATCACCTGACTCAAGACGAGCAGCTTCGCGGTGCCGCTTTCGCCGTACATAATAGCCACCACCACGGCGGGCACAATCGCGATGCCGCGCGTGATGAGCCGCCTGAGCCACGGGCGCAGTCGAATGTTGAGGAACCCCTCCATCACGATCTGGCCTGCCAGCGTGCCGGTGATCGTCGAGTTCAAACCGGACGCCAGTAGCGCCAGGGCGAACGCGGTGCTCGCACCCGCGCCCAGCAGCGGCGTCAGCAACTGGTACGCATCCTGAATCTCGGCCACTTCGTTGCGCCCCGTGCGATGGAACGTGGCGGCGGCCACGATCAGAATCGCTGCATTGATGAAGAGCGCGAAGCTGAGCGCGATGGTGGAATCGAGGAACGCAAACTTGAACGCTTCCTTCTTGCCTTCAACCGTCTGTTCGTATCGCCTGGTCTGCACGATGGATGAATGCAGATACAGGTTGTGGGGCATCACCGTCGCGCCAAGGATGCCGATGGCGATGTACAGCATCTCCGGATTCTGCAGCACCTGGGCGCTCGGAATGAATCCCTTCAGGATGCCCGCGACGTCGGGCTTGGCCATGAGGATCTCGAACAGGAAGCAGGCGCCCACGGTCGCAATCAGCGCGATGACCAGCGCCTCCAGCATGCGAAAGCCCTTGTTCTGGAGGTACAGCACCAGCATCACGTCCACGGCGGTGATCACCACGCCCCACGCCAGAGGAATGCCGAACAACAGGTTCAGTGCGATGGCCGCTCCAATGACTTCGGCCAGGTCGCACGCCGCGATCGCCACTTCGCACAGGATCCACAGCGCGAAATTCGTGGTCTTGCCGTAGTGATCGCGACACGCCTGCGCGAGATCGCGACCAGTCGCGATGCCAAGCTTGGCCGACAACCCCTGCAACAGAATCGCCATCAGGTTCGACAACAGGATCACGCACAACAGCGTGTAGCCGAACGCTGATCCACCGGCCAGGTCGGTGGCCCAATTCCCCGGATCCATGTACCCGACCGCCACGAGATAGCCAGGACCGGCGAATGCCAGCACCTTCCGCCACCAACTGCCGTGACGGACGGGGACACTGCGGTACACCTCGGCGAGGCTCGGCGCGACACGCGCGTGCTTCCATCCCGGCTCGGCTACAGGTTGACCGGTGGGAGGAGTTTTTACGGGCGGCGTTGCCATGATAAATTGACTAACTCTTAAGTTAGGTTAACCTAACTTATTATCAGACTGCTCAGAACGCAACCCGAGCTACTCTCCCATCCGCTCCAGAAGCTGTTGCAGCACCCGCTCGGTGAGGCCCCACACCATATAATCGCCATGTGTGAAGGTGCTCACCTCGCGATCGACTCCGCGCACGTTCACCATCCCGGTCCCCCACGACGAACGCTCGCGTAGTGCCGACAGGGGTACCCAAAACGCGGCTGCGACTTCCGGACTCGGCACGATCTCGACTTTGGACGGCACTGCGGCGACGAACGGGCGGACGATGACCGGTGGCAGCACTGGCGTGCGGGGGCTGATGTCGTCAAGCGTCCCGAGGATTTTTCCCACCAGCGTCAGATCGATCCCTGTCTCCTCCCAGGTCTCGCGCGTCGCGGTGTGGGCAAGGTCGCGATCTCCCGGCTCCATGCGCCCACCCGGACAAGCGACGTGGCCGCTCCAGGGATCGCGTTCGATCTCGGCGCGCTTGATCATCAGCATTTCCGGTTCACCCTGCTCGCCCAACCGCAGCACCAGCGCGATGGCCGCGAAGCGCATCGGCGTTTCCGGATCGATCTGCCGTCCGGGCGCGCGCTCGAGTGCGGCCGCGAGCCTGCGGAGGTCAGGATGAGCGAGCACTGTTTTGAGTGTCACGACCGTCGACCCCTCACTCGACCTCACCGCCCTCCGCGACCCAGCCACTGAATCCCTCGCGGAGCGAGCGCACGTTCGCGTACCCCATCACCTGCAGCACGTCCGCCGCGAACGCGGATCGATTCCCGTTCGCGCAATACACGATGACGGTTTTCTCGCGCGGCACCTGGCTCTCCACGTTCTTCTCGAGATTCCCCCGCGAGATGGCAACGGCGCCGGGAATCTTCCCAAGGTTGTACTCCTGAGGCTCGCGCACGTCGAGAAACACGGGGTCGCCCGTGGTGTGACGGAGCGCGAAGGCGTCTTTCACGCCGAGCTCCTTTACCCGCGACTTGGCCTCCGACAACAGCTCCTGGTAGGTCTTCATGCCTGGATGACAGTGAGTCGTTTGGCGTCCGCGTCCAGCTCGGCGTCGAATCCGAGGGGCAGACTCCATTGATCGTTGATATGTCCCATCGGGATGCCGAAGATCGCCGGAACGCCTGCCACCTGCGCGGCTTCGCCAATGACATCGTTCAAGGTACGCGTTCCGCCGAGGCTGGCATCGGACGTTTCACCCGTGTTGGTAAACGATCCGAAGGCCAGGCCGGCACAACTTTGCAAAGCGCGCGACAGCCGCAGTTGCAACAGCATGCGCTCGATGCGATACGGCGCTTCGTTCGTGTCTTCGAGCACGAGGATGGCGCCAGCGTATTTCGGTTGGTAGGGCGTTCCATGCAGCGCTGACAGGAGCGCGAGGTTGCCGCCAACCAGATGCCCGCGCGCGCGGCCCGATACCAACGTCGTCGCGCCCGGTGCGTCGCCGCACGGTTCACCGCTTCTGGTGACCGCGGCGCGAAGTGATCGTTCGGTGAACGGCGTCAGCTTGCCCCGCGCCGTCGGACCGTGGATGCTGGCCATCCCGCAGCGCGCGCCGATGGCCGCGTGAAACGCGGTGATGTCCGAATAGCCGATCACCGCCTTGGGACGACGTCGCAACGCGTCGAAGTCGAGACCGTCCAGCAGCCGCATTGCGCCGTAGCCCCCTCGCAGGCACCAGACGGCGTCAATGCTGTCATCGCACAGCGCACGGTTGAGATCCTCGAGACGTTGCGCATCCGAGCCCGCGAAGTATTCGTGCCTGGCGCGCACGTGCTCGCCGACCACCGGCTCCCACCCCATCGCGCGGGTATTCTCGATAGCACGATCGAGGTCGGCCGGGATTTTCAACGGGCCGGCAGGCGCAACGAGTGCTACGCGCGCGCCCGGTTTTATGACTGGATAGGGAAGCATGAAGAGCGCGGCAACCTATGAAGGCAGACTGAAGTGGTCAATCGTAAACATGCGGAGACAATGGCACTCCGTCTGCCCTCAGTGGCTGGGCAAACGCGCACAAGCGCTATTAGCCAACCTAGCAGGAGGATACGATGGCGGATCGTAACGACAACCTGGACAATCCCGGCTCCGACGAATCGACGCGCAATCCTGACCTCGCACGGGATGAGGATAGCGGGATGAGCGGTTCGGGCAGCGATCGCGGTTCGAGCAGCGACCGGGACGAGAACGATCTCGGGAACAACGGCGGCAATCGCGGATCATCGGGTGATCGTAGCCGCACTGAGACCAGCGGCGACGAGCTCGGTGGCAGTCGCGAAAGCGCCGGTAGCGGCGGCAGAGGTGGCAACACCGGCGATAGTGGTACCCCGAGCAATCGATAGTACCCGCTATCGCTCGACAAAGGAGTCCGGGGCGTCCGGTCGTTGGCCGGGCGCCTCTTCGCTTTTCTGCTCATGCACGCGGCGCCATGGTGACGGCTGGTACCGCCTCCCGGCATACGCTCGGCAGGTGCTCACCATGCGCGCCGCCGCCACGCTGCTCCAAGGAGCGCGCTCACTGCAGGGACTGACCCAGTTGATTCGCGCCGTCGGCCTCGCGGACGCCAGCCTGGACATGGGTTCCTGGCTGCGCGACGCGATCGAGCCTGACGTCGCGCTCGAGACGGAACTGTCAGCCGGGCCGGGGTCGATCCGTGTCCTTTCGCTGCGAGTGCGGCAGGGACTGATGTTGCGGGAAGTCCTGCAACGGCTCGCGCGTCGCGTGACCACCCGCGCTCCACACGTGCTCTGGCTCATCACCGCCGTGGATTCCACGGGATCGAACGCCGCGATCATCGCGTGCTCCGCGGGCGCGACAGGTCCGCGGATCGCGTCATTGCTGTGGGAGACCAGCGGGGTCCTGGACTCGGACGCGGAGACACTGTGCGCGCTGGCGGCGGTACGCGCAGAGGAAGACGTACTGGTTCACGCGCGGTGCACCGAAGTATTGGGACGCGACGCACTCACTCGTCGGTTCTATCGCGCGCTCGAGACACAGGTGGGGGCGCTCGCCGGCGTGTGCGCCGGTGCGCTGGATGAGTCCAGCGCGCGCG
Organism: Gemmatimonadota bacterium; assembly: GCA_031395945.1. GTDB lineage: Bacteria > Gemmatimonadota > Gemmatimonadetes > Gemmatimonadales > Gemmatimonadaceae > DASPMP01. The sequence goes on along the minus strand of JANNJV010000547.1, from coordinate 32,606 downwards.
GTGTCGCGCTTCTCTACGCCTCACGGTTGTTGTTCCTGCGCTTTCTGGAAGCCAAGGGATGGCTGGACGGCGATCGGGCCTTCCTGACATCGCAGTTCGATGCGTGCATGCGTCGTGGAGGAGGATTCCATGGCCGGATCCTGTTGCCACTTTTTTTCGGGACGCTGAATACGCCGGTGTCGCATCGCGCCCATGCGGCGCGCGCGCTGGGCGCCATCCCATTCCTGAACGGAGGATTGTTCGCGCGGACGCCGCTGGAGCGGCGCGCGGGGCAATGGCGCTTTCCCGACGAGCAGCTTGGCGCGCTGTTCGAGCAAGTTTTCCAGCGGTTCAGGTTCGTCGTACGGGAAGATTCGGCCACGTGGTCCGAGGCGTCGGTGGATCCGGAGATGCTGGGGCGCGCGTTCGAGTCGCTGATGGCCGCCGGCGAGCGACGCGCGAGTGGCGTTTACTTCACGCCGCACGCCCTCGTCGCGTGTGTGGCGGACCAGGCGCTTTCAGCCGCGCTGGCGCATCCGACTGGTCAGTCGCTCCGTGAGATTCGCGTACTCGATCCGGCCTGCGGTTCCGGCGCGTTTCTGGTGTACGTGCTCGAACGTCTGGCAGACCTGCGCCGCCAGCATGGCGATCGCGGATCGACAGCGGCCATTCGGCGCGATGTGCTGGCGCGATCGATCTTCGGCGTCGATCGCAACCCGACGGCGGTCTGGCTGTGCGAGCTACGATTGTGGCTCTCGGTGGTGATCGAGAGCGAAGAGCAGGATCCCCTGCGTGTCCCGCCCCTGCCGAATCTCGACCGGAATATCCGAGGGGGAGACGCGATCGCGGGTGGCGCGTTCGCGGCCGGTGCAATGGCCATCGTGGGCAGCGCGCGCATCGAGGACTTACGATCGCGCTACATCCGGGCTACGGGCCAGCGCAAACAGATGCTCGCGCGGACGCTGGACCGGGCGGAGCGACAGCGCGCACTGGCGAACACCGAGCGTGATGTGGCCGCGGTGCAGCACACACGCCGGGAGCGACTGGCGGCGCAGCGCACGCGGGACCTGTTCGGGACCCGGACCGCGCCCGGGCCCGAGACACGCCGCGAACTCAAGCGGCTGCGCGACCGGCTGCGCGCATTGCGGGTCGAGCGCCGACGAATCATGGATGGCGGCGCGCTTCCGTTTTCATTCCACACGTTCTTCTCCGACGCGCAGGCCCATGGCGGCTTCGATGTCGTGCTGGGCAACCCGCCGTGGGTGCGACTGCACCGCATTCCGACGGCGCTTCGCCAGCAGTTCAAGCAATGCTATGACGTCTATCGGTGCGCCCCATGGGCCAGCGGAGCGTCAGGCGCGCGGGCATCGCCCAGCTTTGCCGCGCAGGTGGACTTGTCAGCGCTTTTCGTCGAGCGGTCGGTCGCTCTGCTCCGTCCAGGAGGCACGCTGTCCCTGCTGCTGCCCGCGAAGCTCTGGCGGTCGCTGGCCGGCGGCGGCGTACGCCAGCTCCTGACTGAGCGAACGCGAGTGGTCAGGTTGGAGGATCTGACCGACATGAAGCACGCGTTCGATGCGGCCGTCTATCCGTCGCTACTCGTGGCCCGTGCGGGTGAGCCGGCCGTGGAGCGCCTGACCCTGGTGATTCATCAGGGTGCGGTGCATCGCGAATGGTCGGCGCTCTCGACCGATCTTGCCTTCGACGCGTCGCCCGGCGCTCCCTGGCTGATGCTGACGCCCGATGCGCGTCGCGCGTTCGACCGCCTGCGTGACGCTGGCAGCCCGCTCTCACAGTCGACGTTCGGACCGCCGCGCCTGGGTGTGAAGTCTGGATGCAACGCCGCGTTCGTGGTGCGCGTCACGGATGCATCGGGAAATCTTGCCAGCATCGTCGATTCGGACGGAGAGACCGGAACAGTCGAGCGCGCGCTGCTTCGTCCCGCGCTTCGCGGCGACGGCGTCCTGGCGTGGCATCGACAACCGTGCACGGAATCCATCCTGTGGACGCACGACGAGCACGGAGCTCCGTTGGCGCGACTCCCCGAACGGGCACGCCACTGGCTCCGGCGGCGATACGGCGAGCTGGCGACGAGGGCGGATGCCGCCCGGGCACACCGCTGGTGGTCATTGTTTCGTGTCGACGCCGCGGAGCACAGCGCGTGGCGCGTCGTCTGGGCGGATTTCGGCAAGCGTCCACGCGCTGCGGTGCTCCCCATGGGAGACCCGACAGTTCCTCTCAACACCTGCTATGTGCTGCGGTGCGCTGACGAATGCGACGCGTGGGCGCTTGCGGCGATCCTCAACTCCCTTCTGGCGGCGGCATGGTTGAACGCCATCGCCGAGCCAGCCCGCGGCGGATACAGGCGCTACCTCGGATGGACGGTCGGACTGCTTCCCCTCCCCGACGACTGGGCACGCGCCCGAAATATCCTCGCCGAAGCACGCGGCGCGGATGACGAGCATCTACTCGACGCGACCTTGAACGCATATCGGCTTGACCGCTCCAGCGTCGCCGCACTGCTCCAGTGGCCGCGATGAAAATCGGTACCGCCGCCGAGGTCCGCGCCACCATCGCACGACAGCTGCTTGGCGATCAGCCGGACGAAGCGATGGGGCATCTCGTGCTCCGACCACATCAGATGGACGCGGTGGGACGCGTCACACGGTTGTTGGCACAGCATGGGGGCGCCCTGCTGGCAGACGATGTTGGCCTTGGCAAGACGTTCGTCGCGCTCGCGATCGCGCGGGAAGCGCAGCAACCGTGGGTGATCGCACCCGCGGCGGTGCGCGACCATTGGATCGCGACGGCCGCGCATGCCTGCGTGCGCGTGCACGTCGAATCATTCGAATCGCTGGCGCGTCGCGGGCCCTCCCTCGCGCGGCCTGGCCTCGTGGTCATTGATGAGGCACACCATCTACGCAACACGGGCACGCGGCGATTCGCGGCCGCGGCCGCGCTGTGCCGCGGTGCTCAGGTGCTGTTGCTGAGCGCCACGCCGGTCCAGAATCGTCTCGCGGACCTGCGAAACCTGCTCTCGCTGTTTCTGGGCGAACGCGCACACGCGCTGCCCGAGACGCAGCTGCCGGAGTACGTGGTGCGCCGCGTCGAGCGCGACCTTCCTGCTGGAGAACGCCTGGACCTGCCGCACATCGAGGCACCGCAGTGGCTGCCACCGGTCCCCGATGTGGACTGTCTCGACCGGATTCTGCGCCTTCCCCCACCGGTTCCGCCTGCTGACGGCGACGATGGCGGTGCCCTGCTGCTTTATAGCGTGACGCGACAATGGGCGTCGAGTCGAGCGGCGCTACGCGGTGCGCTGCGACGGCGCTTAGCGCGCGGACTCGCCCTGCAGGACGCGCTCGCGGCTGGCCGGATTCCGTCGCGCGCCGAGCTTGCCGCGTGGTCCTTTGCAGACGGTGCGCAGCAACTCAGCTTCCCCGAGCTCACCGTGCGTGCCGAGTCGGCGGATGCGGCGCTCCTGCTCGCGCAAGTGCGTTCTCACGGTGCCGCGGTGCGCGAACTGCTGGCGTGGCTGGATGCGTCCGACGATCCGGACCGGTCGCGCATCGCGCACCTGCTTGCTCTTCTGGCGCGACGTCGTGGCGAGCGGGTGGTGGCGTTCAGCGAATACGCGGATACCATCAACGCGTACTATCACGCACTCGCGCCACGCGGTTGCGTCGCGATGCTCTCGCATGCTGGGGGACGGGTGGCCGGCGGCGCCGTGAGCCGCGGCGATCTGCTGCAGCGCTTCGCGCCGGGCGCATCCGCGCGATCACGGCCATCGGAGCGCATCGATCTCCTGCTCACCACCGACGTGCTCAGCGAAGGCGTGAGTCTGCAGGATGCGAGCGTCGTGGTTCACCTCGATCTCGCCTGGAATCCCGCGCGATTGGAGCAGCGGGTGGGCCGGCTGCGGCGATTTGACGCCGCCCGCGATTCCATCGGCGTCTTCGTGATGCCGCCGCCCGCGCCCGCGGAACGTCTGCTGGATCTCGAGCGTCGTCTGCGCGACAAGCTGGCGATCGCCGGTCGGTCGATCGGCCTCGCGGGCGCTATCCTCCCGGGCATGACGGTCGAGCGACGCAACGAGTCATTGCTGCGCGGAAACGAGCGCATCGCCGCGGCAGTGAAAGCCTGGCGGGCAGACGCGTTCGATGCGGCGCCTCCGATCACGGGGGCCGCTCGCTCGGATCGTTCCGGCGCCCTGGCCTGCGTTCGTCGTGATGGGGTCGTGACCTTGTTGGCACTGCGCGACGTCACCGTGACGGATGACCGCGGGATGGTGGAAGACGTGATCGCCGCGGCTGATGGCGAGGATGCGGCGGCCAGCCCGGAGCTGCTGCAGGAGACGTGGCGGCGAGTCGAGCGATGGCTGCGGGTCCGTGCGCGCGGCGATGTGATGGAGCTTCCCGCCGTGCATGTCGCGCACTCACGTCGATCGCTGCTCCATCGCGTGGACGCCATCGCACGCCGCGCGCCGCGTCACTCGCAGCCGAGGTTGGCGCCGTTGATGCGTGCCGCGCGCACAGCGGCGACGGCCACGCTTTCGACGGGCGCCGAGCGGGTGCTGGCAGAGTTGTCGGCGGCCGCGATGGCCGACGAGGCGTGGCTGCATGCCGTGAGCGAGTTCGCGACGATGAACGTGCATCCGGCCGCCAGCGAACCTCCCGAAGTGCTGGCGCTCCTCGTCCTGTGCCGTGCGTGACCCCCCCGGCTACTCTCCGAGCACCGGGTGAAATTCGTCGCGCCCCACACGCTTCGGCTCGTGGCGCTCCAGCAGCCGCGCGCAGGTATTCCAACGCAGAATTGCTTCGTCGTTGCCGGCCGGCCGGATGGCCTCGGCTTTTTCATACCATTTCATCGCGTCGCGGAACCAATCGTGCGCCACATCATCCACACCCAGGCCCCCGAGATGGATGAGCGCCTTGGCCTTCCGCTCAGCGATGATGCCGGCGTAGTAGGCACGCTTGTAGTCGTCCTTCAACTTCGGCAGCACCTCGCGCGCGCGCTTCACCGAGTCGCCGGCGTCTTCCAGGAACTGATCGGTGATCGAGAGCAGCAGCGTTACCTGCGCGACCTGATTCTCCGGCTCGACCTGGAGAATGTCGAGGCAGATGCTCTCCGCCGCCGACGAGTCGTTGAGCAGCCGGTAGCGCTCCGCCTTCTGGAGCGCGGCTGGAATGCCTTCGCGGGTGATCGGCTTCAGTTCCATAAGCTCATTGTGACTTTCTTCGACTAAAGATTTTCACCAGCTTTCCGATCGGATCGTAGAACTCGTCCACCACGCGCTCCTTGAGCGGAATGATGGCGTTGTCCGTGATGGTAATGTGCTCCGGACATACGGTGGTGCAACACTTGGTGATGTTGCAATAGCCGATGCCGTGGTTGCGTTTCAGCTCGGGGATGCGATCACCCACGTCCAGCGGATGCATCTCGAGCGCCGCAGCGTACACGAAGTGGCGGGGGCCGGCGAACTCCTCGTGCTTGTGGTGATCGCGCAGGACGTGGCACACGTCCTGGCAGAGAAAGCACTCGATACATTTCCTGAATTCCTGAACGCGGTCCACGTCCTTCTGCATCACGCGCCACGTGCCGTCCGACGCGTCCGGAGGCCGCGGCTGAAACCTGCGAATGGTCTTCTTCATCCGGAAGTTCACGGAGACGTCGGTGACCAGGTCGCGCACGGGTGGGAAAGCCCGCATCGGTTCCACCGTGATCGGTTTGTCCGTGGACAGCTCGTCGAGCCGTGTCATGCACATGAGCTTCGGCATCCCGTTGATCTCGGCCGAGCAGGAGCCGCACTTGCCCGCCTTGCAGTTCCAGCGCACCGCCAGATCGGGCGCCTGCTCCGCCTGGATCTGATGAATGGCGTCCAGCACCACCATGCCTTCGTCCACGGAGGTGTCGTAGCGCTGGAGCGCGCCGCCGGACGCGTCGCCGCGCCAGACGGCAAAGGCGCGGCGCGCCCTCGTTGGAATGGGAGTCTGCGACGTGGTCACTTCATCTCCTCGATGATCGCCTTCAGTTCCGGCGGCATCGGTTGAATGGGAACGCGATCCAGCTGCATCTTGCCGCCCGCGCCTTTCGTCACCACCAGGTTGAAGCCGCCGAATTCATTCGATTTGTCCGGGAAGTCATCGCGGAAATGACCCCCGCGGCTTTCGCGACGCTCGATGGCGCAGCGGGTGATGGCCTCCGACACGGTGAGCAGGTGCCGCAGGTCGAGGGCGGTATGCCATCCCGGGTTGTACTCGCGATTCCCGGGCACACCGATCGTGGCGGCGCGCGACGCCAGCTCGGCCACCACCGTGAGCGCCCGCTGCATCTCGTCCTCGCGCCGGACGATGCCGACGAGATCCTGCATCGTCTCCTGCAGCTCGTACTGCACCTGGTATGGACCTTCCGCGGACGGACCGCGCTCATAGGGCGCCAGCGCGTCACGAATGGCCCCTGCGACATCCGCGTCGGCGACAGCAGCGGCCGGATGCGCCTTCGCGAACTCCGCGGCGTGCTGCCCGGCGCGACGACCGAACACCAACAGATCCGATAGCGAGTTACCGCCCAGCCGGTTGGCGCCGTGCAGCCCCGCCGCCACCTCGCCGCACGCGAAGAGACCGGGCACCGTGGACATCTGCGTCGTTCCATCCACGCGGACACCGCCCATGATGTAGTGCGTGGTGGGCCCCACCTCCATCGGCACCCTGGTGATGTCGATGTTCGCCAGTTGCATGAACTGGTGATACATGCTCGGGAGCTTCTTCCTGATGTGTTCCTCGCCGTTCGAGAGGCGCTCCTTGATCCACGCGATGTCGAGAAACACGCCGCCATGCGGTGATCCACGACCTTCGCGCACCTCGCGCTGAATCATCCGCGCCACGTGGTCGCGCGTGAGCAGCTCGGGCGGACGGCGCGCGTTCTTGTCGCCCTGCGTGTAGCGCCACCCTTCCTCTTCGTTGTCCGCGGTCTGCGTCCGATAGTTCTCGGGGATGTTGTCGAACATGAACCGCCTGCCCTGGCTGTTCCGCAGGACGCCACCCTCGCCGCGCACTCCCTCGGTCACGAGAATGCCGCGGACGCTGGGCGGCCACACCATCCCGGTGGGATGGAACTGGACGAACTCCATGTCCTGGAGCGCCGCGCCCGCGTGATACGCCAGCGAGTGGCCGTCGCCGGTGTACTCCCAGCTATTCGACGTGATCTTGAACGCCCGGCCGATGCCGCCCGTCGCGAGGATGATCGCTTTGGCCCGGAAGAGGCGGAAGCGCCCCCGCTCGCGGTCGTAACCCAGCGCTCCCGTTACGCGTTCGCCCTGCTTGAACAGCGCAATGATCGTCTGCTCCATGTGCACGTCGATCGTGTCATGGATCGCGTGATCCTGCAGGGTCCGGATCATCTCCAGGCCGGTGCGATCTCCGACATGCGCCAGTCGCGGATATCGGTGCCCGCCGAAATTGCGCTGCAGAATGCGGCCGTCAGGCGTGCGATCGAACAGCGCACCCCACGCTTCGAGTTCGCGGATGCGGTCCGGTGCCTCCCTGGCGTGCAGCTCGGCCATGCGCCAGTTGTTGACGTACTGGCCGCCGCGCATCGTGTCCGCGAAATGGACCTTCCAGCTGTCGCGATCGTCCACGTTGCCCATTGCGGCCGCGGCGCCGCCCTCGGCCATGACCGTGTGCGCCTTCCCCAACAGCGATTTGCAGATCAGCCCCACGCGCGCGCCGCCACTGGACGCCTCGATCGCGGCTCGCAACCCGGCGCCGCCGGCACCGATGACGATGACGTCGTATTCCGAAGTCTGGTATTCAGACACCTAGATCAGTCTCCAATCGGTCCAGACGCCCATGGAGCACAACCGCACATAGATGTCCGAGAATGCCACCGAGAAGAGACTCATGTACGCCCACTTCATGTGCCATCGATTCAGGCAACTGGAGCAGTCGTAGGCGACTTTGGTGACGGGTCGCGTCGCGATCTCATCGCGAAAGCCGCCGACGATGTGCCGCATGGCGTGACAGCCGAGCGTATAGCTGGCGAGAAAGACGACGTTGGCGGCAAGGATCACGGTGCCGACGCCGATCCCGAACTCCTTCCCGCCGCCGGGCGCGTCGAACCACATGCCCTTCCACACGTCCCAGGACAGTATGAAGAGAAAAACGACGGCGATATAAAGGAAGTATCGGTGAATGTTCTGCAGGATCAGCGGAAACGAGTGCTCGCCCCGATAGGATTTGCGTGGCTCACCAACGGCGCAGTTCACCGGATCCGCCCAGAAGGCCTTGTAGTACGCGCCGCGATAGTAGTAGCACGTGAACCGGAACAAGCCCGGGAACGGGAGAATCAGCAGGGCTGGAGAGAACGGCAGCCACCCCGGCCACCAGCCCGGCCTGGGCCCCAGCAACGCGTGCTCTGACGTGCCGAAGATTTCCGGCGAGTAGAAGGGCGAGAGATACGGCCCGTGCACGTAGTGCGCATTCTGGAATGCCGCCCACGTCGCATAAACCACGAACGAACCAAGAACAATGAATGTGACGAGCGGCGCCACCCACCAGGCGTCGCGTCGCATCGTTTCACCAAAGCCGCGGCGGTGCAGCGGCAGCGGTGCGTGCGCCATGAATCCGAATCTCCGGGCGTCAGGACCCGGCCAATTGACCGGGTCGGTTGGGTCGCGTCATTCCTTGAGAACGCGCGTACTAATAATGGAATCGAGCCGGGGATACATCCGCGCGAGATAGCGATTGCCCTCAGCTTCGATACGACCTTGATCGGGACCGCCTCCCATCGGCGGGCCTTCGCCATAGCCGGTATAGAGCGAGTCCACTACGTCCATCCCCTGGGTGACCTGGCCGATGGGCGCGAACCCCATCGCATCGAGTCTGCGGTTGTCGCGCTTGTTGATGAAGAGCTGCGTCGTGCGCGTGTTGGGGCCACCCATGGCGAAGGTCACGAATCCACGTTGATTGCTCTGCCGCACGGAATCGTCCGGTATGTTGCGATCCTTCCACGCCTCGTTGACTTCAGGTTCGCCGTGAATGCCGAACTGCGCCATGAAATTCGGCAGGTTTCTGAAGAACCGGGTGCCCACGTAGTACTGGTTGCTGGCCAGATAGTAGAACCGGTCCACGCCAAGCGGGGCCCACGCGCGTACGGCGCGCACGACAAACCGCCCTTTGGTGGTCTCGAACGCAACCGTGAACGAATCGGGGGCGGGTTGCGCCAGCGCCTCGGCCGTCGGCGCACGCAATCCATTCGCCTCCGGCTTGCTGCACGCGACGCCGAGCGCCGCGACGGTCGTCGTCGTGAAGAGTAGTCGTTGAAGTGTAGTGATCACGGAATGGGGGGCTGCGGTGGTCCGGCGGTGATCGCGTCCGCGACGCGTTCCCGCTGGTGTTCGTTGCGGCTATGCAGGATCGCGATGAGGTTGACGGAGGGGATCAAGGTCGGCAGTGGACGCATCGGCATCGGCGCCGCGTAGGCAACGTAATTGGCCGCAACCAGCCTGGCCTGATCACGTTGGCGCGATGGTTCGTCGGGATAGACGTAGAGCTCGAGCGCCGATGTCCCCACCTGGAGGAGTGACCCGGTGGGAGTGAGCGGCGGCTCCGTGACGCTGCCCGAATCAAGTCGGGGCGCCAAGCCAGCGCGATCCAGTCGCTCGAACACCGCGCACGCGGACCACAGTCCCGTCGGCGGGCAGACCTGCTTGCCGGACACCGATGTCAGGGGTGACGCCGCCGCCGACGGCGTCACGGGGACTAGCGTGACGCTATCGGCAGATGGTCGAGGCGCCTCGCGCCCGCACGCGACGACAAGCATCGCGGCGCACGCCAGGCGCTGCACTGCGCGGTCAGTTTGCTGCGCCAGCCAACACCTGACGGAACACGTCCGTCGCTTTCTTCATTTCGTCCATGGTACCGATGGAGATGCGCGCGTGCGTGGTGAGCGGCGGGAACGGACGACCCACGAGAATACCGTGCTTCGCGCACGCGTCGCGGAATGCCCGCGAATCCCGGCCGATGGGTACCATGATGAAATTCGTGTGCGACTCCGGGCTCTTGAATCCCAGGCCCTCGAGCGCCTTGCGCGTGTAGGCGCGCGCCGCGCGGTTCAATTCGCGCTCGTGTTCGAGATGCGCCGTGTCCGGGAGCGTGGCAATGCCCGCCGCCGCGGCCAGGACATTGATGTTGTTCGGCAACCGATGACGCCGCAGCGCCTGGATGGCCAGCGGATGTCCCAGCGCGTACCCCAGACGCAATCCCGCCATGCCGAACACCTTTGAAAAGGTGCGCACCACGACCACTTTCGGATTCTCCAGCGCCAATGGCAACGCGGTCGCGTACGACGGGTCTTCGACGTACTCGTGATAGGCTTCGTCCACGAGGATCACGGCATCAGGCGCGCGCTTGTTCGTCTCCGTGATGAAGTCACGCACCGCGGCCGCGCCGTGTACGGTCGCGGTGGGGTTGTTGGGATTGCACAGGAATACCAGACCGGCGCCGGCCGTCTGGTCGAGCATTCTGGACAAGTCCAGCCGGAGATTCCCGTCCACGGGAACCGCCCGGATCGGTGCGCGCATCATTTCCGCGTGGCGCACGGGATCCTCGAACGACGGGGCCGCCGTGACCAACGCGCGCTCTGGCGACGTGAAGGCGTACGCCGCCATGCGCAGTATCTCTCCCGACCCGCATCCCACCACCACGTTGTCGGCCGTGACCTTGAAGTTGCGCGCAATGGCCTGTGTCAGGTCCACCGTCGGCACGTCGGGATACCTGGGCGCCTCGGTGAACATGGCACGCACGGCGTCCAGCGCAGCGCGTCCGGGACCATTCGGGTTCTCGTTGCTGTCCAGCCGAATGGCTTCCGGAGCGCTGACACGGTAGGCCGAGCGGCTCTCCGACGCGAAGCCGCCGGAGGTGGCGGGCCAGACGCGGGGTTCCAACTCCGGGCCGCGGAGCGCTTCGCTGCCGCGCGCGGCGATCAAGGGAGCCGTCAGCGCGCCGACGCCGCTGACACTGGCCGCTTTCACAAAGTTGCGACGCGAGAGATGCATGGTGCTCTCCGTTCGAGGTACGGTCCGAAGTCATGAACATGCGCGCGTGCGGCGCCCCTGTCCACGCCTGGCGTCCATATTACCACGTGTGGACACCCTGCGCCTCACTCTTGCCGCCGCCCTGGCGATTTTCGCCGTGGCGGCCGTGCTGCAGCTGGCCTGGGGGTATCTGAACATTCCCTCGCTCAAGGATGTGCCGCCGGCATCCGGAACGGGCGCAAAAGTCTCCATCGTCGTCGCCGCCAGAGACGAGGAGCGGCACATCGACGCGGCGGTGCGCTCGCTGCTGTCGCAATCATTTCACGACTACGAGTTGATCGTCGTCGACGACCGGTCGACGGATGGCACGGCGGCGATTCTCGATGCGCTGTCACAAGCCAACCCGCGACTGCGCGTGGTGACCGTGCGCGAGCTTCCGCCGGGATGGCTTGGGAAGAATCATGCGCTGCACACGGGTGCCGCCACGGCAGCGGGCGAGCTACTGCTCTTCGCCGACGCCGACGTCATCCTCCGGCCCCATGCCCTGTCGCGAGCCGTTCGGCTGCTGGACCTGGAGCGAGCGGATCACCTCGCCGTCGCGCCCGACCTGGTGCTTCCCACGTGGCCGCTGGCGCTCGTGGTCAATTACTTCATGATGTGGTTCCTGCTCTGGCTGCGACCCTGGCGCGCGCGCGATCCGCGCAGCGCTGCGTTCATCGGGATCGGCGCCTTCAATCTCGTTCGCGGCACGGCTTTGAAGGCGGTGGGCGGTCAGTCCCGCATCGCGCTGCGCCCCGACGACGACATCATGCTCGGCAAACTGCTCAAGCGACACGGCTATCGGCAGATCGTCGCTGCCGCCGATGGTGAAGTCGCCGTCGAGTGGTACCGGTCGCTGGGTGAGCTTGCGCGCGGCTTTCGCAAGAACGCATACGCGGGCATGCAATACAGCGCCTGGCTCACGATGGGAACCGTGGTCGGGAACCTGGTGCTCGCGGTTCTGCCATTCGTCGCCATGTGGCTGAGCGTCGGACCGGAACGGTTGTTCTGGGCAACGGCAGCGGCGGCACAGGTTGTCGCTTACGCTGGGGCAGCGCTGGCGCAGCGCACCAGACCCTGGCTGGCGCTGCTCTACCCGCTAGCGGCGATTGTGTTTTGTGCGATCCTCGGGGCGGCGGTGCTCCGCACGCTGCGGCGCCGAGGCATCGAATGGCGCGGCACCTTCTACTCGCTCGACCAGCTCCGAGCGAACCGGCTCTAGGCGCGCTTCGCGGGCGCGGCTTTCGGCTTGTTCTTGAGCTTGCGCGGCCTGCGCTTGCCGTAGCTGCCGCGGAAGATCTTGCCCTTCTTCGAACGCTTGTCGCCCTTGCCCATTAGTGTGCCCGGTTGGTGTTGCAGGAATGTAGTCGGTTGTGCACGACATTTGCCTTAGGCCGCCGCACTATGAGCAAACTTCTCCGCGGACTCGCGGCCGGCTACGGCGCCAAAAAACTCGGCGGCGGCTGCTTCAGCACAATCCTGATCTTCATTCTGCTTTGGTGGCTGCTCGGCAACTTCGGGATCTTCAAGTAGCGGATCTCGCGGCACCGAACGTCAATCCGAAGCAGAACTCCGCCCCTGGGTATTCCGGGTTGCGGTGCCACGCGGCGTACGCGCGCGTGATCCCGGCCTCGACACTACGGTCTGATCAGAATCGGCGCGCCGTTCGGTACGGCGCGCCAGATCTCCTCGATCTCTTCGTTCGTCAGCGCCACACATCCTTCGGTCCAATCCTGCTGACGGTGCAAGGCGCCAACGGTCGCGAACGCCGGCGGCAAACCGTGAATCATGATGTCGCCGCCGCTGGACACGCCGCGTTTCCCCGCGCGCGCGCGGTCCGTCGCATTGGGATACGAAATCCGCAGCGCCAGGTGGTACTTGCTCTCGGCGTTCCGCCCCTCGATGAAATACAGCCCCTCGGGAGTCCGGCCGTCGCCGCGGCGCGCTTTGGGCCCGACCGGATTCTTCCCCAGCGCCACTGCGTACGTGCGCACGAGTAAGCCCGCCGAATACATCGTGAGGCGACGCTCACTCTTGTCCAGCACGATGCTGTCCGCGCTGAACAGCTTCGGCCGCGCCATGGCCCTGGCCAACGGCGTCATAGCCGCCAGCATGGGTGCGATGGCTGGCGCGGTCGCGGGCGCGATGGCCGGCGCTGGCGTCGGCGTCGGTAGCGATGCTGACGCGACCGTGATTGACACGGGGAACGTGTCGGCAGACACGGCCGTAAGCGTGGCAACGAGGAGGGCTGTCAGCATGGGATTGTGAGCTGCGGCACGGGTGGGGTAGCGCCGACTTTGAGGGGTCGCCTTATAGACGAGTGCGATCCAATTGTGTCATCAGGAAAGCTTAGTTGCAACCACTATTTTTTGACGAACGCGGCTGTTAGGACGCTTAACTTGCCAACGATGCCTAATCGCCCATTCGCCGTGTTGTTCGACCTGGATGGCACGCTCATCGATTCCATCGAGTTGATACTCAACTCCGCGAAACACGCGTTCCGGGATCGCGTGGGATATGTGCCGTCGGACGCCGAATGGCTCACGGGCGTAGGAATCCCGCTGGCGACGATGTTCCAACGGTACGCTCGCGACGACGCCGACGTGGACGGGCTGATCGCCAAGTACCGCGAGTATCAGCTGGCGAACCACGATGGTCTGGTGCGCCGCTACGAGACCGTGCTCGAGACGGTGGATGCCCTTCGCGCCGCGAACCATCCTGTGGCGATCGTCACCAGCAAGACCACCTGGCTGGCACAGCGCGGATTGGATCACGTGGGTCTGGGCCCGCACTTCAGCGTGATCGTGGGTTGCGACAGTTGCGAGCGCCACAAGCCCGATCCGCAACCCGTGCTCCTGGCGTTGGAGCGACTGGGGTATGAACCGGGCGAGGCCGTTTTTGTTGGCGATTCAGTGCACGACATGGCGGCTGGAAACGCGGCCGGCGTGATCACCATAGGAGCGCTGTGGGGCCCGTTCACCCGCGAGGATCTCGCGCCAAGCCAGCCCTCACACTATCTCGAACGCATGTCGGATCTGCCGGGCTTGCTGGCGAAGCTGCAAACTGGCGGAAACAAAGGTTCCAGGTAGTCGTTAATGCTGTGGGCCCTAAGCTCAGAGCCCACATCACCTTTCCAACCTTCCTGCCCTGTCGGGTATCTACTCCGTTGCAAGGACGGAGACCGACGATTCATGGCTGCAGTGGCGACCCTCGAAGCAACCACACCTTCCGGAAGTCATCGGTTCGATGCTGACGCGGCTTTGGCCGCGTCCGGTGATCGGCAGGCGTTCGAGCGACTGTACCGGACGCATTTGAATCGTGTCTTTTCGCTCTGTGCGCGAATGGTCGCTGACCGGACGCATGCGGAGGAGCTGACGCAGGACGTCTTCGTTCGAGCATGGGAGAAGCTGCATCTCTTTCGCGGCGATTCGTCTTTTGCGACCTGGCTGCATCGGCTGGCCGTGAACGTCGTCCTCAACGATCGCAAGACCGAGGGACGCCGACGTAGCCGGTTCGAGGAAGAAGACGAGGAGCAGGGGATGGACAGATTCGTCGGCGTCGTGGGAATGCCCCTCGCCCCCGGTGATCTGCTCGACCTCGAGAACGCGATCACGCGCTTGCCACCCGGCGCGCGGCGCGTGTTCACGCTCCACGACGTGGAAGGGTACAAACACGAAGAGATCGCGGAGATGCTGGGCGTCACGACGGGCGCGACCAAAGCGCAGCTGCATCGCGCCCGGCATCTGTTGCGGGAGGCATTGAATCGATGACAGAGCACACCATGACCTGCGAGCACTTCAACGATCGCCTGCCGGCGTACCTGGAGCAGGAGACGGACGACGCGACTCGCGCCGCCGTCGAACGCCATGCGATCACCTGCGCCGAGTGCGGTACGCTGCTGGCGGATTTTCGCAAGCTGCGCGTGGACTCGGCGAATCTGCCCGAGTTGACGCCGTCGCGGGATTTGTGGTCGGGCATCGCCGCGCGCATCGAAGCTGAGGTGGTTCCCATCGGAACGCATGTGCAGGACGCGCGTCCGGCGAATGCGCGGCGCTGGATGCGCGGCGCGATGATCGCGGCGTCGCTTCTCGCGGCGGCCGGTCTTGGTTATCTGGCGGCCGGCACGCGGACGACGATCATTGCGCAGAATGTGCCGGTGCCCGCTGACACGCAGCAGATCGTTGTCGGTATGCCCGAGGACAGCAGGCCGCGCGACACGGGGTCCGAGCCCCCAACGCGGGTCGCGGAGCGGACACCGCCCGCGACGCCGACATCGATGCCCACGCGCACGGAAGTCCAGATGGTCGTCGCCGCGCTCACCGCCGATTACGATCGCGAAATCGCGCGGCTGCGCGTGCTGATCGAGCAGCGGCGCAACCAGCTGGATCCGGCCACCGTCGCAATCATCGAAAAGAACCTGCTCGTAATCGACACGGCGATCGCGGACTCCAAGCGGGCGATCGCGGGAGATCCCGCCAGCCGTTTCCTGATTGAATCCCTGAACCAGTCGCTCCAGAGCAAAGTGGAGCTGATGCGGACCGCGGCGCTGCTGCCGAGTCGCACTTGAGGCTGTACACCATGCAGAGATCCGTCGTTCTGTTTTCCCTGTGTCTCGCCGCTGCCGTTCCCGCCGCTGCGCAGCAAAGCAGCCGGAGCAGCACGAGCAGTCGGGGTGACGAATACCAGAGTCGCGTCGACACGACACTCGCCTTCGACCGTCGCGGCACCGTGGTGCTGTCGCTGGGCGGCGGCGAGATCGTCGTCAGCGCCTGGAATCGCGATCAGGTTCGTGTGCGGGCGTACTCCGAGCGCAGCGCCATCCGCATGGATGCCACGCCGGCGCGGTTGTCGCTCGAGCTCAGCCGCCCGCGCGGCGGCGATACCCGGTTCGAAGTTACGGTTCCCATCGGCGTTCGCGTGAGCGCTCGGGCCACCACTGGTGACGTCATGATCAACGGCACCAAGGGCGGCGTGGATGCCACCACCCAGAGCGGCGACCTCACCGTCGAGGACGTCGCCGAGATGATCGAGCTGCGCACCATGTCGGGCGACATCGTGGCGCGCGGAGTCGTCGGGAGCGTCGAGATCGGCACACTCAACGGCGATGTCACGGTGACCGACGCACGCGGCGATGTTGAGGTGTCGTCCGTCAGCGGCGACATGGACCTCCGCAACATTGTCGCGAAGTACATCCGCGCCAAGAGCACCAGCGGCGACTTGTCCTACGACGGCAACGTCGATCCGGCGGGACGTTACGAGTTTGCGTCGCACTCCGGCAGCGTCTATCTGACCATTCCACAAACGACCGGCGCCCTGCTCACGGTGTCGACGTACAGCGGCTCGATCGAAAGTGATTTCCCCATCACGCTGAAACCCGGGGAGCACGGCCCTGGCGGCCGGCGGTTCACGTTCGACATCGGCAAGGGGGACGCGCGTCTCAGCGCGGAAAGCTTCAGTGGCGACATCACGATTCGCTCGAAGGGCAGTCGGCCAACGGACCGTTGAGGAACACCATGCTCACACGATCACTCGCACTCTCGCTGTTCATCGCCGTTCCGCTGGCGGCCCAGCAGACCACGCCGCCGGACTTCCACTGGGAGAAGGCGCTGCCCGCCGCAAGCGTGGTCCGGCTGCACAATCTCAACGGCAGGGTCACGGTCAGCCCCGCGACGGGCGACAAGGTCGAGATCTCCGGCATCAAACGCGGAGACCGCCGCTACTTCGAGGACGTCACCCTCGAAGTCGTCGAAACCTCGGGCGGCATCATCGTCTGCTCGATGTTCCGTCGCGCGGACATGGAATGTGGCGAAGACGGCTTCCGCGTGCACAACAGCCGCCGCGATCGGTACGGCGACCGTGACTTCGACGATGTGTCCATCGACATCGTCGTCAAGTTGCCGAAATCCCTGATGGTGAGCGCCAACTCCGTCAGCGGCGACGTGACGGTGACGGGCGCCGAGGGCAGCGTCCGCGCGAGTTCGGTGAGCGGGGACGTCGAGATGCTGCGCTTGCGCGCGTCCACCGTGCGCGCGTCCTCCGTGAGCGGCGACGTGAATGTCATCATCGACGCGTTCACCGGTGACGGCGAGCTCCGGTTCACATCCGTGAGCGGCGATGTCACCGCCGAATTGCCCAAGGCGCTCGACGCGGATGTGACGATGCGCAGTGTCAGCGGGTCCCTGGATACGGAGTTCCCACTCACGCTCAACGGCCGGATGAACCGCCACAGCCTGGAAGCGCGCGTGGGAAAAGGTGGTCGGGACCTCAGGATCACCACCGTGAGCGGCGACGTCAGACTGCGTGCGGCAAAGCAGTAGTACCGTTCGTATCAACCGAAAGCTCCGGCGAGGCCGCCGGCCAAGGACGATCAATCAATGAAATGTTTTGACAGACTGGTGTCGCTCTCCATCTGCATCGGCGCTGCGCTGGCCGCGCTGGCTGCGCCGGCCGCGGGCCAGGCGCAGACCCGCACCGAGCGCGACGCCTTTACCTGGGCAGGCAAGATCCCCGAAGGGCGCTGGATCACCGTGCGGAACATGAACGGCACGGTGTACGTCACGCCCAGCCTCACCGACAAGGTCGAAGTGACCGCCACCCGCCATACCAAGCGGGGCAATCCCGAGTTCGTGCGATTCGAGGTGCGAAAATTCGGGGCGGGGGATCAGGACGTCCTGATCTGCGCATTGTGGGGCGAGCATTCCAACTGCGATGAGACGGGATATCGGAGTCGCGGCGACCGTCGCGTGCGCGAGAACGAAGTGTGGGTTGAGTTTCGGGTCCGCGTGCCCAAGGGCGTCAAGGTTGGCGCCTACAGCGTCAATGGCGAAGTCAGCGTGCGCGACGTGAACGCCGAGGTGGAAGCCGAATCGACCAACGGCTCGGTCACGGTATCCACGGCGAGTGGTCCGGTGAACGCCCGAACCACGAACGGCAGTGTCCGCGCGACCATGGGTGCGTTCGACCTCAAGAGTGACTTGCGATTCGAGAGTGTCAACGGCACGGTGATCGCCGAGTTTGCCGAGGACATCGACGCCGACATCGAGTTGAGCACGGTCAACGGCCGGTTCCTCACGGATTTTCCCGTGACGATCACTGGACGGATCGACCCGCGCCGCCTCCGCGCCACGCTGGGCAAGGGCGGGCCGCGCATCCGGCTCGCGACGGTGAATGGCAACGTGGAATTGCGGAAGCGGTAGTGGTACCGTTCTCCCGTTCCACCTGAACGGGAGAATTCCGTGAGCGTTCCATATGTCGTTGCAGTCCCTGTTGCCCGCACCGGTGTCGAGCGGGCAACCCTGGTCCGCCGTACCTACGGTGTTGTTTTCCTTGGCGTCATCGTGACGATGATCGGCTCGGCGTTTACCATGTCGCAGCCATGGATGTTCGAGCAGAGCCTTCGGCATCCGTTCCTGACGTTCCTCGCGTTCTTCGGGACGCTCATGGCGGCGCAATGGAAGCATCGCGTCTTTCCGCTGAACATCGGGCTCACGCTGCTGGGGACCTTCGTCGCCGGCGTGATGATCGCGCCCCTGCTGGTCATGTACAACCGCGCGCAACCGGGCATCGTGGGTCAGGCGGCGATGCTGACCTTCGTGACGTTCGGCGCACTCTCGCTCTACGCCACGTTCAGCCGCCGCGACTTCAGCGCGTGGGGCGGGTTTTTCATGGTCGGCGTGATTGTCCTGCTGCTGACGTCGCTCCTCAACCTCTGGTTCAAGAACGAGACGGCGTCGCTATGGCTCGCCGCCGGCACCATTTTCGTCTTTGGCGGACTGCTGGTGTTCGATACCTGGCGCATCGTCCGCTCGAACCAGTATGGCCCGGACGACTATGTGCCCGCGGCCGTGAACATCTATCTCGATCTCCTCAACATTTTCCTGGCCATCCTGCGGCTGCTGGGAGGCCGCCGGAACTAGGCGCGCCGCGGCTGGCCGGAGTCTCGAGAAGCCCGGTTATACACCGCGCTTCTGATCGAAGCCGGCCGCCTGCTCGATGGCTTTCGCCAGATCGAGGTCGCTCTGCGTGATGCCACCGGCATCGTGCGTCGACAGCGCGAAGGTGACGTTCGTGTAGCGAATGTCGATGTCCGGATGGTGGTTCATGCCGTCCGCCAGCTCGGCGACTTGCTGAACGAACCGGATGCCGTCGGCGAAACGCGCGAAGCTGTAGGTCTTGGTCAGGACGTCGCCCTTCCGCGTCCAGCCGGGCAGGCCGCTCAGTGCGCGACGGATCTCGAGATCGGAAAGTTTTGTTTGCATTCGTTGGCGGATAGTATAGGAAACGGGGGCCGTCGGCCATCTTCCATTGGCCAGTCGAGAGGTCGGACAGTCGGGCCGCTCCGGGATCAGCGCCGGCTCAGCACCTATTGCATCTTCGGTATTTCTTCGGTTAGTTGACGCGTATGCAGCCAGCGTCACTCTTCGATATCCACACGGAAAAAAGCCTCACTCGCAACACGCTTCCAGTGTTGGGAGACCAGAAGGATATCCGGTATTACGGAACGCGATCGAAGACGATTCTGAATGGAACCGACGTCACCGGCATGGGCTTCTGGTCCATCAATCCGTACGTCGGTTGCGCGTTCGGCTGCGCGTACTGTTACGCGCGCTACGCCCACCGGTACGTGATCGAGCGTTCGGTGACGGCGCATCCTGAGCAGCGACTGCTGCGCGAGGCCTTTCAGACGTTGCCACCCTGGCTGGCGTTCGAGCGCCAGATTTTCGTGAAGGAAAACGCGGCCGAGGTGCTCCGGCGAACGCTGCGGCATGGGTCGGACAAGCACCTCAACCTGCTGAAGGGCGAAGGCATCGGGATCGGCACCGCGACCGATCCGTATCAGCCGGCGGAGCGCCGGTTTCGCATCACGCGCAGCATTCTCGAGGTACTGGCCGAGCACGAGGGGTTGCGGTTATGGATCGTGACCAAGAGTCCGTTGGTGACCCGTGACGTCGATCTACTGAGGAGAATTCAGCGGCACAACGACGTATCGGTGCACATCTCGCTCATCACCATCGATCGGGATCTCGCGCGAAAGCTGGAGCCGCGAGCGCCGACACCGGAAGCGCGCCTGCGGGCGTTGGCGCGTTTGCGGGAGCACGGAATCGAGGCTGGGATCAACGTGATGCCAGTGCTTCCCGGCATCACGGACCGGCCCGATCAGCTCGAGCCGCTGATCAAGGCGATTGCGGAGGCGGGCGCGACGTATCTCACTGCGTGCGCCTTGCGGCTCCGTTCCGCGGCGCGCCAGCGGTATCTGCCGTTCATCGAAAAGGAGTTTCCGGCGCTCGCTCCACGGTATCGAGCGACGTATCAGCGCAGTCACCATGCTGGCGAGCGTTATCGCGAAGGACTGCGCCTGTATTTCAAGAAGGTATGTGCGCGATACGGCGTCCCGTTCGGTCGTCAGGATGATGACGACGAAGAGAGTGCGGGGGCCGCGTTGTCCGATCAGCAATTGGTGCTGTCATTCTGAGGTGGCTCTGATGTAGTGCGCTGTGGACAAGCTGTGGATAAACCGTCAGCGGATAACCGTTGACGGTTCTCCTTTTCCGAAGCATGTTTTCGGTGTTTCTTCGGTGATGGTAATTGTGAGTTTTTCTGCGGCATCGACAGCTCTGCGTCGTCCCCTGCCCCCCTCGGGCGGATATCCGAACGTCATCGCGCGCGCTGCGTCATCCGCTCTGGCGGTGGAGACATTGCGTGCGTTGCTGCCCGCGCCGCTCCCGGTCGCACCGGGCATGCCGACGGGACTGGAGACGCTCGATGTCGCGCTCGCGTCGGGCGGACTGCCGCGCGGACGTCTCACCGAAGTGGTGGGAGCGAGCGGGAAGCTCACGTTGTTGCGCCAGGTGGTGGAAGCCGCGGTGGATCGCGGTGAGTGGGTGGCGTACATCGATGCCTCGCGCACGCTCGCGCCGCGCGACTGGGCGGATCTCGGGGACCTCGGATTCTGGATCGTGCGGCCCCCAGAGGCGGCGAAAGGCGCGTGGTGCGCCGACGTCTTGCTGCGCAGCGCCGCCTTCTCGCTCGTGGTGCTCGACTCGGCGCCATCGATCTCGCGTGCGGTCGCGGTCCGACTCACCGGCCTGGCGCGCGAATCCAACGCGGTGTTCGTGACCGTGGGATCCAGCGGCGCAACGAAGCTGGGGGGCGCGGTGCGATTGCGCGTGAGCCGACGACGACAACGGCTCAGGATCGCGATTGAAAAAGGAGCTGATGTCAGCGGGAATGGTCGTCTTCAACACGTTGTGGAGGTGGGTTGTGCAGACGGAGTGGCGCGTCGCTTGTGTGCGTATCCCGAGGTTCCCGATCGGCGCGGTGCAGCGCGCGCAGCGTCGGGGAAACCTGGGAAAGGCCGACGTGCAGCTACTCCTGCCTATGGAGGGCACGACCGGGGGATGCTCCAGCCATGCTGAGGGCTCTGGGCGTCAGCCCACAGCTCAAACCCCAGAGCCCACAGCCCATTGGGATGAATCCCTCATCGTCCTCACCGACGGCGCGCCGAATCGTCCCAGACTGCGCAGCGTAACCGCGGCTGCCGCACGCGAAGGCGTGCGCGCGGGGATGTCGCTGGCGGAGGCGCGCGCGCTGTGCGCCGGCGTGGAAGTATTGCCGTGGGATGACGTCGCGGTGAGCGCCGCCATCACCGAAGCGACGGCGATGTTCGTTCGGGCCAGTCCGCAGGTCTCTCCCGTTGCCGGCGCGCCGGGAATGTGGTGGATTGGCGCATCGGGGTTCGCGGCTGGCGGTCGCACCGCGGGCGGCAGCGGGGACCGGGCGCTGGGCCGGGCGTTATGGGAACTCGCGCGCCACTGGCATCCTCAGGCGCGCGTCGCCATCGCGGACACCTGCGTGGCCGCACGCGCCGCCACCTGGGCCAGCGCTTCCTTCGGCCACACCATGGACGACCGCGCGCTCATCCAGGTGATCCGCCGCGGCGGCGATGCGGCATATCTCGCCGCGGCTCCGCTGACCCTCGTTCCCATGGATTCCGAAATCCGCGACGCCCTGCAGGCGCTCGGGATTCGCACGGTGGGTCAACTCTCGGATCTCGACGCCGGCGATGTGGAGCAGCGCTGGGGCGACGACGGGGTGGCCGTCTGGCGACTGGCGCACGGCGACGATCCACGCCGGCCCGTGCTCGCGCGGTTCCAGGAGCATCCCCACGTAGAGATGGAGCTCGCGACTCCCGCCGCGACCATGGAGCCGGTGCTCTTCCTCGTGCGCCCCGGCGTCGAGAATCTCGTCACGCAGCTGGTCGCACAAGGTCGCGCGATCGCGTCGCTCGCCATCACCCTCATGCTCGACGACGCGCGCGGCGCGCTCTCGAACGCGCAGCCCCACACGGTGACGCGGGAGATTCGCCTGCCCCGGCCGCTGGCGCGTCCGGCGCCGCTGTTCGAGCGCGCTCGCGGATTGCTGGCGCGCTGGACGCTCACCGCCCCCGTCACCGCGGTGCGCCTCACGGTGCTGCTCACGTCCCCGCTCCCCGGGGAACAGGGGAATCTGCTGAACACGAGCTGGAAGGATCCGGGTGCGGCGGATGCGGCGCTCGAGCGCGTTCGTGCGGAGCTTGGGCCCGATGTCGTGGTGAAGCCAGGGATTCGAGACGGATACGCCCCGGAACGCCGTGGCCAATGGCACGAGAGTGAGGAAACGGCGTTTGAGGTTCGACGTTCGAAGTTGGAGGCAGGACGTCGAAAGAATCACGAACATCCCACGTCCAACCTCCAGCATCAAACTTCAAACGCCGTTTCACACGCCACACTTCGACTGCTCGAGTCCGCCGAGAAGGTGGATGTGGATCGCGACTCCGAGCCGCGCCGCATTTTCTGGCGCGGGCGCGCGCTGACGGTCTCCAACGCCATCGGCCCCGAGCGGCTCTCGGGCGACTGGTGGAACGACGGCTACCGCCGCGACTACTGGCGCTGCGAAAGCGACGAAGAATGTGGTGAGCTGGTGCTGTATCACGACGCCGCGGGTTGGTGGGTACAGGGATGGTATGACTGAACCACGCTCTGGGCTGTGGGCTGTGGGCTCTGGGAGTGCACGCTCAAAGCCCACGGCCCAAAGCCCAAAGCCCCAGTACGTCGAACTCCACTGCCACTCCGCGTTTTCGATGCTCGATGGTGCCGCGCTCCCCGAGACACTCATGGAGCGGGCCGCGGAGCTGGGCTACCCTGCCCTGGCCCTCACCGATCATGACGAGTTGGGGGGCGCCGTGCGATTCGCGCAGGCCGGCGCCGAGCACGGCGTGAGCGCGATCATCGGAGCCGAGCTGACGGTGACAGGAACTGCAACGGCGTTCGACGTGGGACGTTCGAAGTCGGAGGTTCGAAGTCACCACGCACGTCAAACGTCAGACGTCGAACTTCCAACGTCAAACGCAGCTCACCACATCGTGCTGTTGGCCGAAACGCGCGAGGGCTACGGCAATCTCTCCACGCTGATCACGCTGGCGCGCATGCACAGGGCGCGCGGAGACCCGAGTGTCGATCTCGACACCGTCGCGCGCCATGCGAACGGGCTGTTCGCGCTCACCGGATGTCCCCGCGGGTGGGTGCCGTCGCTCGCGGCGTCAGGCAACGTGGACGCGGCCTGCGAGGCCACCGCGACCCTGCTCGACATCTTCGACCGCCGAGTCGCGGTGGAGTGCTGGGATCATGGCCTCCCCGAAGAGCGCGACGCCTCCCGGCATCTCATGGCGGTGGCGCGCGCGCTCGACATCCCCTGGGTGGTTACCAACGACGTGCACTACGCGCGGGCCCGCGACCGCATGGTGCACGATGTGCTCGCCTGTCTCAAGCACGAGCGCACGCTGGATGACATGGGGACCCGCCTGCGCCCCAATGCGGAGTGGTACCTCAAGAGCGCCGCGCAGCTGGCGCGTCGCTGGCAGCACGCGCCTGACGGCATCCGCCACACGCTCGCCGTCGCCGAGCGCTGCGCGTTTCGGATGGAGCATCTGTCGCCCACCCTGCCCGCCTTTCCGCTGCCGCCGGGGGTCACCGCGGACGAGTACCTCGAGCGGCTCGTTGAGCAGGGAGCGGGCGAGCGCTGGGGACCTTTGCCCACTCCGCCAACGGCGTTGGAGGTTGGAGGTTCAAACGCTGTTGCCGCGACCTCCCGGAGAACCGAGCAGCACGACAAACAGCTTCGGCATGAGCTGGCCTTGATCAGGAAGCTCGGTCTTGCGGGATTCTTTCTGATCGTCTGGGACATCGTGCGCTTCGCCCGCCGCCGTGGCATCCTCTGCCAGGGCCGTGGCTCCGCCGCGAATTCCGCCGTGTGCTTCTGTCTGGGCATCACCGCCGTGGACCCCATCAAGCTCGGGCTCCTGTTCGAGCGGTTCCTCAGCGAGGACCGCAAGGAGGCGCCGGACATCGACGTGGACTTCGCGCACGAGGAGCGCGAGCACGTGCTCCAGTACGTGTACGAGAAATACGGCCGCGACCACGCCGCGATGGTCTGCGAGCAGATCACCTGGCGCGGACGCAGCGCCGTGCGTGACGCCGCGCGCGTGCTGGGGTTCTCCGTGGAGCAGGCGGACCGCCTGGCCACGCTCTCCGACCGTTTCTCCGCGCGCGCCACCGCGGACGCGCTGCGCGGCAGGAACGTCGACGAGGCCAACGATGGCTACACGACCGATGCGTCGATCGCGCGCACCCTTGGCCAGCAGATGATCCCAGGCACCGAAGCCACCACGCTGGCGCGCGAAGTCAAGGACCACGCGCGGCGCCACGTGGATCCGACGCGGCAGGGCATGACTACCGCCGATCGTCCCATGCCCAAGGCCGGCTACGAACCGTACGGCAGTGCGCCGGCGCAGGACACGAAACTCAGCTACTGGGAAGACCCGCACGCGAAACAAACCGATAACGAGCGACGCAACCCCACCACCGCGCTCCGCGAATCCAGATCGGACGTCGCGATCATCCGGCGCGCGGGGCTGGATCCCGGAGACCGGCGCGTTGGCGTGCTGGCCGATCTCGTGGAGGGGCTGCACCAGCTGCCGCGGCATCGCTCCATTCACGTCGGCGGATTCGTCCTCACCGAAGAACCGCTGTCCACCATCGTGCCGATCGAGCCCGCGTCCATGAAGGACCGCACGGTCATCCAGTGGGAGAAGGACGACCTCGACCCCGTCGGTCTCGTGAAGATCGACTGCCTGGGCCTCGGGATGCTGACGCTGATCCAGAAATGCATCACCTATGTGCGGCGCACCCGCGGCATCACCGTGGACCTCGCAGAGCTCGACATGACGGACCAGGCGGTCTACGACGATCTCTGCAAAGCGGACACGATCGGCGTCTTCCAGGTGGAGAGCCGCGCGCAAATGAACACGCTGCCGCGATTGAAGCCGCGCTGCTTCTACGATCTCGTGGTCGAAGTGGCCATCATCCGGCCCGGGCCCATCCAGGGCGACATGGTGCATCCGTATCTCCGCCGCCGCGCCGGCGAGGAGGAGGTGACATATCCCCATCCCGCGCTGGAGCCGATTCTCAAGCGCACGCTTGGCGTCCCGCTGTTCCAGGAGCAGGGGATGCAGGTGGCGGTCGCGTGCGCCGGGTTCACTCCCGGCGAGTCTGATCTGTTGCGCAAAGCGATGGGCCACAAGCGCAGCCGGGAGCGCATGTCCGCGATCTGCCAGAAGCTCATCGACGGCATGAAGACGAATGGCATTCCCGAAGAAACCGCACTACGGATTTACAACCAGATCAACGCGTTCGCCGATTATGGATTTCCTGAATCACACGCCGCGAGCTTCGCATTGCTCGTGTTCGCGTCGGCGTATCTCAAGCACTACTACGCCCCGGAGTTCACCGCTGCCATTCTGAACGCGCAGCCCATGGGATTCTATGCGCCCGGCACGATCATCGAGGACGCGAAGCGGCACGGCGTACGCGTGCTCCCCATCGACATCCGGCACTCGCGGTGGGACCACACGCTGCAACGGAAGAGAAACATCGAACGTCCAACCTCCAACGTCGCACGTCAAACGCAGTTGAGTGGGCAAACGGCGTTGGACGTGGAAGGTGCGACGTTGGACGTTGGACGTTCGGCACCGCCCTACCTGCGCCTGGGGTTGCGCCTGATCAACGGCCTGGGCTCCAGGTCGCAGGAGATCTTCGAGGCCGCGCGCGCGGGCGGGCCGTTCGCCTCCATCGAGGACTTTGTGCAGCGCACCAGGTTCGATCGCAAGGCGCTGCGTCATCTGGCCATGGCGGGCGCCTTCGACGGATTTCTTGCAGAGCCGGATCTCGAGAGGCGCCGCACGGCGCTCTGGGAAGTGCTCGACGCCGCCCGCGGCGATGCCGGTCCCCTGGCGCCACGCCGCTCGTCGGCGCGAAGCGCCGCCGAGAGCCCACCGCCGCGCGTCATTTCTCAATCACGCGCGGCGCCGAGAACAAAGTTACCCGCAATGTCCCCCGGCGAGCTCACCGAAGCCGACTACCGCATGACCGGGGTGTCCCTCAATGGCCACCCGATGCTGCACCTGCGGCCACTGATGAATCCCAACGGCGTGTTGTCGGCAGCGGACATTGCGAAACGCGCCAGGGACGGTGACCGCGTCGCGGTGGCAGGGCTGGTCATTTGCCGGCAGCGGCCGGGTACCGCCAAAGGATTCGTCTTTCTCACGCTCGAAGACGAGACCGGAACGGTGAACGTTGTGATCACTCCCAAACGGTTCGAGCAGCAGGCGCTACTCATCTCCACCACACCCCTGTTGCTCGTTCGCGGCGTGCTGCAGATCGAACAAAGCGTCGTCAACGTGCGCGCCGAGCGCTTTCGCGGATTACAGGCGGAGCTCGGCGCCGAATTCGCGAAGAGTCACGACTTTCACTAGCGGCCAACGCACCGGCCATGCAATGGCGAGCAGGGCGGCAAGACGCATGCGAAGGGAGTCGCACCTTCCGAGCGAGCTAACCGGATTTCTCGCGACGTTTCCAGTACGCTCGGTCGGCGATGAGCACCTCGAGGTCGATGCCACCGCGTCGGTCAGAATAGTCGGCGATGTGTATGGCACTCGTGTGAATTCGGCGGCCAGTCTCATCCTCGAGCCGCAATGCCAGGGCATCGCGAGCACTATGGTAACGGTCGAGTTTGTCCTGGTCGGCCACATCGCCTCCGGGTGTCGGCACGGCCTCGACGAACAAGCGAAACACTGGCTGCACGAGGTCGTATCCAACGCCAGGACGGAATTTTCCTCGCGCTCGGCCGAGTTCGAGTTCGACGTCCTCGAGCTCGGAGTACCCGACCGCGATCCCGTGGAGCTTGACGGTGTGCCGGCCTTCTGGACTCAGGGAATCCCCGCGATACACTCGATTTCGACCCTCGCGTTGAACAACAGTCCCCCGCCGAACGCGGTTCGCGCCGGCTTGGATGCCGGGAAATACGTCGTGTAGACGCGGTTCATCGCGCCCCATTCCGCAATGTCGGCGAGAATGACTGTGCACTTCACGACGTCATTCATCGTCAGGGCGTTGCGTGCCAGCGCGGCCTTGATGTTCTCGAGCGTCTGCCGCGTCTCGGGTCCAATGCCGCCGGGCGCCAGCCGGCCCGTGGAGTCGGTGCCCAGCATACCGGAGAGATAGACGAGATGGCCGGCGCGCACGGCTTCAGAGAACGGGCCGGGTGAACCGGGCCTGGCCCTGAACTCGACACCGGACTTGCCGGCGGTCGCGCATGCGGTGATGAGCAGAACAGCCAACGGAAGGACTCGACGCATGTGGATCTCCAGGTGGTGGGCAACCGGCCCGGGTAACGTTCAGGACGACAGATACCGATCGCGCAGGATCTTGACGTGGTGCCGCTCGTGCCCCGCAACGATGTACGCCAGGGCGCGCACGGTAATCGCATGCTTGCTCGCGATCCCCGAGCGCGCGAAGGACTCCTCCGTGAATCCGCGGAACAGCGACAGGGTCGACGCCCGCAGCACCGAGAACTCCTGCCCCAATTCCCGCATGGTACGCGAGCCGGCGTTGGACGAGCCCGCCCAGGCGTTCTCATCGAACGACGGAAGCGGACCCGGGTCGGCGCGTGCGAACGTGAGCGCGCGATAGGTGAAGACCCGCTCCGCGTCGATCATGTGGCCCGCGACCTCGCGAATGGTCCACTTGCCGGGCGCGTAGCGCTCCTGCGATTTCGTTTCGGTGATTCCCCCAAGCAACCTGAGCGTCTCATCGCCCTGACGTTCGAGCAGGGCGATCAAGTCGCCCTCGGGCACGGCGTTGACGTACCCGGAGTAGAACGGTGCGTACTCGGTCGCGTCGGGACGCGCGATCATGACACTGGCCATGGAGTCTCCTGTCAGCGGGGCCGGACCACTGCTGCCGTGCTCACGTTGCCATTCCGGTCCACCGCGGACACGCTGATGAGATCCGCGGCACTGTGCTCGTTCTGCAAAATGTACCGACGGTCAGCCCCCGGAAGAATCGTCGTGTGCCACGAGCCGCTCACGCGCCACTGCACGAGCCAACGCACGATGGTTTCGCGGGCCTGCGGAGAAAAGCGAATGACAACCCCGACGCTGCTGTCGCGCGCCCCGGATGCAACCGGGCGACTGGGCGCGATCCGGTCGAGCCATGGCATGGCCGGAAGCAGTGCCGGCTGATCATAGATGGCGGCCAACCGATCGGCGATGCCGTCCACGTTCTGCATCAGTACCTTCGCGTTGAAGTGCACGTGGCCTTGCGCGCCCCGCGTTTCGCGCGTGAGCAGGATTTCCTCGATGATATCCTCCGGCCGCATTTTGCGTGGGCCCGTGATGGGCAGCTTGTAGAGCGCGAGTCCGGGAAAGACGTGACGCCCTTTCACGCTCTCATCCACCCACCATTGCAACAGCACGGGATAGCTTTGCTCGGGCGGCCGCACGGGCCAGTAGAGCTGGGGCGCGATGTAATCCAGCCAGCCTTCGCGCAGCCATTTACGCGAATCCGCGAACAGCTCTTCGTACGTGTCGATCCCGGCCTGAATGCTGGGCGGGTTGCCGGGTCGCCAAACGCCAAAGGGGCTCACGCCCACTTTCACCCACATCTTTTCGCCCTTTACAGCCGCGTATAGTTCGCGCACGAGCTGATCCACGTTGCGACGGCGCCAGTCGGCGCGACCGAGCTTGCCGCCCTGCCGTCGGTACGCTGCGTACGAGCGGCCGTCCGGAAACTCGATCCTCTCACCGCCACTCAGCTCCGGGTACGGATAGAAGTAGTCGTCGATATGGATGCCATCCACGTCGTAGCGACGAACCACATCCAGAGCGGTGCGCACCATCTGGCGGCGAACCTCGGGGATTCCGGGATCCATCCACAGATACTGCGCATACGGCACCACCAGATCGGGGCGCCGCCGGCTGACGTGCGTGCGCGACGCCGGCTCGTCACGACGGTACGCGGCGCGATATGGGTTGAACCACGCGTGCAATTCGAGCCCACGTTTGTGGGCCTCGTCCACAGCAAATTTCAGCGGATCCCACGCCGGGCTGGGCGCTTTTCCCTGTTCTCCCGTGAGGTATCGCGACCAGGGCTCGTAGGGCGACGCATACAGCGCATCGCCTTCCGGCCGAACCTGGAAAATGATGGCATTCAGTTTCAACGCCGCCGACCGATCGAGGATGCCCAACAACTCCTGCCGTTGTTCCTCCGGGGTCAGATCGGGACTGGAGGGCCAGTCCATGTTTCGCACGGTCGCGACCCACAAGCCGCGGAACTCCCGGATGGGGGCCGGCGCCAGGAGAGAGTCGGGCAACAGCTGCCCCTGAACCCGCGACGCCCACAGGGCGCCGGCAAGAATGGCTGCGAGGATGCGCATCCGGGAAAATAATTCGAGTCTCTATGAGCTTGCCCGCCCCGCCGTCTATATTGGGGCAACTTCTTGACTCGGAAGACTATGGCAAGGCAGCGGGGGAGCCGAGGGGGAGGACCCCAACCACCGAGAAAGCGCGGATCACGGCGAGGTGGCCGTCCTCAGGGCCGGAAGCCCGTGGACACGTATTACATGCAGCCCGCCAAGCGCGGCGCGATTGTGATTCTCCATCGTCCGGTGGGGAATCGCGTTTCACCGAAGGTGTGCGGCGTCATGCCCAGTCGGAATCACGCCAAGGCGCTGGTGGACCAGCTGCAACGCGCCGAGTCCGCTCTGCACGACCTGTTTTACGAAGCCACGGACGACGGCATCGAAGCGCTGGAAGCCATCCTTGCCGCGTGTCGCGAAGCGGTGCTGACACGCACGCCTCCCGAGGCGAACGCCATGACGGCCGGCGAAATGGCCATAGAGCGCGAGCGCATCCAGGCCGAGCTCGACGCCAAGGCGACCCAGGAGCGGGCGGCGTCCTAGCTCGTTGCAGCGAGCCGCCAAACCAGCGCTAGGGAGTTCGCGTAGGCGCTGGCGGGAACGGCGAACGCAGATCGGCGAACTCCCGGATCGGACTGACCGCGCGTTGCACGGGCGCGCCGTCGATGATCACGACGGGGAGATTCCGCACCGTGCTCGCCGCGTCGACGGTAAGATTCGCCGCGCGAACAGCGCCGGCGCTCTTGTGCGTGTTCGGGACGTACGCCGAGTCGACGGTCACATACCGGATTTCCCAAAGATCGGGATACGTGGGCAGGACGGGAATGGAGTCGACGATGCTGTTCTGCGCCGCCAGGACTTCCGGCTGGCCGGTGGCGTCCCGACCACGCGCGAAGCGCCACATGGGTGACGGGATGACGCTGGATGGTCCGAAGTCGAAGAACTGGACCTCCCGCCCCTCGTACCACCCCAGCATCCCCTGGCTGGAGTCGCGAGCCAGATGTGCGCCCCGGGGGACGATTGGCAGGTTGTACGCGACATCGGTCTCCCGGATCAACGCCTTATTGCGGCGCACGAGCGCGTCGACCGACTCCATGTCGCGGAGAACGTTCGGCTGTACGTAGTCCGCCGTCACGACGTACGCCAGTCGCCAGACACCACTGTAGTCGCCGAGTCCTGGGAGGGACGAGAAGATGGGACGCTGCCCGCGAATGGCCACGGGATTCCCGCGCGCATCGAATCCGTGAATCGGCCACAGGACCCGGCCGGGGACGGCCGCGGCGGGCACGCTGCCGAAGTCGTAGTAGAGCACCGAGCGATCACGAAACCATCCGGGTACCAACCCGATTTCGCCGGCGAAGCGTGGTTCCAGCGCCTCCAGTGCGTTCTGGGCTTCCGCCGAGAGCGTCGGCGGCTGCGACGGCGCCGCGGCTTGTTGTTGCGCGAGCGCGGGACCGGCGATCACAATCGCGGCGCCCGCGAGAATTCCAACCAGAGTGGTTCTCATCCTACCCTCCCGACGCGGAGACCGAGCGGCCACACGACTTCGCGGGTGCGCTCCGACGACCCCCATAGTTTGGCGATGCGCTCCAGCAGCGGAGCCACAGGATCCTCACCGCGTTCGCGGCGATACTTGGCGACAGCGGACCAGCTCTTCAGATACTCGCCGAGTTGACTGAGTGACCACTCGACTCGCAACTCAAAAGTCGGAACGGGCAGCTCATCGAACGGGAACGGGATGGAGCGGTAGCCCTCATCCACCCATCGCCGTTGCGCGTTCCAATATGGCCCCACCGTGCCCTTCTCAAAGTCCCTGAGCATGGCCTCGATGTCCTGCCCGGCGCTGCACGTGCCATACGACCATGCCGCGATCACTCCGCCCGGCACCGTGACGCGACGCACTTCGGCGTAGAACTGCCGGTGGTCCAGCCAGTGGAGCGCTTGCGCCACGGTGGTCAGGTCGATCGTGCCTTGCCCAATCGCGCTGGACTCGGCCGGCGCGACCCGATACTCGACATTGCTCACGGGAACCGCCAGCGCGATCTGTTCGTGGCTGGCATCCGTCGCGATCACCTGCTCGAAATACCGCGCCAGGTCGCGCGCGGCCTGCCCGTTGCCCGTCGCACAGTCCCACGCCCGCTCGGTGCGCGGTGCCAACGACGCGAGCAGCCGAAACAGCTCGTCGGGGTAGGTGGGACGAGCCGCGGCATAGACGTTCGCGTGCCCGGAAAACAGATCCACAAACGGGCGGTTCACGGCGGCTCAGTCCCCGGACGCTCCAAGGTGCATGCGTCGCTCGTGATGTGCCTGGCGCTCGTCGGACGCGTGGTCGGCGTGCCGCGGCGAGGTGGCCAGGGATGCGGCAATCCCGACCATGAACGACAGCGGGATCGTGACCAGCGCCGGATTCTTCAGCGGAAACCACGCATCCGGCCGATGCAACACGTCGACCTGGACGGTGGGCGAGAGCCAGATGAGGATCAAGGTTCCGAACGTACCCACGACCATGCTGGATACCGCGCCAGCCGTGGTGAAGCGCCTCCAGAAAATCGACATCAGGAGCGCTGGGAAATTACCGCTGGCGGCAATGGCAAAGGCCAGCGACACCATGAAGGCGACGTTCTGCCCCTTGAACAGAATGCCAAGGAGCACCGCGGCGACGCCGAGGACTACCGTGGCACCGCGCGCCACTTTCAGCTCTTCGTCCCCACTGGCCTGCCCGTGACGGACCACGTTGACCCAGAGATCGTGCGAGAGCGCCGACGCGCCA
>JANNJV010000539.1:0-9588 GCA_031395945.1 Gemmatimonadota bacterium | reverse complement strand
GAGTTGATGTCGATGGACACCAACGCTTCGGTCGGCTCGATGATCAGATAGCCACCCGACGGCAGGTCGCAGCGGCGCTTGAACAGGTCGCGGATCTCTTGCTCGATGTTCGCCTTGTCGAAGAGCGGAATCTGGTCCTCGTAAAGCTTCACGCGCTCGACGAGGTCCGGCGCGACTCCCTTGAGGTACTCCAGGATCTCGTTGTAGACCTGCTTCGAGTCCACCGTCACCTGCTCGACTTTCTCGCTGAACAGGTCGCGGATGAGTCCGCGCGTCAGGTTCGTCTCGCGATGGACCAGTGCGGGAGCGCGGACGAAGTGCGTCTTCTTCTTGATGCGCTTCCACTGATTCATCAGCGTCTGCAACTCGCGACCGAAGGTCTCCTGGGTCGCATCCTCGCTGACGGTGCGCACGATGACGCCGCCGGAATCGTCGGGAAGAATCTCTTCCATCATCTTGCGGAGCCGCTGACGTTCCGCCCGATCGCCAATCTTCCGGCTCACGCCCACCCGCGACGCGAATGGCATGTAGACCAGGAATCGTCCGGCCAGGGATACTTCAGCGGTCACGCGCGGGCCCTTGGTGCTGATGGGCTCCTTGGACACCTGGACAATGAGGTCCTGCCCGCGCTTCACCGCGTCCTGGATGGGCAGGGCCTCCTTTCGTCCTCTGCGCGGGCGATCCTCGGACTCCCCATCGCCGTCCGACGCGTCGTCTTCGGCGTCGTCGGCGCCGGCTTTGTCGTCGGGATAGATGACATCGGACGCGTGGAGAAACGCGCTCTTCTCCGTCCCGATATCCACGAATGCCGCCTGAATTCCCGGCAGCACCGCTTCGATCTTTCCTACGTAGATGTCACCCACCATGCGGCGGGTGTCGGGCCGATCAACCAGTAGCTCGACGAGCTGGTCGTCCTCGAGGATCGCGACACGCGTTTCGCGCGGCGTCGCGTTGATCAGGAGTTCTCGTTTCATCGTATGCCGCTCCCAAGAATCCGCGCGGCGACTCGGCGCGCGCCTTGGGGCGGGGGTAGTTGTTGGGGTGGGTCGGCGTCGCGCCCTCAGGGCGATGACGCCTCACAGGATCGACTGGCGTCCGCGTTCCAGACGTGATCGTCCACACCGAATCCGGTTGGCGCGACGTGTTGCCGCGAACGACAGCGACAAGACGCGCAACAAGCAGCGCCAGCTTTTGACGGCCCGGTGTACGATCGGCCCGCATCGAGGGGCCTTGCGTCGTGAAGGGGACGAGCGCGGTCAGCGTCCTCGACAACATCGCAAGGGCGATTCCGCGCAGTTCGCTCACGCGCAGCCGCGAGTCGCGCGGCGCAGCGGGAGCGGAAGGAGACAACGTTAATGGCACTGGAGTACTACTAAAGGAGAGGCCGTGTTTCCGCAAGAGCCGCAACGACTTACGGCCCAAGGCAGCTAGTCCGTCAGCTCCTTCAGCAGATGCCTGGCAATGACGATTCTCTGGATTTCGGACGTTCCTTCCCCGATCTCGCAAATCTTGGCGTCGCGCATCATCCGCTCCACCGGATAGTCCTTCGTATACCCGTAGCCGCCGTGTATCTGGATGGCCTTGATGGTGGCGCGCATGGCCAATTCCGAACAGAACAGCTTCGCCATCGCCGCCTCCTTGGAGAACGGTCGGCCGTTCTGCGCCAGCCACGCCGCGTGAAACATGAGATGCTTGCCCGCCTCGATCTCGGTGGCGATGTCGGACAGTTGGAACTGGATGCCCTGAAAGCTGGCGATGGTCTGCCCGAACTGCTTTCGCGTGTTGGCGTACTTCAGCGCTTCTTCGAAGGCACCCTCGGCGATGCCGAGCGAAAGCGCGGCAATGCCCACACGGCCGTTGTCGAGCGTCTTCATGAAGTTCTTGAATCCCTCCCCCTCCTTTCCCAACAGCTGCTCGGCAGGGACTTCGACGTCTTCCATGATCAATTCGGCGGTATCTGACGCGCGCCAGCCCAGCTTGTCCTCCTTCTTGCCGGCGCGAAAGCCAGGCATCGCGGCAATACCTGCATCATGTCCCACGCGGGCTGCCGCCGTGGCGGCAAGATCGCTGGTGTGCTTGGTGAGGATGAACGAACTGATGCCGTCCGTCCCGCGACCCGGCGTGGTCACCGCCGTCACCACGAAGATCTCGCCCACGCTGCCATGCGTGATGAACCGCTTGGTGCCGTTCAGGATGTAGCGATCGCCTTTTCGCACCGCCGTGGACTTGGTTCCCGCGGCGTCGCTGCCCGCATCAGGCTCCGTGAGGCCGAACCCGCCCATGACGCGGCCAGCGGCCAGCGGCGGAACATACCGGCGTTTCTGCGCCTCCGTGCCAAAGCGAAAAATCGGCGAGGTGCCGAGCGTGGTGTGCGCAGACACCGTGAGGCCGTGGGATGCATCCACCTTGGCAAGCTCGTGGATCACGATCATGTAGCTGATGAGATCCAGTCCGGCGCCGTCGAAATCCTCGGGCCACGGAATCCCCAGGAGGCCAAGCTCGCCCATCTTGCGGATGTTGTCCCACGGAAACGTAGAGTCGGCGTCGTGTTTCGCGGCGACGGGAGCCACCTCGTCACGCGCGAATTGCCGCACCATCGCGCGAACTTCGAGGTGCTGGTCGCCGAAATACAGTCCGTCGTCCATGGGTTACCGTGAGCGCGTGAGAGGTTCAGTCAGGAAAAGCAATTGTCGCACCCGCCACAATTCGTCTTCGCGGACCGTTCACCGAAATATCGAAGCACGAAAGCGCGGCGACAAATCCTGGTATAGCAGTATGCCTGCATCATATCGAGTTTGGCGCGCTCTGCGGCGCCACGCCGCGCCAGCGCATCCCAATCGATGTTGAAACGGTCAAGCGGCGCGTCAACATTGGCGAGGCACAGTCCTCCCCCCGTCTCCGTGAAATCCACGAACTGCCGGTCGCGCAAGCGTTCCAGCACGGGCCGGGCAGAACGTCCGCCAATTCCGGGTGGCAGGCCATCCAGATGCACGATGCAGCCGGTCCGCAGCCCGTCGCGGCCGGCGCGCCACAGGGCGCGGAGCATGCCGAGCTCCATCGCGGTCCCAGGACCCCCGAGCTCGCGAGCAATGCGATCCGCGCTCGCCAGCAACCGCACGCGGACGTTCGTCCGGTCAGGCACCTGCCTCACCACGACCCGTTCGTGCTCGAGCAGACGCATGGCGGCGTCGGCGTCGCGCTCCCTGGTTCTCAGCTGTACCAGGCCGCGTTCGTGCGATGCCTGCATCGCGGCGTACGTGCGCTCCACGACTGCGCGATCCGGGAACATTCCGCGGATGAACCACTCGTGCGTGAACCGATCGCGAAAGGCGTGGAGAAGCACGCAACGCCCCGGAAGCCCGTCCCTGCCCGCGCGACCGGCCTCCTGGTAATAGGCTTCGAGCGTCCCCGGCATGGCGTAGTGCACGACCAGACGGACGTTGGGCTTGTCGATGCCCATGCCGAACGCGTTGGTTGCCACGATGGTGTCCAACCCGCCTGACATGAAGGCGTCCTGCACCTCGTGACGATGCTCGTCATCGAGGCCGCCATGATACGCCCTCGCCGCGATGCCGGCTCTCGAGATCAGCTTCGCGATGCGCTCCACGGTCGAGCGCGTGGACGCGTAGACAATCGCGGGACGCGTCTCCGCGCGCAGCGTGGTCATCAGAGTCGCGGCCTTGTCGTCGTCATTTCGGCATTCGCGCACTGCGTACCGCAGATTCTCGCGATCGAAGCCGCTGACCACGATGCGCGGCTGCCGGAGGCGCAACTGGCGTACGATATCCTGGCGAACCGCTGGCGTTGCCGTGGCCGTGAGCGCGATCGTCTGGGGAAACTTCAGCTTTTGGCCAGTCGCGGCGATGCGTCGAAAGCTCGGTCGGAAGTCGTGGCCCCACTCGCTGATGCAATGCGCCTCGTCCACGGCTAACAGCGACAACGTGCATCTCCCCAGGCACCGCTGCAGATCAGGCGCTTCAAAGCGCTCGGGCGCGACATACAGCAGCCGAGTCTCGCCGCGCGCGATACGGGACAGCCGGCTGGAGACTTCGCCGGCGCCAAGGGTGCTGTTGATCAGCGTCGCCGCGACGCCGTGCTGTGTCAGGCGATCTACTTGATCCTTCATCAGCGAGATCAGGGGCGAGATCACCACGGTCACGCCAGGCAGCACGAGCGCCGGGACCTGATAGCAGAGCGATTTGCCTCCGCCTGTAGGTAGCACGCCCAGCGTGTCATTCCCCTGAAGGACGGACGCGACGACGTCGACCTGTCCGCGCCGGAAGTCGTCGTAACCAAAGAATCGTTTCAGCGCGACGCGCGCCGTTTCCATCGTCGGCATCGCTCATAGTGCCGCACCACCGGCACAAACGCGCCACGAAAAACCGGCGCGCCCAAGCGTCACGCTGCGCGAGAGTCGTTCCTATCGCGCCCACCGGGGGCGAATCGCAAGAGGAGTGAGAGCGCCATCAGCACGATGCCGGCGAGCCGCAGATTCGGGTTGTCCGCCGCGTATGCGTAGAGCCATATGAAAACGCCGATGAACGCGAACACGATCCGCACGCGAAATACGCGGCTCACTGCGGAGGCTCCTGGCCGGCCCTGCGCTTCACGCCATCCTGAAACTCGGGGGTGGCTCGCGATTCCACGTCCGTGACCACGCCTGCCGCAACGCCATCTTCGAATGACAGGGCGTCGAGCTTGTAGAGCAGCCATTTCGTGAGCGCCAGCGAGGTACTGGGGGAGTGGGACATCCCCTTCAGCACCGCGGCCACGTCCTGCTCGTAGGTGGCGGCGGGAAGGACGCGGCTGACCAGGCCGATCCGCTCGGCTTCGTCGGCTGCGATCACCCGGCCCGTGAGCACGAGATCGGCCGCGTGCTTCTCGCCCACGGTGCGCCGCAGCAACGCCATCACCAGGGCTGGAACGGCGCCAAAGCGCACCTCGGGATAGCCGAACTCCGCGTCCTGGTGGGCCAGCACCAGATCGCACGCCGTCGCCAGGCCGGTTCCGGCGCCAATCGCGCGTCCGTGAACCGAGCATACCACGGGCTTCATGAGCGCGCGTATGCCCAGGAGCACGCGGCCGTATGCCTCGGCGTCTTCCCGATGCCCCTCTCCCGTCGCGCCCAAACCGGTGGTGAGCGCCTGCAAATCGGCGCCGACGCAGAAATCCTCACCTTCGGACGTGAGATGGACGACCCGCACCAGGCCATCCTGCTCGAACTGGTTACACGCCTCGAACAGCTCGCTCGCCATCGCGCGATCGATGGCGTTCCGTTTCTCCGGCCGGGCAAGAATGATTCTGCCGACCGATCCGTCGCGTTCCAGCCGAATCCGTGCCATCAGGCGGCTCCAGGAATGCGGAGCTGTCGCGCCTCGGCGTCGGGAATCTCGAGCGCCATGCGCAACAGCGCGGTCGAAAACACTTTCCCCTGTGCGTCCGTCTTGAGTG
The DNA here is from genome assembly GCA_031395945.1 of Gemmatimonadota bacterium. Classification (GTDB taxonomy): domain Bacteria; phylum Gemmatimonadota; class Gemmatimonadetes; order Gemmatimonadales; family Gemmatimonadaceae; genus DASPMP01. Next base: position 4,137 of record JANNJV010000539.1, on the reverse strand, counting down.
AGAGCGTGCCGCCGCCATCCAGCGCGCCGTGAAGAAGGAAATTCAATGCGCGCAGGTTGGGCAGCTCGAAGCGTTCGACGTCACCGGTGATCACCCCATGAAAATGCTCGCGCACGCGCTCGATGGTCAGGTCACGCGCGAGCAGCGGATACCACTCCGGCTTCAGGGCGATGACGCCGACGTTTGCGGTGTCGCCCTTGTCTCCGGAGCGCGCGTGCGCGATGTCCACGAGTTGAACGCGCATCACACGATCTCGACGCGTGGAATGACGACCCGCTTGTCGATCAGGGCCGGCCAGTAGGCGACGATCTCCTCCACCTTCGGTCGGCCGCCGGCGAATCCCGTCACGCTGGGTGGTCCGTTCAATACCAGGGGCGCGAGCTCGCGGGTGAAGCGCTCCACCGCAGCCTTGTTCTCGGAGCGGACGCCAACCCGGAGTTGCACCTCAGGCGTATCGCCCGGCGCCGGCGTAAGTGGGCCGTGCGTCGCGTTCACACCGACGAACTCCGTGAGGATCTTCGTGAACCGGAGTCCCAGGCGGTCCAGGCGCTCGCGCAGGACGCGGTCTGCCAGCTGCGCTTTCTCGAGGGCATCCGGCCAGGAATAGACGAGGGTGCCAACGGCCTTGAAGCCGCTGCGGTACGCGACCGACACCTTGAGACTCGCCGTGGGAGGACGGCCCTTGATGCCGAACACGCGAACCCGGTCGGGACCGTCGGAGGCCAGTTGAATGGTGGTGAAGTCCGCCACGACGTCGGGCGTGATGTAGGAGCGCGGGTCGCCCATTTCATAGAGCAGCTGTTCGCTGACACTGGGAATGGAAACGCGTCCGCCGGTGCCGGGATGCTTCGTGACGACGAACGTGCCGTCCGCGCGGCCCTCCACGATCGGATACCCCACGTTTGCGAGATTCGGGATGGAGCGCCACTCGTAGAGGCAATTACCGCCGGAACACTGTGCCCCGCACTCGATGATATGTCCGGCGATGATGCCGGCCGCGAGCCTGTCCCAGTCGTCGTCCTTCCATCCGAAGGCGAACCGTAGCGGCGCCATGGTGAGCGCGGTATCCGTGGAGCGCCCCGTGATGACGATGTGCGCTCCTTGTCGCAGCGCGTCGACGATGGGCGTGGACCCGAGATAGGCGTTGGCCGATAGCACACGGTCGCGCACGGTGCTCAGCGGCTCGCCCGTCTCCATATTGGCAAGCGCATGCCCCGCCGCGAACAGTTCGTCGAGTCGCGGCAGCAGATCGTCGCCGCTCACGACTCCGATGCGAACGCCCTCGGTCCTGCCATGCTTCGCGAGCACGGCGCGCACGGCCATGGCGCACGCGGAAGGGTTCACGCCACCGGCATTGGCGATGATCCTCACGCCGCGTTCGACCACCGCGGGGATGACGCTTTCCACGGCACCGATGAAATCGCGCGCGTACCCCATGGAGGGATCGCGCTCCTTCTGCTTCTGTAGAATGGACATCGTGACCTCGGCGAGGTAGTCGAGCATCACGTAGTCCACGGCGCCGCCTTCCACCTGCCGCCGCGGCGCGTCCAGCGAATCGCCCCAGAACCCTTGTCCCGCGGCTACGCGAACGATCTCGGCCGGCCGGCTCACACGTGCTCCGACAGCACGAACGGTCCCAGATGCGGCCCGCGATTGTGGAGCGCCGCGCGTAGCGAGAGCGCGATCACGTCACGCGTTTCTTCAGGATACACGATGGCGTCCACATAGCCGCGCGCGCCGGCGTACGGCGCGCCCAGTTGGTGCTCGTAGTCGGCCCGCATTTCCTCGATGCTGTCCTTCACTTCGTTGGGAAGGTCCTGACCTTCTTTCTTGGCCCGCTCGATATCCGGGCCGTGCACGGCCTGAATCGCGGCTTCCCCCTCCATCACGCCCATGCGTCCCGTGGGCCAGGAAAAAATGAAATCGGGATCGAATCCCTGACCGGCCATGGCGTAGTATCCCGCGCCCGACGCGTGGTTTACCGTGAGGACCACCTTCGGCACTCGGGCGGTGGCCATCGCTTCCACGAAGCGAGCGCCAGCGCGAATGATGCCCTCGTGCTCGGCTTCCGGGCCGACCATGAAGCCCGACACGTCCTGAATAAAAAGCAGCGGAATGCCCTGTCGGTCGCACCGGTCGATGAAGTACGCGACCTTTTCGGCGCTCTCCGCGTAGATGATGCCCCCAAAGCGCGGCTTCTCGCCGGGACGCGCCTTGATCAACCCGCGCTGGTTCGCGACGATGCCCACGCCAATGCCTTCGATCCGCGCGTCGCCGCAGATCATCTCGGCGGCCAGGTGCGTTTGGAACTCGTCCAACTTGCCCTCGTCCACGATGACGCGCAGCACTGCGTGCATGTCGTACGACATGCGGTGGTCCGCCGGCAAGAGGTCGTAGAGTGCGTCGGAACCGCGCGCGGAAGCTCGATATTCCACCTGGGGCGGGACCACCGGCCGCGGCAGTACCGCAACGAGATCCCGGAGCTTTTTCAAACAGGCTTCGTCGTCGTTCACGGCGTAGTGCGCAACCGCGCTGATTTCGGTGTGTGTCACGGCGCCACCCAGCGTTTCTGAATCGATGGTCTGGCCGGTGGCACCCTTGACGAGATTCGGGCCGCCAAGGCCCATGAAGGACGTGCCCTTGACCATGACGATCACGTCGGAGAGCGCGGGCAGGTACGCCCCACCCGCGATGCAGGGCCCCATGACCGCTGCCAACTGCGGCACCCTGAGATACCGCCGCATGATGGAGTTGTAGTAGAAAATGCGCGCGGCGCCGTACTGGCCCGGGAACACCCCGCCCTGATACGGCAGGTTCACGCCCGCGGAATCGACGAGATAGATGATGGGGATCCGACACCGCATCGCGATCTCCTGGGCGCGGAGAATCTTCTTGATCGTTTCCGGCCACCAGGATCCTGCCTTGACCGTGGCGTCGTTGGCGACGACCACCACTTCCCGACCGTGTACCAGTCCGATGCCGGTGACGACGCCGGCGCCCGGCGCCTGTCCCTCGTACTGATCGTACGCCACCAGCAGCCCGATCTCGAGAAAGCGCGCGTTCAGGTCGCACAGCTGGTCCACGCGCTCGCGGGCGGTGAGCTTCTTCTGCTTGTGCTGCCGGGCGATGCGCTCCTTGCCACCTCCTTCGCGCAGCGTCGCCTCCAGCGCGCGAAGCTCGGCGCTGAGGTCACGAAGGCGCGAATGCGCCGGGCCGCCCGCTTCGGGGGCGTCGCCTACGCTTCCTGCTGCTGCCGCTCTGCGAACCACTTTTTGATATACTCTGCAAGTTCGGACGTCGGCGTGCCGGGGCCGAAGAGCTCACCGATGCCCAGGCGGCGCAGCTCGTCCATGTCTTCTTTCGGAATGATGCCGCCGCCGGTGAGCAAGACGTCGTCCCGGCCGGCTGCGGTGAGAAGGTCGCGGACGCGCGGAAAGAGCGTCATGTGCGCGCCGCTCAGGATCGACAGGCCGACGACGTCGACGTCTTCCTGGATCGCAGCGCTGGCAATCATCTCCGGCGTCTGGTGCAGTCCGGTATAAATGACTTCCATGCCGGCGTCGCGGAGTGCCGCGGCGACCACCTTCGCGCCACGGTCGTGGCCATCCAGCCCGGGCTTGGCGACGAGCACTCGAATGGGACGAATCATCGTGCTGGAAGCTAGCGGTCCTTTCGGGCGACCAACAACATCTCGGAGGAAGTCCGCCGCAATGGACGCGGGTTCCAGTTGTCGAATGCCTCCTCGACAATCAGCCCCGCGTTCCGGCAGAGCTCTGCCAGACGCGTCGCGGTGTACAGGCGGATGCGGTGTGTGCGGTGTCCTTCGCCCGTCGGTCCGCGCCATTCGGATTCGACGCTTAGCACGCCCGACAGCGCATCGAACGACCGTTGCTGCGCGATGAGCGTTCCGTTCGACGTCCGCCACCAGTCCCGACCGAGAAAGCGTGCCGCGACGCCATCGCGACTGGCCCCATGCCAGATGAGCATACCGCCAGGTCGGAGCACGCGCGCGAACTCGGCGATGACGCGCTCGTCGTCTGACGGGTCGACGAAGAATCCGAACGACGTGAACAGATTGAGCACAGCGTCGAACCGTCCGGTCCATCGCCTGGGCAGCGCGCGCATGTCGGCACGGGC
>JANNJV010000185.1:0-1855 GCA_031395945.1 Gemmatimonadota bacterium | reverse complement strand
CGCAATTGGCTCGCCGTTTTGTTCAGGCCGAGAACGCCTTGTCGCCGAGAACCTTAGGGCTGGCAGTAATAGTCGACCGTTACCAACTGCTGCCCCACCCTCCGTGCCCCGCATCGCAGCCCCACAGCGCACGGCGCGGTCTGTCCGGTGGACTTGTGACCGCAAATGGCGCCGTTCACCCCCGGCGTCACCCCCGGCGCCCAGGCGGTGTTGATCGAGATGTTCGCGTAGTCAGGAGTCAGCGCGGTCACCTCTATGCGCACCCAGTTCCGTGAATCCGTGAATACGTCGCCCAGTCTCCACTCCGGATCGTTGTTCGCTTTCGTGACCAGGTACGTCTGCTTGTTGACGCCGCGCTCTTCGCGGATCAGCACCGAGCGTCCCGGGAACTGGGCATCGTATCCGGTGGGCACGCGGTACTCCACCACGTAGTTGCCGGCGGGCACCTCCAGCCGCGCCAGCAGGTTCCCCGACTTGTTCCGCTCGCTCACCGGCGCCAGCATGATCGTCGCGTTCGCCCCCGTGGATCCGGGCGCGAACACTCGGCCCGTGGGAATCCATCCCAGCTTCTCCAGGTAGGCCGCCTGGATCCCGGGGCCCTGCGCTCCATGGCTGCCGCCGTAAATCGCGAACGCGCAGGTGGCGTAGCTCATCATGTCCCAACAGTCCTGGTACTCGGTATCCGTGGTGCCGCTGTAGATGTGGTCAGACGCTGCGTCCGGAGCCATCGCGTTGGAGTGCCGCAGTCCGTAGATGTGCAGCATCTCGTGCTCCACCAAACTGAGTTCGCCCTGGAAATGCGAGGACACGACGATGTTCTTGCCCCCCGCCCTCCCGACATCCACCCCAACGTTGATCACCGAGATGACGCCAAGGTATTTGTCCATGTCCACGCCGACGCCCATGTTCGCCAGTCCCACGGCCGCGGCCGAGCGGCAGTCCTGCGCGGTCTGCACCCTGCTTGGGTTTGTATTGATGGTGCGCGCGGCCACAGTGGCCGTGTTGACGTTCATCGTGAACCAGCCGCGCGCTCGGCTGCCGGAGACGTCGACGGCGCCGTTGCTCATGGTGTTGAAGTACTGCCAGATCAGGTCTACGGAGTCCCGACTGAACACGGCCTCGTAGTATGGTATCTGCTGCGGCTCCACCGGGGCGTCACTCGCCTTGCACAGCAGCACCAGCCACGAACCGGGCGCTGGGCTGGGCTCTGGCGTGGTGTTGCAGTCCGCTCCCAGCGCCGCGAATGTGAGCGCCACTCCCACGGCAACGCGCGACGCAACGTGCATAACCTCTCCGTCCCCAGGGATGCTTTGGCCATCGGCGGCTGACCTGAGTATCCGCGCGGCATTTCATCGGCGCAAGAGCCCGCATTACGGCTTGAGGTGGCAAGACGTGAGCTGGATGGAGGCATCACGGTGACCTGGATCACTTCGTCTGCGGTTACGGAGCGGGGTCTTCGTCTTCCTTAAGGGGAGAGCGTTTGCAGTTCCGTTCTCATCCTCCCATTAGGAGACTCAGGATGAACTCCCGCCAGGTAACCGACGAAGAAGGCCGCACGTGGATCTGTAAGGCCGAGGAAAATGCAGACGTTCCCGGACGCGATGTGCACCTCGTGTGCACGACCGCGACGGCCAAAAAGCCCCTGCGCATCCGCGTCAGCTGGAACTGGGCAAAGATCGCCGAGAAGGGACTGGCACGTCTCATCGACGCGGCTGCCCCGGAGCTTTCGCTCGGATAACTGGAGTGGTGCGCGGTAACGTCTCGCCCAGGCGCCTGAGCCCCTACGTTCTGGACCCAAGTGCGCTCTACGGCCTCTGGAGATCGAGCGGTATCGGCTTGTTCGACAAGCTTCTCA
>JANNJV010000183.1:0-1739 GCA_031395945.1 Gemmatimonadota bacterium | reverse complement strand
GATGGAATTCAGAAAATCTTGCATGGATCAGCGAAGGGTGACTGCGCCAACGACCGCCAGGACTCCGAGCACCAGGACCCACGCGTACGTACCCACCTGACCGGATTGCAACGCGGAACCCATCCAACCCACGCCACGCGTAAACCACGCGCTGCCGTTCACCATCAGTCCGTCAATGAGGCCGATATCGATGCCCCGCCACAGCAGATTGCGCGACGTGGCATAGGTGGGACGTATCACCGTCTTCTCATAGAGCTCGTCGACGTAGTACTTGTTCACGAGCACCCGCTCGAACCCTTCCTCCGCCTTCGCCTGCGACTTCGGCACCAAGGCTTCCGGTTTGAGGCGGCTCCAGGCGATCCAGATGCCGATCACGGCGATGGCCACAGCGGCGCCGACGAGCGCGTACTCGACGGAATGCGCGATCTCGGGGGCGTGTCCGTTGGTGACGCGGAGCGCGGACTCACCGATCACGGGCTCCAGCCAGTGCTCCAGCTTCGCAATCGGTCCGACGGGCAGGAAGCTGGGAATATTCAGCCAACCGCCGATGGCGCTGAGTACGCCGAGGACGACCAGTGGACCGGTCATGACCCAGGGTGCTTCGCCAAGGTGATCACGCGCTTTCTCGCCCGTTCGATTCGGACCGTGGAAGGTGTAGAGCATCATGCGGGTCATGTAGATCGCGGTCATAAGCGCGGCCGCCAGGCCCAGCACATAGCAGGTGTAGAGCACGATATCGCCGGGAATGCCTAGCCAACGCGCGTCCGCCAGCGACGATTCCCGAGCCCGCACGAAGACGGCGCCGAGGATCTCATCCTTGGAGAAGAAACCGGCGAACGGCGGCACGCCGGCGATGGCGAGCGTCGCGATCCACATCAGACCCCACGTCCACGGCATGTAACGCCGCAGGCCGCCCATGTTGCGCATGTCCTGCGCGTCGTCGGTGGTGTGCGTCGCGTGATACGCGCGGTGCATGGCGTAAATGACCGACCCCGAACCCAGGAACAGCAGCGCCTTGAAGAACGCGTGCGTGACCAGGTGGAAGATGCCTGCCGTATACGCGCCGGCGCCGACACCGACGAACATGTATCCCAGCTGGGACACCGTGGAGTAGGCCAGCACCTTCTTGATGTCCCACTGCTTGAGCCCGATCGTCGCGGCAAAGACCGCGGTCAACGCTCCGACGACCACTACCGTGAGCGACGCCACCGGCGCGAGCGCGAACAGGAAATGACTGCGGGCAATGAGATAGACTCCCGCCGTCACCATCGTCGCTGCGTGGATGAGCGCCGAAACGGGCGTTGGGCCCGCCATCGCGTCCGGCAGCCAGATGTAGAGCGGGATCTGGGCGCTCTTGCCGGTGCATCCCAGGAAGAAGAAGAGGCAGATGGCGGTGACCAGCACGCCGCCGAACGCGAGGTTTGGCGCCGTCGCTTCCAGTTGCCGGAAATCGAGCGTGCCCAGATTTGCCACCAGCATGAACATGGCGATCAGGAATCCGAAGTCGCCGATGCGGTTCACGATGAACGCCTTCTTGCCCGCGTCCGCATTGGCCTTCTCACTGAACCAGAACCCGATCAGCAGGTACGAGCAGAGGCCGACGCCCTCCCAGCCCACGAACAGCACCGGATAGTTCGCTCCCAGCACCAGCAGGAGCATAAAGAACACGAACAGGTTGAGATATGCGAAGTACCGCGGGTAGCCGGGATCCTCGCGCATATACCCGACGCTGAAGACAT
>JANNJV010000480.1:0-18778 GCA_031395945.1 Gemmatimonadota bacterium | reverse complement strand
GGGCGCGTTCGGGATCAAGATCCCAACGGAGTATGGAGGGCTGGGCCTGTCCTACACGAGCTACGTCAAGGCGATGGCGCTCGTCACGTCCAAGGACGGTTCTCTCACAGCGTTGCTCTCAGCGCACCAGTCCATCGGGCTGCCACAGCCCCTGAAGCTGTTCGGCACCGACGCGCAGAAACAGAAGTACTTCCCGCAGCTGGCCAAGGGTGCCATCTCGGCGTTCGCGTTGACGGAGATCGACGCCGGATCAGATCCGGCGAATATGGAGACCACCGCCACGCCCACCGACGACGGCTCGAGTTACGTGATCAACGGTGAGAAGCTCTGGTGCACCAATGGCACGCGCGCCGAGTTGTTCGTCGTGATGGCCCGCACACCGGACGTCGTCGTCAACGGGAAACAGCGCAAGCAGATCACGGCCTTCATCGTCGAGAAGAAGTGGGCGGGCGTCGATATCGTCCATCGCTGCCGCTTCATGGGTCTCAAGGCCATCGAGAATGGCGTCATCCGGTTCACCAACGTCCGCGTTCCTCGCGAGAACATCCTGTGGGGCGAGGGCAAGGGGTTGAAACTCGCCCTGATCACGCTCAACACGGGACGACTGACGTTGCCGGCCAGCGCCGCCGGCGGCGCCAAGGCGCTGCTCCAGGCGTCGCGCGAATGGGCGCTTGAGCGTGTACAATGGGGCGCGCCAATCGGGAAGCACGAGGCGGTTGCTCGGAAAATTGGCATGATGGCCGCCAACACGTTCGCCATGGAGGCCATCTCGGGCCTCACCGTCGGCCTCGCGGAGCAGGGCGGGTACGATATCCGCCTTGAAGCGGCGATCGCGAAGATGTACAACACGGAGCACGGGTGGCGCATTGTCGATGACGCCCTTCAGATCAGGGGCGGCCGGGGGTACGAGACCGCGGATTCGCTGCGCGCGCGCGGAGAAAAGCCCATCCCGATCGAGCGAGCAATGCGCGATTCGCGGATCAACCTCATTTTCGAAGGCTCGTCCGAGATCATGCGGCTGTTCATCGCGCGCGAGGCGGTGGACCACCACTTCAAGACGGCGTTCGCACTGGTGGACAAGAAGTCCAGCGGTACCGAGAAGCGTGCGGCCCTGGGGCGCGTGATGAAATTCTACCCGTTCTGGTACCCCATGCGGTGGGTGGGGCGCGGCCAGATTCCCACGTCATTCGCGGAGTTCGGTAAGCTCGCCACGCATCTGCGCTACGCGGAGCGCCACTCGCGCAAACTCGGTCGTTCGCTATTCCACGCCATGGTGCGTTACGGGCCAAAGCTCGAACGCAAGCAGATGGTGCTGTTCCGGGCGGTGGACATCGGCGCGGAACTATTTGCCATCGCGGCGGCGTGTTCCCGGGCGCAGCTCGAAGCGCGGCGTGGGAACAAGGGCGCCATCGCGCTGGCCGATGTGTTCTGTCGTGAAGCGCGCATGCGCATCGACGACTTGTTCGCGAAGCTCTACGGCCCGACGGATGACAGCGTCTACAAGGTGAGCCAGCAGGTGCTGAAGGGTGAGCACGCCTGGCTTGAGACTGGCATTCTCGGAATGACCGACCAGGAGAGCGTGGAACGCTGGGAGGTCGCCGTGCGTGAGGAAGAGGTGACGGTGGGTGCCGGCTGAGCATGAGCGTCCGCCGCCGGCGTTGCGCTACGGGTGCGATCTAACCGGCACTTCCGTTGCTGCTCTGCGCCGAACGAAGCTGCAGAAGGATGACCGCCGCGGCGATGAAGGCTCCGCCGATCAGTGTTGCACTGGTAAGCGGCTGCGCCAACAGCCAGGCTCCGAGGAGGGCTGTAAAAAAAGGCTCGATCGTCGATACGATGGCGGTGCGCACAGGACCAAGCACCCGCAATCCGCGGAGAAAACCGATAAAGGCCGCAACCGTGGACACCAGTGCCAGGGTCAGGATCGAGAGCACCGCGGTTCGGTGAAGCTGGAGTGTCAGATCATCCTGCACGACGGCCGCTACCACCAGGACAACCGCCGCGCCGGCCGACATGTAGGAAGCGGTGGCCACCGGCGCCAGACCGCGCTGCAGCGCAGCGATCATCGGGACATAGATGGCGTAGAGCAGCGCGGCTGTCAGCGCGAGCGCGACGCCCGTCGGATGCACCTCGCCGCCGCCGGGCGACCCCACCATGATGGCGATGCCCGCTAGCGACAGCGCCAGCGCGAACATGCGGGTGGGGGTCAGCGGCTCCGAATGTCGGAACTTCGCGATGATCGCGACCATGGCCGGATATGTATAGAACAAGAACGCCAATGTTCCGGCGGGGATATACCGCAGCGCGCTGAGACTCACCACCGCCACCAGCACCTGTCCCACGCCCCCGAAGACCACGATACGGAGCGCCGCCCCATCGTAGCGCAGATCTCCTGCGAGCGCCGCCATGGCGCTGAGAACGACGGCGGCGATCGCATACCGTCCGCTGAGCACCGTCAGCAGCGGGGCGCCCGTGTCCATCGCGAACGTCACCAGAATGGCGATCGCCCCGAACCCGCAGGCGCTGAGCGCGATCAAGAGCGTCGCGCGCCCCGCCGCCGAAGAGCCGCGCGCTGGTGCGTCGCTGTTTGTCACGTTTACAGCAGCGTGCCGCGCAACAACAGCAGCGCCACGAGGAAATAGATCACCAGGCCGGTGACGTCCACGAGCGTCGCCACGAACGGGGCCGATGCACTGGCGGGATCAAATCCCAGCCGGCGGAGCAGGAAGGGCAGCATCGAGCCGATGATCGACCCGAAGGCCACCACGCCCACGACCGACAGCGAGACCGTGAGTGCGATCAGGAAATAATGCGGCCCGTAGTCCCAGAACCCCATGCGTTGCCAGAGCATGATGCGCCCGAAACCCAGCAGGCCGAGCAAGATGCCGAGCGTGATGCCCGTTGGCAGCTCGCGCAGTGCCACGCGCCACCAGTCCTTCAGCTTCAGTTCTCCCAGCGCCATGGCGCGAATGATCAGCGACGTCGCCTGTGATCCGGAATTCCCCCCGGAGCTGACGATGAGCGGCACGAATAGCGAGAGCACCAGCGCGCGCCTCAGCTCGTCCTCAAAGCCCTGCATCGCGCTCGCGGTCAGCAGTTCGCCCAGAAAGAGGAGGCACAGCCAGACCCCGCGCTTCCGGATCATCCCCCAGAAACTGATGGAGGTGTACGGTTCATCGAGGGCTTCCATGCCACCCAGTTTCTGGATGTCCTCCGTCTGGACTTCCTGCATCGCGTCGATGACGTCATCCACCGTCACGACACCGATCACATGGCCGCTCTCGCTCACGACGGGAATGGCGATGAGATCGTAGTTCGCCGTCATGGCCGTGACTTCCTGCCGAGTGGCGTCGGGACGCAGGCTCACGACCTCGGTCCAGGCGACGTCAGAAATGCGGGCGCCGGGCGGCGCGGCGAGCAGTTCGCGCAAGGAGAGCACGCCGGCCAGTCGGCCCTGGCGATCCGTGGCGTAGATCGCGTAGGTAGCCTCCTTGCGACCGCTCCGCGCCAGCGCGCGAACGGCCTCCAGCGCTTCGTCCACCTTGATGTCCTCGGACACGGAGACGAACTCCGTGGTCATCAAGCCCGCCGCAGTATCCGGCTCGTACTTGAGCAGCCGCTCGGTTTCTTCGCGCGCCTCCAGCGGCATTTCCGAGACGATGTCCTCGGCGACGTCCTCGTCGATCTCCTCGAGGACGTCGGTGCGGTCGTCGGGCGTCATCTGCGAGACGAGCGCGGCAGCCTGCTCCGTGGGAATCGCCTCGAGCAATTCGGTGCGGAGGTCCTCGTTCAGGTACTCGAGGACGTCTCCCGCGCGGCTGGGCGGCAGCGCGGCGAAGAATGCCGCAACCTTGTCGCGCGGCAATAGCTCCGCCACGTCGGCAAGATCGGCGGGGTGCAGCTCCTCGGTTTCCGCCGCGATGGCGGCCGGCGACTCCTCGAGCAGTTCGAGAATGTCCGGGACGACGAGCGCCGCGAGGGGTTTTTCCTTCAGGTCGGGCCGCATGGCTGCGCCAAAGAAAGACGTCCAGTGAAGCCGGGGCAACACCGTGTCCGCGAACCGAACCGCAGGCCCGTGAGGGCGGCGCTGTGGCGAGTTAGATTCGCCGCATGCTCTCCGTTGCTTTTATCGGCCTCGGTTCCATCGGTCGCCCCATGGCGAAGCGCATCGCCGCCGCGGGGTTCCCCCTCACTGTCTGGAATCGCACCACCGCTCGCGCTGAAGTGTTTGCGAGCGAGCACCAGGTGCGCGTTGCCTCGTCCGCGGCCGACGCGGCGAGCGCTGGTGACGTCGTCATCACCTGCCTGTCGACATCGACCGATGTCGAACAGGTCCTCGACGCGGGCATGCTCGGAGGCTTGAAGAGCAGCGCCACACTGCTCGATTGCACGTCGGGCGATCCGGCCACCTCCCGGCGCATCGCCACTCGCCTGGCCGCGAAGGAGATCGGTTTCGTGGATGCGCCGGTGAGCGGCGGAGTGAAAGGTGCCGAAACCGGCACACTCACGGTGATGTGCGGCGGCGCGGTCGCGGATCTGGAGCGGGTACGCCCGGTGATCGAGGCGTTCGGCAAGACGATCGTCCACTGTGGTCCGGTAGGCGCCGGTGACGCGGTAAAGGCCATGAACCAGGCGCTCCTCGCGCTCACGATCTGGGGCACGGGAGAGGCACTCGTCGCGCTCGCGAGGCTTGGCGTTTCAGCTGACGTGGCGCTGCAAGTCATCAACGCTTCCAGCGGACGCTCCAATGCGTCGATGAATCTCTTTCCCGAGCGTGTGCTGACGCGCGCATTTCCGCGCACGTTTCGACTGGCGTTGATGGACAAGGACGCGCGGATCGCCGCGCAGATTGCCCGGGACGAGAAGGTCCCCGCGCCACTGACGCAGCTGGTGGCTGACCTCTGTTCGCTGGCCCACAAGCAGTTGGGCGAAGAGGCGGATCACGTCGAAGCGGTGAAGGTCATCGAACAGTGGGCCGGAGCGGAAATCCGATGAGCGCCACGCAAGTCCAGCCAGCCGTCCAGGTTGCAAGCCCGGAAACCATCCGGTCGCACTTTCCCGCGATGTCCCGCCGGCATCGCGATCACGCCGTCGCCTATCTGGACGGCCCCGGCGGAACGCAGGTGCCCGACTTTGTGGTGGACCGGATGAGCGACTACCTGCTGCACCACAACGCCAACACGCACTGGCGCTATCCCACGAGCGCCGAAACCGACGCGCTCATCGCCGACGCACGCGAAGCCCTTGCCGATTTTGTCCAAGGTGCACCGGACGAGATTTCGTTCGGCGCGAACATGACGACGATCACCTTTCATCTGGCACGCGCGCTTGGCCGCGGGTGGGATGAAACCGACGAAATTGTGATCACGGAGCTGGACCATCACGCCAACGTGGCGCCGTGGCGCGCGCTGGAGCGTGAACGTGGCGTGAACATCATTGTCGCGCGCATGCGCCCTGAAGACGGTTCGCTCGATCTCGAAGACCTGGAGCGCAAGATCGGAAAGCGGACGCGCCTGTTGGCGATCGGCGCCGCCTCGAACGCGCTCGGGACCATGGTGGATATTCCGCGCGCGGCCGCGATGGCTCGAGCGCGCGGAGCGTTGGTGTTCGTGGACGCGGTGCACTACGCGCCCCACATGCTGGTGGACGTCCAGAAGCTGGATTGCGATTTCCTGGCCTGCAGCGCGTACAAGTTCTACGGCCCGCACATCGGGGTGCTGTGGGGCAAGCGCGATCTCATCGAACGGCTGGACGTCCCGAAGCTCCAGCCGGCGCCTGAGGAATCACCCGAGCGGCTCGAGACGGGAACCCAGAACCATGAAGGCATCCTGGGTGCCGGCGCCGCGGTGGACTACCTCGCATCACTGGCCGGGAGCGACAGCAGCGATCGCCGCGCCGCGTTGGCGGCCACGTTCCGCGCCGTGCACGAGCGCGGGGCCGAACTATTCCGACACTTGTGGACCGGCCTGGGGGAGATTCCCCGCGTGCAACGATTCGGCCTCCCGCCGGGGCAGCGTCGCTCGCCGACGCTGTCCTTTCGCGTGCCCGGCATGTCGAGTGATGACATCGCGATCGCGCTCGCCGAGCGCGGGCTCTTCGTCTCGCACGGTGATTTCTACGCGGCCACGGTGATCGAGCGGCTGGGGGTCGGGGCGGACGGCGTCGTGCGCATTGGTTGCAGCATCTACACCACGCAGGACGAGATCGAACGCGTTATCGCCGGCGTCGCCGAGACGGTGAGAGCATAGCGCGGTACCGCAATTCGCGGCCTGGACGGACTACGGTTTCTGCTTGTCCAACGCCGGGACGAATGCGTCGTACTTCGAGCCGGGGCTCCACAGGACCCACCCTTTGAATCCGGCGTCATAAATCGCCTGCTTCTGGGCAGTGATTTGCTCCGCTCCATACACGGGCTTGCCGAGCGAAAAGGCCTGGATCCATGGCCGCACGTGCTCGGCCTTGGTAATGCCGAGCTTCTCGTCACGGGCGCGGACGGCGTCGAGCGCGAACTTGAGCACTTTGTACGGTTCGGCGTTTGGGCGAGGGATGCCAAATGCGCCGGCCGGGTAGTGTGATGGATAAACCATGGGCAGCATCACATCCACATGCGGCGACAGCTTCTCCCAGTGCTGACCCACCTCGAGTGGCCCGCGCACCGTGGTCACGAGACCGAACACGTCAGCGGTGTTGCGGACCCCCAGGCGTGACAGGCGGTCCTGCGCCACCGTGAGGAACGCAGCGAGTGCGTCCGGCTTGGATAGCGTCGCTCCAGGAAACACCTGCTTTGGCAGGCTGCGGTAAGGCTCGGGAAAGCGGATGTAGTCCCACTGAATCTCCTCAAAGCCCAGCTTCACCAGCTCTTCTGCCACGCCAAGGTTGTACTCCCAGACATCCTTGTTGTGCGCGTTCACCCAGGCGAGTCCCTGGTGGTCCTGCCAGATCGAGCCGTCCTCGCGACGGATGGTCCATTCCGGATTGATGTTGGCGGCAACAGGATCCTTGAACGCGACAATCCGCGCGATCGGGACCAGTCTGTGCGCCTTGATGGAGTCCACCAGCGCCCGCACGTTGCCCACCATTCCCTTATCCGAACCCGCATTCCTTCTGTAGTTCGGAATTGCGGAACGATAGTTCAGGCCGAATTCGTCCTTCATGTCCACGACGAATCCGTTGATCTCCGTCGAGTCGGCGATCCGGAAGAGGTGCTGCATCTTGCGCGGACTCTGAGGCGCGAACCGGTTGAGGTATAACGCCCGAATCACCGGGTACGCGTTCGAATCCGAGCGGGTCAGCGCCACGGTCCCCGCGCTGCTGCTCACACGGCTGGTTTCGGCTCCGGCGGCATGCGCGGACGCGCGTTGCTCGCCGCAGGCGGCCAACGAAGCCAGCGAGAGCAACAGGGTCGGGAGTCTCATCGGCGAGTCACATACGCAGTATATTTGCCACCGGATGACGCATTCCTCCCGCTCCTGCAACCGGCCCGGCCGCTTCCCGCGAGGGCTCGTGGCTGGTGCGCTACTGGCCGGTCTTTTGGCGTGCAACGATCAGGCCGGCTCGGCACCCGGGGCTGAGTTCATCGTCGCCGCGGGGGACTCCACGTACTGGGTAAAGAGTGACCGCAGCGGAATCCGGATGCGTGGGTCGCCGATGGTGCTTGCGCGGCTGGACGACCGCTTTCGCGAGCTGTATGTGGTGGACGACGATCGTTCGTACGAGGACGCCCTCTTCGTTGGGCAGCGACTGTTCCAGCGTGAAATCCTGACCGGCGATTCGACCGAAGTGTTCAGCGACACTCTCGTGGCCGCTCTGGCGGAGAAGTACGAGCGCGCCAACCCCGACGCGCGAAGGCTAGCGCCTGATGAGGATGCGGCGGAGGAACCATCCACCTCCGCCACAGCCGAGGTCGCGGTTCTGGCCGTGCACGGGCCGTTCATTTCGCTCGAGTACCACGCCGACACCAGTGGCGCCGGAGATGATTCGTGGCACATGACGCGTCACCTCGTGGTCGATCTCCGCACGGGCAAGCCTTCGAGCCTGGCGGATGTGCTGGGACCCGAAGAAGCGGCAACTGTGGTCGCGAGAGCCAGGAATGTCTATCGTGAAACCTTGGACTCCATTCGGCGCGACAGTAGGCCAGCCGCGCAGCGCGCCGCTCAATCGCTGGCACGCTTCAGATTCGACCCCGCCAGTTTCTCACTGACGGCTCCCAATGGCACGCTGATGATTGCGTTCTCGGCGCCGGGGCAGGGCGTCGGCGGCGAAGGATTCGTGCTCCCCATGCGGCCCATTCCCATCGCGGAGCCAGCCTGGTGGAAGGATGCGCGCAATGCGCTCCCCTCGTCCACGCGCGAGCGGGAGGAGCACTGGTCCCGGAACGGCTACACCGTCAAGGCCATGTACGACAGCAGCGCGCGGCCGGTGCATCTGGTTATCACCGATTCCGCCGGTCGGGAGTTCCAGGTGGGAGCCGTGACCGCGCCGGTGCACCGCATCTACTGGTTGGACAATCCGCCCCTCACGAAAGCGCAGCGCACCGCGCTGTCGAAGGCGTTCGACGAGGCGGCCCTGTACGACGACGCCGCGCGCGCCGCGATCATCGGCCCGGGCTCGCCGGGCGTTCGTGTCGCCAGCCGGCAATGACCACGGTGCGTTCGTCCAAGCCTGTCAGCGAAAGTCAACACGAAACGTCCGAGCTCATGATGCCCCACCACGCGAACAATCTCGGTCATGTGTTCGGCGGGGTAATGCTGTCCATGATGGACAAGACCGCGGCCGTTGCCGCGTTCCGGCATTGTCGATTGAACGTGGTGACGGCCTCGATCGATCGGGTGGATTTCCGTGAGCCCATCCACGTCGGCGACCTGGTCGTCATGAAGGCGAGTGTCAACTACGTGGGGCGTACCTCCATGGAAGTGGGTGTGCGGGTGGAAGCGGAAGAGCTGCTCACCGGCCGTCGGCGCCACACGAATTCGTGTTATCTCACTTTCGTGGCAGTGGACCGGAACGGACGGCCGATCAGAATTCCTGCCGTGGTTCCGGAGAGTCCGGAGCAGACCCGGCGATTTCAGGCGGCGCAGCGGCGGCGCGAATTGCGCTTGAAAGAGCGGGAAGCAGAGACCGCCCGCCGCGATGGCGCGCGCGCCCCCAAATGAATCCTCCGATGAATCGCCTATTCACCGTGGACGAAGCCAACAAGACGCTGCCACTGGTTCGCCGCATCGTCGAAGACGTCGTGCGGCAGCATCGCGTTTGGCGCGAGAAGATTCTGGAACTCGATCTCGTCGCATCGTCCATCCGGGCGGATGAGCCTCGCGATCGCCCCGAGCAGCTCGAGCGTGAAGCGCTGACAATTGCGCGGGAGATTGACGATTACCAACGCGAGCTCGAAGAACTGGGTATTCAGCTCAAGGATCGCCGCATGGGGCTCGTGGATTTCCCCAGCGAGATGGCGGGAAAGAAGGTGCTCTTGTGCTGGCGCCTGGGCGAAGGCGAGGTCCAATTCTGGCATGACGAAGACGCCGGATTCGCAGGTCGTCAGCCCTTACAACCGACACCAGTGGGATGAGACAGTTTCGTGGGTCGGACGGCGTCGCATGGAACGTCGAAGTCACGTTGCCGGGTTCCAGCAACGCGATGGTGATCTTCCGTCACCCCGATGGCCGTAGCTCCAGTCTGGACCGATACAACTGGTTCATCAGCAACGGGCCGGAGGCTCGGAGCGTGACTTCGCGGCTCTCGCCCGAGCGCGTCATGGATCAGATTGACGACGCGTCCCTGAACCGGTTGTTCGGCCGATCGATGCCGGTGTCGCGGCGTCGCTAGGACGCCACGAACGGGACCTCGATCTCCATACCGTCCTTCCCGATGGTGACGTTGGGAAACTCGGAACGCGCCTGCGCTTCCAGCTCGCTCGCATCCCGCGAGTAGCGCGCCGAGAAGTGTGTGAGCAACAGCCGGCGGCAGCCGGCGCGTTGGGCGAGCCTGCCCGCTTCGCGTGCGGTCGAGTGCCCCGTCTCCACGGCGCGTTCAGCTTCCTCATCGCCGAACGTTGCCTCGTGCACCAGGAGGTCCGCGTTCAGCGCTGCCCGCTCCGTCGCTTCGCACGGACGAGTATCGCCGGTGACGACGATGGTGCGACCCGACCGCCGGGGGCCGACGAGCTCCGAAGACTGAATGACGCGTCCATCGTCCAGCGTGATCGGCTCTCCTTTGTGAATGCGTCCCCACAGCGGACCTTCCGGGATGCCAAGCGCGCGAGCCCGCTCCGGATCGAAGCGTCCCTTGCGATCCTCCTCCACCAGCGCGTACCCCAACGCCGGCCCCGGACCATGCTCCACGGCGAATGGGACAATGGCGTAGTCGCCGCGCTTCAGCGGGTTCCCGGGCTCCGCTTCGCGGATGTCCACGGCGAACGTGAGCCGGTCGACGCCGAATTGCTCCGCGCGTTTGAGATGTCGCGCTGCCCCCTCGGGTCCCCATAAGCAGAGCGCGTCGGTGCGTCCCTGCAGGGCCATGGTTCGCATCAAGCCGATCACGCCAATGACATGGTCCGCGTGAAAGTGCGTGAAAAAAATATCACTCAGAGAGAACGACACTCCATAGCGCATCATCTGGCGCTGCGTGCCCTCGCCGCAGTCGAACAGCATCGTTTCTCCCTCGCGCACCAGCGCGATCGAAGAGACGTTGCGTTCGATGGTTGGCCGTGACGCGGACGTGCCGAGGAGGACGAGGGAGAGGGACATTGCGGGGCGGAATATAGGGCTATGGGCTTTGGGCTTTGGGCTCTGGGAGCGCACTGCAGAGCCAAAGCCCACAGCCCACAGCCCTTACGCTTCTTTGGCTCCTAAGTCACTTGCGGCCCGGCCTTTGCACCTGAGCACAGCAGTAGAATCGTAAGAGGAGCCTGGGGAGCTCGGCGGGAGTGGCGCGGGCATTGCGTCAGTCCGGGGAGACCCTTCACGTCGGCACCTCTTTCCTTATGGGAGGGAGCAGTAATGGTGAATAGAGCAGGCAATGACGACCGCGGCTTCGGTGGGTCGGATCGTGAACGCCAGCGCGACGTGACCAACGAGCCTGGACGCAATGGAAACGCTCCGCTTTCGGCGAGCGCCAATGGCGCAAGCGCGAACGGTGGACGCAAGAGCGCACGTGGCTTTGCCTCGATGGATCAGACAAAGCAGAAGGAAATCGCCAGCAAAGGCGGCCGCGCTGCGCATGCCAAAGGCACGGCGCACGAGTTCGATTCCGGAGAGGCGCGTGCGGCCGGCCGTAAGGGCGGCATGGCAGTGAGTCGGAATCGCGAGCACATGGCGGCGATCGGACGCCGTGGCGGCGAAGCGCGCGGTCAACGCGCGCGTCAGGCAGCGCAGTCGGGCGTCGCGCGTTCCAGCGTCGATGCTGCCCGTCAGAACACGACGGGAATCGGCGCCGCGGCCAACACGCGTGGTATCGGGGCCGAGCGGGAAGTCGGAATCTCCGGCAGCTCGATTGGTGCGACCCAGAATTCGCGTGGCGGTCAAAACGCCCTTGGTGGCGAACGGCGCGAGCCGTCGCCGTCGGCGGGTGGTACGGAAGGAGCCAGGGGCGAGGAGCGGGCGTAAGACAGATCTGTCCGCCGAGGGCCGTCGCGTACAAGCACAGGCGCTCGAGTGGCAGGTGGTCGGTGCGGAGCTCTGCTCCCCGACCGGCTCAGCGCACCTGGGAGGGATGGGATAGCCGCGTGATGAGCGCGGCTATTTCATTTATGGCCAGTGATCTCGTTCCATCGAGACTCGTCGATGTTACCCCCTGACACCACCACCGCGCACGGTGTCTCCGGCCGCAACTTGCCGGTGAGAATGGCCGCAATTCCGCAGGCGCCGGCGCCCTCGACACGGCCATGGCGTTCGCTCGCGAACCAGGCGATGCCTTGCGCGATATCCTCCTCCGGAAGAGCGATGATGTCGTCCAGCCCGTGCACTCCAATGTCGAAGGCATCGTCGTCGATCTGCCCGGCAAGTCCGTCAGCCAGCGTTGGGACGCTTTCGATGCTTACGATACGCCCAGCCTGGAGCGACTTCGTCATTGCGGCGGTTTTGACGCTCTGGGCGCCATAGATCCGGACTTGCGGATGCTCGTCGCGGAGCAGGCTCGCGCACCCACCCAACAAGCCACCACCTCCTACATTCACCACGAATGACCTCAGCGTCGGCAGTTCTTCGACAACCTCGCTCGCGACCGTACCCTGGCCTGCAAGGAGCTCGTCGCCGAGACACGGGTTGATGTACCTGCGGCCCGTCTCCCTGCCGAACTCCTTGGCGACGGCCATTGCCGCATCGTAGTCCGGCTGAGCATCGTCGAGCTCTGCGCCGAGGGACCGGATACCTGCCTTCTTGACCTCCGGCGCCGCGTGTGGGACATAGATCTTGGCTTCGATTCCCAGGGTTTTCGCCGCGTACGCCACGCCCATTCCATGATTTCCGGCCGATGAGGCCACGACACCACGGCCCCGCTCGGCGGATGTGAGGCAGGAAAGTGCGTTGAGCGCGCCGCGAAGCTTGAACGAGCCGGTGATTTGTTCGTTCTCGAGCTTGAGGTAGACGTCACCACGAGCAATCGCACTCAGAGCGTCGCTGCGGACCAGGGGCGTTCTGCGGATATAGGGTGCGATGCGGCGGGCGGCTGCGTGAACCGAGGACGCTTTCAGTCGTTCAAACATTTCTCAGGAGTCTGACCGGGTCTGCTTGAAGGATCATGGCTGTGGTGCCCTGGACATAGATTCGACGTTACCAACGGATGAATAGGGTCGTCAACTTGATCGAAGCGCTGTTCCAGGCTAGGTTTAGGACAATGTGGGCTGCGGGGCTGTAGCTCAGCTGGGAGAGCGCTGCAATCGCACTGCAGAGGTCAGGGGTTCGATCCCCCTCAGCTCCATACGTAGATGTTCCAGGCTGGTATGTTTCTGGCCATTAGATAAAATGCCCGCCGCCGCTCGGTAGGACGGAGAGTTCCAATGACGGTGAGCGTGGCAAACTAGATCGCCGCGGACCAATGGTCCTGCGGCGTTTTGAGTTTCAGGGAGCCTCGCGGCGAAGATCTGCGAGCACCGCGGTAAAGACCTCGCGCAGCCAGGCCATTTCCTCGCGTTCGACTTTGCCGGTGAAGTCGCTCATGGCTATCGCCCCTAGCCTGCCGATGAAGCGAAGGATCGCGCTCTCCTGCACTTCCAGGTGAAGCCGGCGATCGAGCAGCGTCTGCGCACCCGCGCTGTCCCGAACGCCAATCCGGAAAAGTGCGCCACTTCCCTGGAAGGGCCTCCGAAGCGGAGAGCGCAGGAGTCGTTCAGTGATCAACGGCAGGACCCACTGTGGCTCTCGCCGCGACACCACACTCCAGGCGCGTTCGTGCTCCGTTCGAATGACGTTGAAGTCCGCGTGATAGTCGCGGACGCCGACGGTGAAGTGTCGAACCTTCACCGTCATGTCACCGCCAATGGAAAGCGAGTCGGGCATCGGTCGCGCGGGGCCATCGATCGCTACCATGACGCCGCGCAGCGTCCGAATTCGGAAAAGAAGCTTGCTCTCGGACACGCTGCACTCCAGGTAGGTGGCGCCTGCATGGTCGGTGAGCGTCCATCGCATTTTGGCGGTGTGGATGTATTTCCGCAGGTATTGTGAAAAGTTGGGGTAGCGCGCATGCACACCCTCAGGCGTCATCGAAACATGGAAGACCGCGATTGTCGATCGATCGTTCAGGTGCGAGGTCCGGATGGAATCGACGCGAAAGACCTGTCCGAGCACCACCGATGCTCGCGGCAAAACAGAGCCATAGTCAGCGCGCACCGCGCTTTCGCTTCGGCCCTCGGCGCTCGCCAACAGTGCCCCAACGAACCGCCCGAATTCCCGCGCCGTGATGCTGCCGATGGCGAACGGCACGGCGGTGTCCCACGCATACTCGGAATTGGCCAGCCGAGTCAGATTGATCACGTGCCTGGAGTCGGCCGGCACTCGCGGTGACGCGACGACACTCGCGGCGTCCAACCGATACCGACCATCGGAGAACCGGCCGCTGACAAGTAGCTGCCGACGCGAAGCGGACGCCGACGTCCAGTTACTGGTGTCGTTCCAGACTCGCGAGGGAAGCACCGCGGCGGCCGCGATTCTGACGCGCGCTGAGTCGTACTTTGGACCGCGCGCAGGGTCGGTCACGCGAGCAGCGAATGCCCCGAACAGCTCCTCGCCGTGTGAGCGGCCCCCGATTGCCTGCGGTTGTCCCAGCGTCTGAAGCGACTCGCGGCAGCCAACAGTGGAAGCCGCCATTATCGCGCCAGCAAACCATCGAAAGCAGGCTTGGCGAGCTGGAAACTGAACAACGCCAAGCCACGTAAGTCGTGTTCTGGAATGAACTAAGGCAGTGTTGGCAGGAGGCAATTAGGGTTGCTGCGGCTTCGAGTGGCGGCTAATTTCGGGAGTGCCTGGAATCAACCAGTTACCGGGCGGAAATCACAGTAGTTGAGCTGCGCGTGACAATTGCTATGGCACGCTCGCTCACCTTTCGGTTCCAGTGCCCCTTGGTGTAACTGGCAACACGCCTGACTCTGGATCAGGAGAGTCCTGGTTCGATCCCAGGAGGGGCAACTCAATACGGCGCGCACCAACGTCGCCTGCCGAACGGGCGAAGCGCCCGGCACTAAGGCAGGTATCGCGGAAGAATTGCAGCGCCGAGCTGCAGCCCGCTGAACAGGCCGACCACCGTCGCCGCGAAGACCAATGTCCAACGCAGCCACGGCCGCACTCGGCGCGTGCCCCGGATCGCTCCGATTGCGAAGAGAACCGGCAGCGCCGCGCCGATGAACACCGTGACGAGATGCGTTTCGCGCGGCGACTCGCGCAAGAGATCGAAAAGGCCGAGCACCACGAGCAAGGCAGCCATCGCGCCGCCCGCGCTCCACGCGCGCCGGTTGTTCTCTCCGCGGTTGGCCAGTGCGAGGGCGGTTGTGATCGCCAGCGAAATACCTACCGCGAGCAGCAGCGCGGGAATGTCTACGGCTGATGAGTTCATGCGCCTAGGTATCTAACCATTGGCGCGCCGTGACACTAACCGCGCGACCGATCCTCCAGGTGGTGCTTGATCTGCTTGCCTTCGGCCAGGTACACCGCGTCTTCGCCAATGTTGGTCGAGAGGTCCGCCACCCGCTCGAGATTCCTGCCCACCAGCAGCAGCTCGATGGCCGTCGAAATGGTCTTTGGATCCTCGAGGATGTGGGTGACGACGATGCGGAACAGACCGTCGTTCAGCTTGTCCACCTCATCATCCATGAGGCAGACGGCGCGTCCCAGCCCACCATCCGCTCGCACGAACGCATCGATGGCCTGACCGAGCATCTGTCGCGAGCGCCGCGCCATTTCTTCGATGGCGGCGTCGGGAGTGATCACGGTGTTCGAGTTGATGATGCGGAGCGCGGATTGGGCGATGTTCACGGCGTGGTCGCCCACGCGCTCCAGGTCACTAGACGCCTTGATGGCGCTGATGATGAAGCGGAGGTCACGCGCCATGGGCTGCTGCAACGCCAGCAGCTCCACCGCCATGGCCTCGACCTCCACCTCGAGTTGGTCGATGTCGCGATCGCCGGCGATGACCGTGTCCGCCTTGTCGGCGTCACGCTGGAGCAGCGCCTCGACGGCAAGGTCCACGAGCGACTCGGCGCGCTCCGACATCCGGAGCAAGCGTTGTTTCAACTCGTCGAGCTGGTCGTGAAAATGACGGAAGCCGGGTTGGCGCCCGGCGGCAACTGGGTCAGGACTCATCCAAATCTCCCCGTAACGTACGCCTCGGTGCGCTCTTCGCGCGGGCGGGTGAAAAGACGCTCCGTCGTATCGTACTCGATCAGGCGTCCCAGATAGAAGAAGGCAGTGTGCTCGGACACCCGAGCGGCCTGCTGCAGGTTGTGCGTTACGATCACGACGGTCAGCTCTCCCTTGAGCTCGAACAGCAATTCCTCGATCTTCTGCGTCGCGATCGGGTCCAGCGCGCTCGCCGGCTCGTCGAGGAGCAGCACCTCAGGGTCGTTGGCCAACGCCCGCGCAATGCAGAGGCGTTGCTGCTGGCCGCCCGAGAGGGTCAGGGCGCTCTGTTGCAACCGGTCCCGAACTTCATCCCACAGAGCGGCGCGTCGAAGCGACCGCTCGACGATCTCGTCCAGTACGTCGGGCTTGCCTTCGCCATTGATACGCGGCCCGAACGCCACATTGTCGTAGATGGATCGGGGGAATGGATTCCAGCGCTGAAAGACCATGCCGGCCCGCTGGCGCAGCGCTACCACGTCCGACCCCTTCTGGTACACATCGACGCCATCCAGCTCGAGCGTGCCGGTCTTCCTGGTTCCCGGGATCAGCTCGTTGAGTCGATTGATGGACCGAAGAAAAGTGGACTTTCCGCACCCTGATGGACCGATGAGCGCCGTGATTCTCCGAGGGTGAATGGCCAGTGTCAGGTCGAACAGCGCCTGTTTCTCGCCATACCAGAATGAGAACTGCTTCGCCTTGATGGTGCCCAGCTGGGTGGGATCGGTTTTGGGTTCCTTGAGGGAAACGGTAGCGCTCATCCGAACCGTCCCGTGATGTACGCTTCGGTGCGCGGATCAGTGGGGGTCGTGAACATCTTCTTTGTCGGCGCCACCTCTACCAGCTCGCCGAGCAAAAAGAAGCCGGTAACGTCGGACACGCGCGCTGCCTGCTGCATGTTGTGCGTCACGATCACGATGGTCATCTCGCGCCGGAGCTCGTACAGCAATTCTTCCACTTTCTGGCTGCTGATGGGGTCGAGCGACGCGGTCGGTTCGTCGAGCAGCAGCACCTCAGGATCGGTGGCAAGCGCTCTGGCGATGCACAACCGTTGCTGCTGTCCCCCGGAGAGCGCCATGGCGCTCTCCGGAAGTCGGTGTTTGACTTCGTCCCACAGCGCGGCGCGCGGGAGTGCCCGCTCCACCATGGCATCCAGGTACCGGCGCGCCGGCCGCTGCGCCAGCACCTTCAGCCCTGCCGCGACGTTGTCCCGGATGGTCATCGTGGGGAACGGGGTCGGTTTCTGGAACACCATGCCGATGTACTTGCGCACGCGGAGGGGATCCACGCCGCGCGCGTAGATGTTCCTGCCGTCGAGCAGTACCCGCCCCTCGGCGCGCGCCAGCGGCACCGTTTCGTGCAGGCGATTGAGGCAGCGCAGGAACGTGGACTTTCCGCACCCCGACGGCCCGATGATCGCGGTGACCTCGCGGTCGCGCAGCGCGATGGACACGTCGCGGATGGCCCGCGTCGCGCCAAAGTGCGCCGAGAGGCAATCAGCCTCCAGGCGCGCCCGGCCACGAGCGGCGTCGCGCCGCTCAATCGCCGGAACCGGCTCCGGTTCTCGATCGGGTTGCGAAGCGCGCAATGACACTGATGATGAGGACAAGGGCGATGAGGACGAGGGAGCCTGCCCATGCCAGGCGGCGCCAGTCGTCGTACGGGCTGTTGGCATAGACGAAGATTTGTAGTGGAAGCGCGGCGATGGGTTGGTCCAGCCGCAGCGACCAGAATTGGTTGCCGAAGGCGGTGAAAAGCAGCGGAGCGGTCTCTCCGGCGATGCGAGCGACTGCGACCAGGACACCCGTGACGATGCCCGCGGTGGCGGTGCGGAGCACGACCGCCATCGCGGTTCGCGCGCGCGAATAGCCCAGCGCCATCGCGGCCTCGCGCAGCGATATGGGCACCAGCCGCACCATCTCTTCCGTGGTGCGCGTGATCATGGGGATCATCATGGCGGCCAACGCCACACCACCCGCGAGTGCCGAGAAATGTCCCAGCGGCTTCACCAGGAACTGCCACGCGAAGATGCCGAGCACGATGGATGGGAGGCCGTTCAGCACGTCGGCGAGAAAGCGAACGATATTCGCGAGCTTGGTCGCGCGGAACTCGGCGAGATACAGTCCAGCGCCGATGCCGATGGGGAGGCCGATGCCGCACGCGATGGCGATGATGATGAGTGTTCCGACGATGGCGTTCGCCATTCCCCCGCCGGTTTCACCGGTCGGCTTCGGCATCTGCGTGAAGAAGTCGGGCGAGATTGCCGAGGCACCTTGCTTGATGAGGTGAAACAGAATGAACAACAGTGGCAACGCGGTGATGATCGCAGCGAGCCCCACCACGCCAGTCATCGTCCCGTTGACGATCCGACGCCTCATGAGCGTTTTCGCCGTACGCTCGGCGACGGCACGCTGCCGCGCCGTGGGCCTGGTCGGCATGGTGGTCGGAGCGGTCATCGCGCGGTTCCGGTTGCCTTGCGTCCCACCTGCCATACGAGCCACCGCGCGATGGCGTTCACGACCAGCGCCACGACCAGGAGCACGAACCCGACCGCCATCAACGCCGCGAGATGCAGATCGCCGGACGCTTCGCTGAACTCGTTCGCGATCAACGATGCCATCGTGTACCCGGGCGCAAAGAGCGACGCGGAGATCTCGTGCTTGTTGCCGATCATCATGGTCACGGCCATCGTCTCGCCCAGCGCGCGACCCAGTCCCAGGATGATGCCGCCGATGATGCCGCTCTTGGCGAAGGGGAGCACCGCCTTCTGGATCATTTCCCAGCGCGTGGCGCCCAGTGCCAGTGCGGCCTCGCGCTGAGACCGCGGCACGGCCAGCAGCACTTCGCGGGACACTGCCGAGATATATGGAAGCACCATGACCGCGAGGATCACGCCCGCGGCGAGCATGCTGGGTCCATACGCTGGTCCGCGAAAGAACGGAGTGGCGCCCAAGTGC
>JANNJV010000525.1:0-3863 GCA_031395945.1 Gemmatimonadota bacterium | reverse complement strand
CGAGATCGGGCGAATGTTCCAGCATCAGCGCCCAGCAGAGCAGCAGGTCGTCGTAGTCCACCAACGCGCGCTCCTGCTTGCGGCCGATGTACTCGGCGAAGATCCGGATGATTTCCTGTGAGTAGTCCAGGAACTGCGGCGACTCCTCGTGGAGGATGTCCTCTATGGGGAGTTCGGTGTTGATGTGACGCGAGTAGAGCCAGTGCAGCGTTTCCTTTTTCGGGAATCGCTTCTCTTTCTTGCCGACCCCGAGGTTGGCGCGGGCGATGCCCATCAGGTCCACCGCGTCGCCCTGATCCATGATCGAGAACTGATCCGGCAGCCCTGCGGCCCGGCCGAACTGTCGCAACAGCCGGTGTCCAGTGGCGTGAAAGGTTCCGCCGTGCACTTTGGAGCTGGCGCCGCCGACCAGTCGTTCCGCTCGCGACAGCATCTCGTGCGCAGCCCGGCGCGTGAAGGTGAGCAGCAGAATGCGTTCGGGTTTTACGCCGCGATCGATGAGATGCGCAACGCGGTACACCAGTGTGCGCGTTTTGCCGGTGCCTGCGCCGGCGATAATCAGGAGGGGGCCATTACCATGAGTGGCCGCCGCGAGTTGTTCCGGATTGAGCTCCGCGCTGAAGTCGCGCGATCCGGCCGCGACCTCGCGCTCACGGCGCGGATAAATGCGGAGCTCGTCAGTCACGTCTCAAATTACTCTAGCACGCATTATGCAAACATACGTTCTGCACTTCCTGGTGCCGCTCGTGTTCGAAAGCGCCCGGGGTCATTCGTCAGGGATGGGTCGGGGCAACCCGAAACTGCCCTGGTGGAGGGCCCCGAGCGCTATTGTATGCCCCGTCAGGTCGCTGGCGCCAGGGAATTCGCGAGCAGTCCTTCGATGGCGCTGGAACTGATCTCGCAGGCGTCCAGCCCAAAAACCGTTGCCGCGGCCCGCGATACAATTGGGGCAACCTCGACGGGCGACACCGGACGGCCGAGTTCGCGCTGCACCGACGTCATCGCCACCTGCGGAATTCCGCACGGGACGATCAGGTCGAAGTAGGACAGCTCGGTCGCCACGTTGAGGGCGAATCCGTGCCACGTGACCCAGTCGCGCGCATGCACACCGATCGACGCGATCTTGCGGCCCTTGGTCCAGACGCCGGTGTATTTCTCGACGCGATCGCCCGGAATGCCAATATCGCCCAGCGCCCGGATGAGAATCTCCTCCACCTGCCGCAGGTACCAATGCAGGTCCTGCTTGTGTCGCTTGAGATCGATAATGGGATACCCCACGAGCTGCCCGGGGCCGTGAAATGTCACGTCGCCACCCCGCTCGACCTCGAATACCTCGACACCACGCGCCTTCAGCTGATCCGGATTCGCGAGGAGATGGGCGTCCTTGGATGCCCGCCCCAGGGTGATGACCGGCGGATGCTCCACGAGCATGAGCACGTCCTGCGCGATCTCGCCGCTGATTCGCGCGCGCGCGACGGCGCGCTGCAGGTCCAGCATTTCGCCGTAGGCTCTTCGCCCATAATCAACGACCCACAGTTCCTTGTCCGTCATGCGATGCCTGCGTCAGTCCTACGCGTGGATCATCCGGCCGAGCGAATCCAGTGCGGCCTCGGCGATGGCTTCAGACAGCGTTGGGTGCGCGTGAATGGCGAGATCCACCTCTTCGACGGTGTACTCGTTCGTGCGCGCAAGCACGAGTTCATGAATCAATTCCGTGGCATGCGCGCCGACGATGTGCGTGCCCAGGATCTCGCCGTACTTTGCGCCGCGGATGATCTTGACGAAGCCATCGGTCTCGCCAGATGTCCTGGCCCGACCGCTCGCCGAGAAGGGAAACTTGCCGATCTTGTACTCCAGCTTCTTGTCCTTACACTGCTGCTCGGTGAGCCCCACTGACGCGACTTCGGGGTGGCAATAGGTGGCCCCCGGCACATTGGAGTAGTCCAGTACCTGCGCGTGATGTCCGGCGATGACCTCGGCGGCAATCATCCCTTCCCGCTCGCCCTTGTGTGCGAGCATCGGCGGGCCGGCCACATCGCCAATGGCGTAGATGCCCTTGACGCTGCTTTCCATGCGCTCATTGATCTTGACGAATCCTCGCTCAGTGAGCTGCACGCCCTGCTCCTTGAGGCCGATGTCCTCGATATTCGGGGCGCGGCCCGCCGCGACAAGGACGATTTCGGATTTCACGTCCTTCTTCGCGCCACCGGCATCGATGGACATCGTGACGCCGTCCTTGCTGACCTTCACGTTCGAGATCTTGGCGCCGGTCAGCACCTCGATCTTCCGCTTCTTGAATGCGCGCTCGACTTCCTTGGAAGCATCAGCGTCCTCGACGGGAAGGATGTTCGGCATCACCTCGACCAGCGTGACCTGGGAGCCAAAGGCGGCGAAGACGTCCGCGAACTCACAGCCAACCGCGCCCGCGCCGACGATGGTGATCGACTGCGGCGCCCGTTCAAGAATCAGCGCTTCGTCGGAGGAGATGATCGTCTTCTTGTTCAACTCGAGACCGATCTGGCCCAGGCCCTTCACCCGCGATCCTGTGGATACGACCACGGCCTTCTTCGCGTCGTGCTTCTCCTCCTTGCCTTCCGCCGTTTTTACGGTCACGGCATTCTTGCCGGCGAGCTTAGCGGTCCCTTTGATCCACGTGATCTTGTTCTTCCTGAACAGGAACTCCACGCCCTTGGAACTCTGGGAGCTGACGCCGCGCGAGCGCTTCATCGCGACGCCAAAATCGAGCTTCACGTCGCCGGGTGTGACGCCGAACTCCGGCGCCTTCTTCATCTTCTCCGCGTACGCCGCGGCCTCGAGCAATGCCTTTGCAGGGATGCATCCCCATAGGACGCAGGTGCCGCCAAGTCCCTCGCGCTCGACGACCGCGGTATTGAGTCCGAGCTGGGCGCACCGAATGGCGCCGACATATCCGGCAGGGCCGCCACCGAGAAAGATCACGTCAAATGTTGCCATGAATGGTCCGAGTGGTTCTAAGGGGGAACTGCGTTGGAGGTTCGAAGTTTGAGGTTGGAGGTTCGACGTCAAAGGTCGAACTTCATGCGTCGAACGTCACACGCAGTTCAGTAAACCAACATCAATGGATTCTCAATCAGGCGTCGTAGTGTCTGGAGGAAGCGCGCGCCCACTGCCCCATCCACGGCGCGGTGATCGCAGCTCATGGTCACGCGCACCCGCTTCCGCGTTTGCAGCTCGCCGTTCACTACCACTGGAACGTCCTCGGCGGTGCCAACGGCGAGAATCGCGACCTCGGGAGGATTGATGATTGCCGTGAACTGATCGATCTGCATCATGCCCAGGTTGCTGAGCGAAAACGTGGAGCCGGTGTACTGTTCCGGCTTGAGCTTCCGCTCACGCGCGAGCTTGGCGAGCTGGCGCGACTCGGCGGAGATCTCGCTCAGCCGTTTCCGGTCGGCGTCGAAGATCACCGGGACGATCAGCCCGTCGTCGGTAGCCACCGCCATCCCGAGGTGCACGCGATTGTGCTGACGGATTCGGTCGCCGAGCCAGTGCGCGTTCACTTCGGGATGCTGCGCCAGCGCTGTGGCGACGCCCTTCAGGAGAATGTCGTTGATCGACACCTTGAACTCGTCGCCAAGCTCCAGCATCGCTTCCCGCATCTCGACGACGCGGCTGAGGTCGAATGCCGCGGTGAGATAGAAGGTCGGAATCGGGCCGATGGACTCGCTGAGTCGTTTGGCGATGGTCTTTCTGATTTGCGTCAGCGCGATGTCGTCGAAGTCCGCGCCGCTGGGCTGTGGGCGCTGGGCGCTCGGTTCCTGGCTCGAACGCGACGGGGCGGCAACAGCGGCCGCCTCGATGTCGCGTTTGATGATTCGGCCGCC
>JANNJV010000506.1:0-3534 GCA_031395945.1 Gemmatimonadota bacterium | reverse complement strand
GCGCTCTCGCGCATGCCAGGATTCCAGCTGCACTGGATCTGGTATCTCTCGGTGGGCGCGGTCGTGGTGCAGCTCGCGCTGAGCATGCTGCTGCTGCGGCGCGAGTTCGGCCGGCGGTTGTCGTTTCAGCCCGTCCCGGTCGCGTAGCACTTCTTGTGGCTCCTTTTGAATGGAGCAAGCATTGACGACAAAGGTGTTAAAGGATCGACCGATGAGAACGAATCACCCCGAATGACAACGAATGAATTGGTGTGATCCGGTGTTATCGGTGGATCCTTGTCCCTGGGTCGTCAATGCGTCTTGGCGGGTCGCGGTACATGAGCAGGGCGCGGCCGTCCGGCGTGTCGATTTCCCGCACGACGCGGAAGCCGCACTTCTCGTAGCATCGGATCGCGCGCGCGTTCTCGGGCGCCGGATCGGTTTGCACGCGCGTCACCGTGGCGTCGGCGAAGAGCTGGTCCACGAATGCGCGAATCATCGCGGTCCCAAGCCCCTGGCCCAGTCTCGCGCCGTCGGCCAGGAACTGATCGATGCCGCGAACGCCGGGGTCGTTCTCGTCCAGCCACCATCCCTCGTGGTGCCATGCGGCCGGTGTGTACGACTGGATAAAGCCGATGGGCTCATCACCGTCGCTCGCAATGAAACATTGGAACGGCATCGTACCGTCAATGGATGGGCCGTAGTCCGCCACCACCTGTTCCATGGTTGGCAGCTGGACCCACCACTCCGCCACATGCGGCCGGGTCAGCCACTCGTGAAACAACGGCAAGTCGCCATGGGCGAGCGGGCGAAATCCGATGTTGAAAATGGGCATACGCGAGATTCCTGCAGGGCACGCTCATTGCTTCGTTGGCCGACGAGCTTCCCAGGAAATAAAGCAACATGGCCAGCAATCTGAGCGCCTTCGGTCTCGCCGAGATGCTGCGGTGCAGCGTGGGCCTGCGTCGCGCGCTGCGCGGCGCGACAACCATGGAAGCAGCGGCCAACGCCGCGTGCGGCTTTCTGTACAACGAGCTGCAAATGCCCGATGGCTCGCGGGCCTGCGCGCTGGTGCGATGCTACAAGACGCACCCGTACGCGGAGCTGGAACCGGAGCAGCAGGATTTTGCCCGTAAGATGCTGGCGCCGGCGCGTCCCGCGCGCGACATGAAGTGCCTCACACTGCTGTCCACGTTCGGGCAGTTGAAGTCGTGGAACGACCGCCGGCTCTCCAAAGGCCATGCGGCCATCCCGCTGGCATCGCCATCCATGGTTGAGCGGGCGCCGATGATCGCGGAGCTGTTGCGCGCGTTCGGCCTTTCCCCCGCGGACGTGATCAGTCCGACGAAGGAAGTGATGCGCGCCCTGGCCGGCAAATCCTACGGCGTGTTCTTCGTACCCGACGCGGCCAATAGTCCGTTCATTCCCGCGAAGCACTTCGTGGAGAAGCAGAACGTTCGTTCCGTGGTGGGCTTCGGCGGCTCGCTGCCCACGGGTGACCTGTTCGCCACGATCCTCTTCACGCGTGCGATCATGGAGGCCGAGGCCGCGGACCGGTTCCGCAACCTGGCGCTGGACTTCAAGAGCTTCTTTTTCGGCTATGACCGCGACCAGATCTTCGAGCCGCAGCGCGCGCCGGACGCCGCGGCGCCGGGCCTACCTTCACACTTGCGCCCTTGATCGCCGCGGAGGCGAGCACAGCCACCTCGATCAACTGCACGCCCAGGCCAATGCGATTGCGCCACTTCGTAAGGTGGCCCTTCTTCTCGGCCACCTGGAGCTTGTGAGCGCCAACCTTCACGCCGCGCACCGCCTTCTCGGCGGCGCGCTTGCCGCCGGTGGCCACGATCTTCATGAGCTCGAGCTCAGCAAGAGGGCGCAGCTTCTTCGACGCCGCGCTGCCCGACGGCAACTTGGCCAGCCGCTTGATCTGACGCGCGAACCGGGACGATGCTTTTGAAAGGTTCATGATCGACTCGTGACAGGTTGACCATGTGGCGGTGCAGGTTCGGTGCTAGCGCATCGCCAGCATCCGGTTTATTCGTCGGTCGCGCGCGGCAGTGTGAAGGTGAACGTGCTCCCTTCCGACACAACGCTGTCGACGCTGACGTTTCCACCCATCGCCCGTGCCATGTCGCGGCTGATCGCCAGACCCAGGCCCGTGCCTTCGTTCGGGCTGGACAGACTGCGGCCCAGTTGCACGAAGGGTTCGAAGATGGCAACCTGCTTCTCGGCGGGAATGCCGGGCCCCGTGTCGCGCACCTCGATGGTCACTGCATGGTCTGTCTGCCCGCACGTCACCGTGATCTGTCCGCCCGGCGCCGTGAACTTCACCGCGTTGGACAGCAGGTTCAGCACGATTTGCTCCGCCTTGATGCGATCCGCTCGTCCCAACAAGCCCGGGGGACAGGTGCCGTGCGTGAGCGTTAGTCCTCTGGCCGTCGCCTGCGGCTCCAGCAAGGGAATCACCTTGTCCACCATGTCGTGCACCGGCACGGTCACTATGTCATACATCACCTGGCCGGCTTCCACCTTGCTGTAATTCAACAGGTCGTTGATGATGCTCAACAGATGCTGCTGGCTGCCACGGATGCGCCCGATGTACTCGCGCGTTCGCTCGCTCACCGGGCCGGAGACGCCCATCTCGATGAGCTCCGCGTAACCACCGATCGCGTTCAGCGGCGTGCGCAGCTCGTGCGACATGGCCGCGAGGAACTCGGTCTTCGCGCTGTTGGCCGCCTCGATCTGCGCAATACGTCTGGCGTCGGCAATGGCGCGTTCCTGCGCTGCGCGGCGCTCCGTGAGATCGCGCGAAATCTTGGCGAAGCCAATGACCACGTTGGCCTCGTTCCGCAGCGTGGTAATGACCACATTGGCCCAGAACAGCGACCCGTCCTTGCGAACCCGCCACCCTTCCTCCTCGAACCGACCGTCGCGCACGGCAACCTCGAGCTCCCATTTCGGCTTGCCAGCGGCGACATCCGCCGCAGGGTAGAACGTAGAGAAGTGCCTGCCAATGATCTCCTCCGCGGTATACCCCTTGATGCGATGCGCGCCTTCGTTCCAGCTGACGACTTTGCCCGTGGGGTCCAGCAGGAAGATGGCGTAGTCCCTCACCGCGCTTACCAGGCTGCGAAACCGTTCCTCGCTCTCACGTAGCTTTTCCTCCCCCCGGCGGCGTTCCGTGAGATCCCGTGTGACTTTCGCGAAACCTACGAGCGCGCCGCTGTCGTCCCACAGCGGAGTGATGATGACATTCGCCCAGAAGCTCGAACCGTCCTTCCGGATGCGCCACCCTTCGTCTTCCAGACGACCTTCGCGCGTGGCGACTTCAAGCTCCCACGGCGGCTTGCCGGCCTTGATGTCGGACGCGGGATAGAACGTGGAGAAGTGCCTGCCGATGATCTCGTCCGCGTTGTAGCCCTTGATGCGCCGCGCGCCCTCGTTCCAGCTGATCACGAAGCCGGCGGGATCCAGCGCAAACACGGCGTAATCACGGACGCTCTCAACCATCAGCCGGGGCAGGTCACCGCTCGCGGCGACGTTCTGCGAGGC
>JANNJV010000468.1:0-2750 GCA_031395945.1 Gemmatimonadota bacterium | reverse complement strand
CATGGCACTACAATTCTGCCCGCTCGCCATCGGTGTCAAGCCAGCGTTTCGCAGATCACGGCTGAATGCTTCCGGCATTCACGACAAAGGTTCACATAATCAACCGATCAAAAAGGGATGACACCGATTACTGATTGATTGTAGTTATCCGGTGTTCTCGGTTGATCCTTGTCACCTGTGTCGTCGATGCCCGCGATCGCTAACCGCCCAGTGATTCTTCGGCCGCGAGTGATTCCGCGTTCGATTCGCCACGCGGTGGTTTCTCGTCGTCCTGGCTCTGAGCCACCGCACGATCGTCGCGCGACCGTGTCTGTTCCTCCAACACGCGCTGCAGCGCCACGATGCTGGCGTCCTCTCCCTGCTCCAGGAATCGGTCGAGCACCACCATCGCGTCCCCGATGCCGCGTGCCTCTGCTGCCGCGGCCGCGGTGCGGCGCACCACGCGCTCGATCTCCTCGCGCAGTATGCTCCACTCCTTGCGCAGCACCTCGGCTGTCCACCCCAGCCGGGCGCGCTGCGCGCCATGCCGCTCGGCCACCATGGTCTGAAGCTCGGCGCCCTCCACAATGAGCCGCGACGGCTGCCCCCGCGCCTCCTCGATGGCCTTGAGCATGCTGGCCACGTGCGCCACATAACCCACCATGTGATCCGCCAGCTGCGTGGAGCGCAGCACGTGCGCGTTGGGGACGATGCGCTCTACACGCAACCGATCGACGAATGTCTCGCACAGCGTCGGCAGCTCGCGCAGCAGCGCGTTGCCCGTCTCCGCCAATCCCTGCAGGCGCGCGGCCGCATCCGGCGACTCCGCCCGCCAGTCGGCCGCCTCTCGCTCGGCTGCGCTGGCCTCCGACAGCCAGAGCGTGAACGTGGATCCCGTGCCCAGCTCGGTGCTCACGGTAAGGTCGCCCCCCATCAGGCGCGCCAGCCGCCGGCTGATGGTGAGGCCCAGCCCCGAGCCGTCGCTGCTGCGCGTCTTTCCACTCTCCACCTGCACGAATGGATCGAAGATGGACGCCAGGCGATCATGTGGAATGCCGATGCCGGTGTCGCTCACGCGAAAGCGAACCCACGGCCCCGGGCCCGCCAGGCGCGCCCCGCGCTCCGGGGTGCTCACGATCTCGCAATCCACGGTCACTTGTCCGCCAGCCGGCGTGAACTTCACGGCATTGTTCAGCAGGTTGACCAGAATCTGGCGCACGCGGTTGTCGTCGCCGCGGTAAAGAATTCCCTTGCCGCAATACCAGCCACCCAGCTGGATGCCCCGCGCGTCAGCGGGCGGCGCCACCAGCGACAACGCCGCGTCCACAGCTTCCGTCACGGCCGCCGCGCGATTCTGCACGGTGAGCCGCCCGGCCTCCACGCGCGCCAGGTCCAGTACCTCGTTCACCAGCCCAAGCAGATGCCGCGCGCTGCGCCCAATGCGCGTCACATGTTGCCGTTGTTCCGGGGTGAGCGCTCCGGCCACCCCGAAGTCCAGCAGCTCCGCGTAGCCGATCACGGCGTTCAGGGGCGTGCGCAGCTCGTGGCTCATGGTGGCCAGGAATTCCGATTTCGCCTGGCTCGCGGATTCCGCCTCGGCGCGGGCCGCGCGCTCGGCTTCCAGTTGTCGCAACCGCTCTTCGATGACCTTCCGGTCGGTGACGTCGCGCAGCGTCACGACGCGTGCGCGCTCCCCCTGCCACAGCATCTCTACCAGGTGGGTCTCCGCCGTGACCGACTGACCCGTGGGGCGCATGATGTCGATCTCCGTGCTGCGCTCCGCGATGGCGGGAAACCCCAGATCGGCGCCAACGAGCTGCTCCCCGGCGCGGCCGAACAGCGATTGCGCGGCCGGGTTGGCGTACCGGATGTTTCCCGCTTCGCCGAGGATGACCACGCCGTCGGCCAGGTTCTCCACGATGGTCTGCAGCCCCTCCTGGTAGCCGGGCTGATCGGTTGAGCGGCGGCGCTGCGATGGCGTGCCCATGGGCTCAACAATTACAACCTTTGTGCCCGCCAGGGCCGCCTGTTGCGTTGGCATTGCGGTTGCCTTGCCGCCATTGCGACAAGACAGCAACCCCGTCAATTTTGCCAAATATCGGAGCCGCGACCCTGTCCAAGTACAATCTCAAGCTGTACATCACCGGCACCAATCCCCGGGCAGAGGCTGCCATCGCCAACCTGCGGCGCATCTGCGACGACGAGCTGAAAGGCGAGTACCACCTGGAAATCGTGGACGTACTCGAGAATCCGGAAGCCGCCGAGACGGATCGCATTCTGGCCACGCCCACGCTCATCAAGAGCCTGCCGCCACCGCTGCGCCGCGTGATTGGCGACATGTCGGACCGGGACAAGGTGCTCCTTGGTCTCGAGGTTACGTCAAGCGACCGTCCACCCCGACCCGGAACATGACCGCGACGCCAGACATGCGTGATGATGCGCCCATCGAGAAGCTCGCGACCGGGATCACGAGCTTCGACGTCATCGCCAAGGGCGGGCTTCCCGTCAATCGCACCACGCTCATCTCCGGCACGGCGGGTAGCGGCAAGACCGTCTTTGCCATGCAGTTTCTCGCCGCGGGTATCGAGGCCTCGGGGGAAAACGGCGTCTTCGTCACGTTCGAGGAATCTGCGCGCGACATTCGCAAGAACATGCGCGGCTTTGGATGGAACCTGCGGCAGTGGGAGGACGAGGGCCGGTTGGCGTTCGTGGATGCGTCGCCCGATCCCGAGATGGATAGCATCGAGAGCGGCTCATTCGATCTGGGTGGG
>JANNJV010000430.1:0-1995 GCA_031395945.1 Gemmatimonadota bacterium | reverse complement strand
AATGTCCACGGTGGCCGTGGGCGTCGCAACGATGCCGGCCTTGGCGGGCTGGCTCGTGTCGCAACCCGACCAACCCGAGGGAACCATGTTGTTGCCGTACACCGCTCCGGAACCCTTGACGCTGATGTTACCGGCGGTCGTAATGGCGCCGTTCGCCCGGATGGTCGGAATACGAAGGCGGAGCACCGCGCCTACGCGCTTCACGGCGACACGGCTGCCGGCAGTGGAGTTACCGACGGTGGCGCGACCCTCGGAGACGATCCAGAAGGTCTCATTGTTCAGGCGAGTGTAGCGCACCTTTGCGGTGCCTTGTCCGGCGAGCACGTAGCTCGTGTCGAACGACAGGCCGTTGTTCATCTGCAGGTTGGGGGTCTTGTCCCAATCCGCCTGGATCTTGTTCAGGCCGTATTCCGCGGCCGTGAACGCACGCGTCTGGACGACGGAGTTCTGTCCCAGACGCTGCTCCTGCAGCGTAATGAACGATGAACCGGCGACGAGGACGCCGATGATCACCAGCGCGCCAAGCGCCATGAACATCGCAAAGCCGCGACGGGGTCGCGCCGCGCGGGGCGCGGAATGAAAGACACGACGTGAGAGAGCGAACATGTGAAACTCCGTGTGAGGAGTGACGGTTGCGAGCGAGTTAAATGCGGTTACGGAAGCCAATGGTGAAGCGAAGCGAGTCGCCACCGACCATGGCGCCGCCGGAACGGGTTGTTGCCTTGAGCAGCGAAGATGAAGTCGTACGAACGCCAACGCCGACCGACGCGATGGTGTCCGTGTTGACGAGCGCCAGGAGTCGCGTGCCCGCTTTGTTGTAGTAGACGAAGAACAGTCCCGACGTCAGCGTATCTGCCGCGCCGGCGAGCACCGGTCCGGCCAACACCTCGCGCGTGCCACACGCACCAGCCAGTCCATACACCAGGTTCGGGGTGCACCGCTGGAAGCCCACATACCACTGGGCGTCGCTCGCCTGGTAGATGCTGTAGCGGACTTCGCGGGCAAACCGGATGGGGGCGCCAACCTTCACGCGCGCCTGGACCGGCGCGGTGGCCAGCGTGAGCTGATAGCGGCGCGCGGCATTGTCCGCCGCCGTGGTGAACGGAGGAGTGGTAGTCGTCGGACAATTGGCGGCGTTCGTGGACGAGCTGGTATCGCTGATCGTGAACGGAGCCCAGCTGTCGTCGATGTTACCGCCCGCGGTGCCGTCATCGTACAAATAGACGATGTCATTCGGCGCCGGCGGATTGATCCACGCCGTGAGGACGTTGCCTGACGCCAGTGACTTGGGAGGCAGATCGATAATGGTCGCCGACGCGAAGCGGCACATGATGGACGCTCCGAGGAACGACCGGAACTGCATGGACGTGTCCGAGATTGCCAGCAAGTCTTTCCCCGCTGTGGAGACACTGCGGAGATCGGTCGGCATGATGGTCGCGATATCTCGCATGCGCGCGCGGGCATCGGTGACATTCGCGACCGCGCGATGAAAGCGCTGCTGGCGAACGAGCACCGACGTGAGCATCACACCGATGATGCCGAGCAACGATACGGAAATCATCAGCTCGATGAGCGTAAAGCCCGATCGGCGATTGGAATGACGTGGTGAGGATCGCATGGCCGTTAGGCTCCGGGACGACAAGGGATGAGAGTCTCGAACGCGGCGCGACGGGTGTTACGGCGCGTGATCCAGGACAGGGAGTCACGGAGCACACGCGTGTTGTTGCCCGCGTCCGAAATCATGTAGCGCTCGGTGATACCGCGGTACGTCACCTGAACGACGGTACCCAGGGTCATCGACGCGCAAGCCGTGCCCGCCAATTTCTCGAAGCGCGATTGCGCAACCGTGGCGGCCATCGCGTCCGACCGCGCCTCGCCCAGCGATCGCGAAATGCCGGCGCTGATGCCGACCACGCTGAGCAGGCCAAGCATGAGGATGGTCACGGCAACAATCAGCTCGACCAGCGTCACGCCCTTGCGAGCGCGCGCGCCGCG
>JANNJV010000371.1:0-1755 GCA_031395945.1 Gemmatimonadota bacterium | reverse complement strand
GAATCCGGTCCGAACCGCGTTACTGTGCGGAGCGGCCCGCCAGTGTGGCTCAGGTTTCTCCGACAATTCAACCAGCCGCTCGTCTACATACTGGTGTTGGCGGGAGGCGTGACCGCGTTGCTCGGCGAATGGGTGGATGCGTTTGTCATCGCCGTGGTCGTGCTGATCAACGCAATCGTCGGCTTTCTCCAGGAGGCAAAGGCGGAGAAGGCGATCGACGCGCTGGCCCGGATGGTCGCCACGGAGACTACCGTGCGACGGGATGGAAAGAAACAGCGCGTTCACTCCGAAGAGCTCGTGCCGGGCGACGTTGTGTTGATGCAGTCCGGTGACCGGGTACCCGCGGACGGGCGCCTCGTCCAGGCCCGCAACCTTCAGGTCGACGAATCCGCGTTGACGGGGGAATCGCTCCCCGTGCCCAAGAATCCCGATCCGCTTGCTCTGGACACGATTCTGGCGGAGCGAACGAATCTCGTCTACGCAGGCACGTTCATCACCAGCGGACAGGCGGAAAGCATTGTGTTCGCCATTGGTGACCAATCGGAGTCGGGGCGTATCGCTCGCCTCATTTCCAGCGCAGTCGAGTTGTCCACGCCGCTCACGCGCAAGATCGCGCAATTCAGCAAGCTTGTGCTGTGGGTGATCATCGGACTGGCCGCGGCTACCTTCGGGCTCGGAATCGCTCGCGGGGAGAAGGTGGTCGATATGTTCATCGCGGCCGTGGCGTTGGCGGTCGGTGCGATTCCCGAAGGCCTTCCCGCTGCCGTTACCATCGTCCTAGCGATTGGCGTCGCCCGCATGGCAAAACGCCAGGTCATCATCCGCAAGCTTCCGGCGGTCGAGACGTTGGGGAGCACCACCGTCATCTGCTCGGACAAGACCGGCACGCTCACCGAGAATCAGATGACGGTGCAGGAGATTTTCGCGGGCGGGCAGACGTACACTCTCACTGGAGTGGGTTACGAGGCCCCGGGTGACCTCAGGCTGGAAGGCAATGTCGTGGATTTGGCGGAGCATGTCGCTCTCGCGGAATGCTTGCGGGCCGGCCTGCTCTGCAACGATTCCGTGCTCGCGCGCGAAGACGGCCGGCTCAGGGTTCACGGCGACCCAACCGAAGCCGCGTTGCTCGTTGCCGCCGAGAAGGCCGGATTGGTGCACTCGGACGCTCACGGCGCTGCGCCTCGGGTGGACATGATTCCGTTTGAGTCCGAGCACATGTTTCGAGCCACGTTGCACGAAGGGAAAACCGGCCGAGTTATTTACAAGGTCGGCGCGGTCGAACGAGTGCTCGGACGCAGCTCCGACGCACTCGGGGGGCTCGGCGAACTCGTTCCCCTCAACCAGGAAACGATACTTCGCGCCGCCAATCAGATGGCCGCGCGGGGCCTTCGCGTCATCGCATTGGCCCGCCGCCGCGTAGACGGAAACCAATCCACGCTCCAGCACGACCACGTCGCCGCGGGCCTGACCTTTCTTGGCCTGCAAGGAATGATGGACCCGCCGCGCGCCGCCGCCAGCGCCGCCATCCGCCAGTTCCAGCGCGCCGGTATAGCGGTGAAGATGATCACGGGCGACCACGCAGTGACCGCGCGGGTTATCGCACAGCAAATCGGCCTGGCCGGACCCTCTGCCACTGAACTCGCTGTTCTGAGTGGCCGCGAGATCGAACGCATTCCCGACGCGGACTTTCCCGAGGTAGCCGAACGCACCACCGTCTTCGCCCGCGTCGCGCCTGAACAGAAGCTCCGGCTCGTG
>JANNJV010000466.1:0-1691 GCA_031395945.1 Gemmatimonadota bacterium | reverse complement strand
GCGCGACCAGTGCTGCGGCGCGTGCGCTGGCGCTGGACAGCACACTTGCCGAAGCCTACACGGCCCAGGCCATGGCGCACCAGCACGTGTATCAGTGGCGCGACGCCGAGCGATCGTATGGCCGCGCGCTGGCGCTCAACCCCAACGAACCCGACGCGTTCATTCAGTGGGGGCGCTTCCTCTTCTATACTGGCCGGGGCACCGAGGCGCTGGCCGCGTTCGAGCGGGCCCGCCAACTCGACCCGCTGTCGGCGGTCGCGTCCGCGTGGACCGGCCACATGCACCGCCTGGCGGGACGGCGGCAGCAGGGCCTCACCGAAATCCAGCGGGCGATCGGTCTGGACTCGAACAACGCACCGTCGCTCGTGATGTATCATGGCGCGCTACTCGCCGTCGGCAAAGCCGATGAGGCGCGAAG
The DNA here is from genome assembly GCA_031395945.1 of Gemmatimonadota bacterium. Lineage (GTDB taxonomy): Bacteria > Gemmatimonadota > Gemmatimonadetes > Gemmatimonadales > Gemmatimonadaceae > DASPMP01. Next base: position 1,273 of record JANNJV010000466.1, on the reverse strand, counting down.
GGTCGCGGAGCGTTTCTGGAGCGCTGTCCCCGCGTGGCGCGCCGTCGGCGCCAAAATGCTGATCCAAAGCGGCGACACCGCGCGCGCACTGGCGTTCATCCGCGACCTCGACCGTCGGCGCGATCAGGAGCCGCTGGGGAACTCGAGCCTCGCGATGGTGCACTCGGCGCTTGGTGACAGCGTCAACCTGTTTCGCGCGCTCGAGCGAGCGACCGCAAATGCGGAGATCTGGCCGACATACTGGTCCCTGAGCGATCCCCAATTCGATTTTGTGCGCGCCAGCGCGCGATTCGCCACAATCGTCCGCAGCGTTGGCTTGAGCGAACGGGTTTTTACGTCGCCTTCGGGCGGGAGGCCTCGATGAAGGCATTGCTTGTAGTTGCCTGCTTGGTGTGGCCAGCAGCGTCAATCGCCCAGGTGCGGACGGGAGGGGTGAATGTTGGTGACGCTGTCATCAGCTACGAAAGCACCGGCCAGGGGCAGGCGGTCGTGCTGATTCACGGATGGGCGCAGGACATGAGCATCTGGGACGCGCAGGTGGCGGCGTTGTCGCCTCGATATCGCGTGATCCGCTACGACGTCAGGGGATTTGGCGAGTCTGGCGGATTCGCCGACCTGTCTGCTGACGCAGACGATCTGCGAGTGCTCCTCGACAGCTTGCACATACCGCAGGCGTACGTGCTTGGCCTCTCCAGGGGGGCAGTGATCGCGCTGGGATTCGCCGTCAACTTTCCCAGTCGCCTGTCCGCGCTGGTCCTCTATGGCGTTGGACCTCCCACGGGCTTCCAGCCCATGCCTGACGAACCAGGGCCAGTGGTTCTTCTAGGCGAGATCGCCAGAAAACATGGTCTCGATTCGGCGGGCAAGGTGTTGCTCTCCCTGCCGCTGGCATGGATGCCGCCGGAACGGACAGACCTTCAGGAGGCGTTACGCGCTGCCTGGGCAAGGTACAAGGGCCGCGACCTGTTGGATCCGCGGCCGCCCGCGGGACGGATACCACGCACGCGATTGGAGCAAGTGAACGGCATCCGGGTTCCGACATTGATCATCCACGGCGACCACGAGATGCCCTTGTTCCAACTGGTTGCGGACACACTGCTCCGTCGCATCCCGGACGCCAGGAAAGTCGTGATCACCAACGGCGGACACGGCGCGCACTTTGCGCAGCCGCGGCAGTTCAACGACGCGATGCTCGCGTTCTTCCGTTCCGTCGACAGCCGCACCGGCAAACCGTGATCGATCCGTTTCTCCAGGCGGCCATCGAGGAAGCGCA
>JANNJV010000346.1:0-10223 GCA_031395945.1 Gemmatimonadota bacterium | reverse complement strand
TCTGAAGTTCTCATCAGCGAGAAACCGGAATGGGCGCACGCCGAGGTTTTCATCGGCGAGCTGAATACCAGAGGCAAGCGCGTGAGCGACACGATGCGCTGGACGCGCGCCGGCGGACGGATGGTGTCGCCAAAATTGTCGATCCCAAAAAACGCTGTGGGCTCTGGGCTTTGGGCTTTGGGCGTGCCATCCTCGGTGCACGCACCGAGGACCACCAGCATGGCGAGCAACACTCCGTGATCGCGAATCAAAACGGGCGTCCTTTCTCGAGGAAAGGACGCCCGTGCGCGCGTGCGACCGGACGTCGCAAGAGCCACTGGATCCTCCCCCGAGGGTCCGAGTCGTGGCGCGAGCGGAGGTCGTCTCCTGGCTCCGGGCTTCTTCGCTCGCCTTCCCGACCGAGGTCAGTGGCGGTGTGAGCGATATTGCTGCCCGTTACAGTGGCGGGGCCGCACCGGCATCACACCGGTTTCCGTGTCCCCCACTCGCGTCAAATTGTGAACGCGAATCTAGACCGGCTGATCTCCAGAGGCAAGCTCGCGCGCGAGCCGCGCCTTCAGTGCGGCGCGCGACGCCTGGTATTCCGCGCGAGTCGCCGCGGCCTTGTCCGATCTCTCGAAGCGCATGTCCAACGTCGCGATTTCAGCGACAAGGCGTTCGACGTTTGAGGTTCGAGGTGTGACGTCCGACGTCAAACCTCCCACATCCAGCCTCCCACGCCGTTTGGTGACCCAAACGGCCAGCGCCGCGACCATCACCGCCACCATCACGATGGCCAGCACCTTCATCGCGCCACGACTCTGCACCACCGGCTCGGGCGCCGTCACGCGCATCACGGCGTTCACCGGGACATCCTGCGCCAAGAACCGCCGGAACTGGCGGCCCTCGATCACGCCCGGCGCCACCTCCGTCAGCCGCGCTCCTTCCGCTAAGGCGCGCGGCTCCTCCAGCAGCACCTCGAGCACCGACACCGCCCGCTCGACGGGCATGGCAAGGGGAAACGCCTTGACAGGCAGCATGTACGTCAGCACCAGCTGCCGAACGCCGGGTGAAATGGGCGCGTACAATTCGGCGCGTCCACCGCGAAAGAGCACCGCGCCCGAGCTCACGTCGCCGGGCGCCACGCTCGTACTCTCCGCGCCTTCGGGCAGACGCGAAGACCACAGTGGAATCGTCGTGTCACGCGCGATGAGCGTGCGCGTCCCGTCGTTCTCCAGCTCGAAGACCTCGGCGATCTCACGTCGATCGCCACGCGGCGCCGACAGGACGAAGTGGCGGCCCTGCACCCGCACGACGGTGGTGTCGGTCGTGGTGTCATAGACGATCACGTCGGCATCGTCGCCGCGGACAGTGTCCGCGCGCAACGGCGGCGAGAAATACGCGATGCCGCCGTAGTGCGCCGAGATGAAGTACAGGGCGTCCGGATCGCCAAAGGGCGTGTAGCGGAAACGGAAGCGCCCGTCCGCGGCCGAGCGCACGGAGTCTATGGGCGCGGCGCGATCGGAACCCACGCGATGCAGGACAATCCATTGCCCCGCCACAGGCCGGGGCCCGCCCCCCTCGGAAGGCCGCAGCACGCGTCCTTCGGCAAGACGCGATGGGGCCGGTTGCGCACCAGCGACTGACGCCGCGCAGATGACGAGCGCGACACCGAACCACTTCAGAGGTTGAATTTTCCGAAGTCTTCCGGACGAAGCCGCTCGAGATACTCCTTGAGCTGCTCCGCGTTGAGCTCCGACGTGTCGGCCGGCGGCTCCGGCTCGATGGTTTCTCCTTCCTCCACCTGGACGTCGCTCAGCAGCTGGTCAGACGCGAAGATCGGCGCCGCGAGTCGCAGCGCGATGGCAATGCTGTCCGACGGACGAGCATCCACTTGCACCACGTCGCCGTTGCGCGCGATGTGCAGTTCCGCGTAGTAGGTGTTCTTTTCGACGCGCGTGATGTGGACCTTCTGCAGCGCGCCGCCCAGGCCCACGATGAGATTCTTGCAGAGGTCGTGCGTGAGCGGGCGGGGGCGCTTGATGTTGTGCATCTGCATCACGATGGATTCGGCCTCCGGCTGACCGATCCAGATGGGCAGCAGCCGATCGCCGTCCTTCTCCTGAAGGATGACGACGTACGACTGCGTCGAGCTGTCGAGTCCCAATCGCGATACCACGACTTCTATCATGCTACCTCGATTCTGCTCAGCCCACCGCGCGCTTGAGTGCCGCCGCGCGGTCTGTGCGCTCCCACGTGAACAGCGTGTGTCCATTCTTGCCTCGACCCACGCGCTCGGGCGTACGTCCAAAGTGGCCGTAAGCCGAGGTTGGCCGATAGATCGGTTTGCGAAGATCGAGGGCACGGATGATGCCCCGCGGCGTGAGATCGAACACCTCGCGCACCGCGCGCATCACCTCGCGCTCCGGCGCGGTGGACGTCCCAAACGTGTCCACCATGACTGACACCGGCTCCGCGACGCCGATAGCGTACGCCAGCTGCACCTCGCAGCGACGGGCGAGCTTTGCCGCAACGATGTTCTTCGCCACCCAGCGAGCGGCGTAGCACGCCGAGCGATCCACTTTGGACGGGTCCTTGCCGCTGAACGCGCCGCCGCCGTGCCGGCCCATGCCGCCGTAGGTGTCGACGATGATTTTCCGCCCGGTCAGCCCGGCGTCGCCCTGTGGCCCGCCCACCACGAAACGACCGGTGGGGTTGATGTGATACTTGATCTTCCCGTTGCGCAGCTCACTGGGAATGTTGGGCTCCACCACTTCCTCGATGATGGAGTTGCGCAGTTTCTTCGCACTCACGCTTTCGCCGTGCTGGGTGGAGACCACGACCGTATCCACGGCCACCGGCTGAAAGTCCTCGTACCACACGCTCACCTGCGACTTGCCGTCCGGTCGCAGCCAGTCGAGATCACCACTCTTGCGCTTCTCAGCCAGCGCGCGGGTGAGCTTGTGCGCCAGCAGGATGGGCAACGGCATCAATTCTTCCGTTTCGTCCGTCGCGTAGCCGAACATCATCCCCTGGTCACCGGCGCCGCCGGTGTCCACGCCCATGGCGATGTCGGGCGATTGCCGTCCGATGGTGCTGATGACTGCGCAGGTGTGAAAGTCGAACCCGAACGACGCATCTGTGTAACCGATGTCCCGGATGGTCGAGCGGACAATGTCGGGGATATCCACGTAGGTCGACGTCGTAATCTCGCCCGCGACGCAGGCCAGCCCAGTCGTGACGAGCGTTTCGCAGGCGACGCGCGCCATGGGATCATCGGCAAGAATGGCGTCGAGGACGGAGTCGGATATGGCATCGGCGACTTTGTCCGGATGGCCTTCAGTGACGGATTCGGACGTGAACAGGTGACGATCGTACATGGAGTCTCTCGAAATCGGATGTGCGGGGATCGCCCGGTGTGGAGGTGGCCCAGCGGGTACCTAAATCTAGGTACGCGAGCCCATCCGAATGAAACGGACTTACGCCGGCGTAACGAGCCCGTCTCGCAGGAAATGCGCGTCGCCGACGACGCTGCGCAGGGCGGCCGAGAGAATGGCCTCCGCGTCCTCGGCGGTGGAGGCGTCGCACGCACGATTCACGGCTTCGCGCGCGTGCGCGACCGACACGCTCCTGACGACGCGTTTCACCAGCGGCACCGACCGCGCGTTGACGCTCATCTCGTGGACGCCCAGGCCCAGGAGCGCGAACGACATCAATGGCTGCGAGGCCATTTCGCCGCAGACCGCCACCTCCAGCCCCGCCTTGTCGCCCACTTCGACCGTGCGCCGGATGAGGCGCAGCACCGCCGGGTGGAGCGCGGTGAATCGCTGCGCCAGGTTGGCGTTGCCGCGATCCACGGCCAGCGTGTACTGCACCAGGTCGTTGGTGCCGATGCTGAAGAACGACGTCTCGTGGATGAACGTGTCGGCGACGACAGCGGCGGCCGGTGTCTCGATCATGACGCCCAAGGGAATGAAGTCCTTGAAGGTCACTCCGCGCTGACGCAGTTCCTGGCGCGCCTCGTTCAGGAGCGCGCGCGCCGCACGCACTTCGCCCAGCGAGACGATGAGCGGCAGGAGAATGCGCACGTCGCCATGGTTGGCGGCACGCAGCAGCGCGCGAAGCTGGGTCTTGAACATCTCCGGCTGATCCAGGCACATGCGGATCGCCCGCCATCCCAGGTATGGGTTGGCTTCCGCGGGAAAGCCGCCGATGGGCAGTTTGTCGCCGCCGACATCGAAGGTGCGAATCACGACAGGCTTCCCCGCGAACGCCTCGACCACTCGCCGATACGCCAGGTACTGCTCGTTCTCGTCGGGCATCGTAGCGCGGCCCACGACGAGGAACTCCGTGCGCATCAAGCCCACGCCTTCGGCGCCCGTCGTCGCGGCGAACTCGGCTTCCTCCGGCAGATCCACGTTGGCGCGCAACGTCACGTGCACGCCGTCGGTGGTGATGGCCTCCAGCGATGCCAGCCGCCCCAACTCCGCCTCGGCCACCTCCTCGTCGCGCGCGCGTTCGCGGTACCGCTCGATGTCCTGATGGCTGGGGTTGATGATGAGCAGCCCCGTTGTGCCATCGAGAATCACGCGCTCCTGCCCCTTGAGCTGCTCAGTGGCGGTACGCAGCCCAACCACGGCAGGCATGCCAAGCGACCGCGCAAGGATGGCCACGTGCGACGTCCGGGTGCCCGCGTCGGTAGCGATGCCGACGATGGCATTGCGATCGAACTGCACGGTGAGCCCGGGCGTGAGATCGTGCGTGACGAGCACCGCCTGCGCACCCGTCGGCAGATCGACAGGGTCGTGATCCGGCAGGTTCAGCAGGATGGCAAGCACGCGGATGTGGACGTCGGTGAGATCACTCACGCGCTCGCGCATCATCGGGTTGGCGTGGCGCGCAAAGCGCTGGCGCCATTCCAGCATCTCCAAGTCGAATGCTTTTTCCGCGGCCAGGTTCTGCTTGATCAGCTCCTCGACGCCCTTGAGCAGGGCCGGATCCTCGAGCAGCATCTGCTGCGCCTCGAAGATGGCCGCTTCTTCCTTGCCGGCGGTGGCCTCCACGCGGTCGCGCACATGTTGCAGGCGCTCCTTGGCGCGGTTCAGCGCGTCCGAGAAGCGCGCGAGCTCCGAGGGAATGGCATCGTCCACAACGACGTGATGCGGCACCTCCGGCACCTCCCAGCGCAGGATGTGGACAATGCCGACGGCGATGCCCGGCGAAGCGGGAATGCCGCGAAGCGCGCGGTCCATGCTAGCTGGACTCCCCGAACTTGCTCTCGACCAGGTGGGCAATAGCGGACAGCGCGGCTTCCGCGTCCGGCCCCTCAGCGCGCAACAAGAGCGTCGATCCACATTCGGCGGCAAGCATCATGACGCCCATGATACTCTTGCCATTCACTTCGAGCTCGTCGCGGACGAGCGTGATCTCCGCCTTGAACTTCGCGGCGGCCTTGACGATCTCCGCGGCCGGCCGCGCGTGCAGACCGTTGCGATTGGCGATCGTGACCGTGCGCTCGATCATTGGCGTACCACCGAGAAGAGGACGAGCGCAGCGAGCACGCCGAGGGCCAGCCGCCAACCTTCGATGCGGCCGTGGAGACGCACGATCAGCAGCGCACCCAACGACGCCCCGACGAGCACGACTCCGAGCAATGCGCGACCCGGTCCGATGACGCGCAACAAGGTGAGCGGCAGGCCGAGCCCCACGGCGAACGCCGCGAGCGGGGCGATGACCTGCGGTCCACGCCGGAGCACCGGGTTGGCGAGCGCCTGGGCGACCCGCATCCCACGATTCCAGCCCACCCGTAGTCCCCACGCACGCAATGTCAGATGCCCGGCGTTGTAGAGTCCCAGGAACACCACCAGCACCAGTACGGGGCCGCCACCGAGCCCGAACACCGTGAGCGCCACGAGAGAACAGAATGGCAGCCAGCCGGCCCAGATCAGCCGGTCGCCCACACTGCCCAACGGACCGGCGAGCGCGGTCCGAAAACGTTCGATGCGATCCGCCGGCTCACCATCCAACTCGGCGCGAGCCAGAGCGCCCACCGCGACGGACGCCAGGTACGGGTGCGCATTGAAGTATTTGGTCTGCCGCGCCATGGCCTGCTTGAAACGCGCGGTGTGCACACCGCCCGGCAGCAAACGCAGCGCGGGTTCCATGGCGAACCCGATGCCATTGCCGAGCAGCGTTTCGTAATTCCACGAACCCTGGAGCGCCAGCAAACGCAGGAGCATTGCAAGCTCGACGTGCAACGGCAGCCGTGTGCGCGGCTTGCTGACTGCGGTCGGGGTCGCGGCGAGTGGCGCGGTGGGCGTCGACGTCATCGCGTCACCATGATGCCGAGTCCGGCCGCCAGCCCCGCAAAGAACATCCACCGCGCCGGGACGCTGCTGTGAAACAGCTTCCATGCCGCACCCGCCGCGACGCTGGTCGCGACGCCGACGGCGATCGAGCGCGAAACCTGCGCGTCCAGACTCCAGCGCGCCAAAGCCGCCGTCGTCAGCGGCGCAAACACCGCGGTGGCGGCGATGGTGACGGCGAATCCCCGCACGAGATCGACGGTCAAACCCTTGAGCTGCAGGCTGATCACCGCGCCCCGGGCACCCGCGTCCAATCCCGCCCGCGCATGAGCGGCCCAGCGCGCGTTCAGCTGGCGGTGCTTGACCATGGTCCACCCGCCGAACCACGCCGTGGTCAGCGCCGCGATGATCGACATGGCCGAGGATCCCGCGGGATGCTCGGGCACACTGGCGAAGAGCGCGCCACCCAGCACGGACGCCGAACCCCACTCGGGGTATCGCGACGCGCCGAACGGCAGCGTTTCCAGTGCGATGAGCTCGAGCGCGGCCCCGATGACCAAACCACTCGTCGGTGAGCCGGCGAGCGCACCGCCCAGCGTCGCCGCGACAAGGGGCCGCGACAGCATCGCTTGGGGAAAGCTTACCGTATCCAGGCCGAGTACCGCGCCGAGGATTCCCAGGGGGAGCAGTGCGTCCATCATTGCACGCCCGCCTCGGTCTCGAGCAAATCGTTGAGCTCCACCGGATGCGTGGCTGGCACGTCCTGCGCGGTCACCACGGCGCCCTCGGCTGCGATTTCACGCAGCAGCCGCTCTTCATCCGGTGAAAGGAAGACGTACCGCAGGCGTTGCTTGCGATCGGCACGGTGATGGATGCCGCCGATGTTCACCTCGCGGACGCCAGCGGATTTCACGAGACGGAGCATCGACGCCACGTCCCCCGTGAGGAGGATGCCCGGACGCTCGTCTGTCTGGTAGGTCGGAAGCACCGCCGCGACGTCATCGACCGCGTGAAAATAGACGTCCATTTCCGGGGGCGTGCCCATGCGATACAGCTCCTGCTCCCATTCGCTCTGCGCAACGTCGTCGTCCACAAGCAGAATGAACCGGATATCCAACGGCTGCCCCCAACCCACGACCACTTGCCCATGGATAAGTCGGTCGTCGATGCGGTACAGCGCGACGCTCATGGCTGCCCACCCACCGAGGTGATGGCCGCGCGGCCACGCTCGATGGCGTGGCGCGCCGCGTCCACCGCGAACGGTTCCGGCGACAACGCGAAATCGAGCAGCATCGGGAGGTTCGCGCCCGCGATGAACAGCACGTCCTTCCGGTCGCGCAACACACGGCGCGCGGCCATGGTGCAGCTGCCCGCCTGAAGGTCTGTGAACACGACGACCGCGCCCGTCTCTTCGATGGTCTGCCGCAGCAATGCCTCGAGGTCGGCGCCGCTGAGATTCCGCGCCGAGACACTGCGGAAGACATCGCCCTTGCCGGTGATGGCCTCGACGGCGGACACGAGCCCCGCGGCGAAATCGCCGTGTCCGGCAATGATCGCCCGCACTGGCGAGGCGGCGGCCGCGTCACTCATTGTCTTCCACCAGATATTGCCGCACCTCTGATGAATCGCGCATTTGCTTGATGAGCCGCTCGTTGAACCGTTCGGCGGGGTCGATGCCGCTGTACTTGAGCAGGTGGTTCATCGCGATCACTTCACAGATCACGGTGATGTTCTTTCCCGGATTCAACAACACGCGCGCCTTGGGAATTTTTACCTCGAGGATGTCGATGGTCTCGCCGTCGAGCCCCGTGCGATCTACTACTGCGTTGGCGTCCCAGTCTTCCAGCTGCACTACCACCTCGATGCGCTTCTGCTGCCGCACCGCGCGGATGCCGAAAATGGCAGGAATGTCCACGAGCCCAACGCCGCGGATCTCCATGTAGTGCCGCTGCAGGTTGTGTCCCCGGCCAATGAGGACGTCATTGCCGCGCCGGGAGACCAGCACCAGGTCGTCCGCCACCACGCGATGGCCGCGTTCCACCAGGTCGAGTACGCACTCGGACTTGCCGATGCCGCTGCGCCCCGTGAAGAGCAGTCCCACGCCGAAGACGTCGGCCAGCGACGCGTGCATCGTGGTAGACGCCGCGAACTCCTCTTCGAGCCACGGTTTAACGCGGTTGTAGAACTCGTTGGTCTTGAGGCCTGAGCACAGCACCGCGACGTTGGCGAACGTGGCTTCCTCCACCAGGCCGTCCGGCGGTCGCAGTCCCTTCGTGAGGAACACGCAGGGAATGGGGAAACGAAAGAAGTCCTTGAGAATGCGCCGCCGCGTGTCGTCGTCCAGCTGCCGCAGGTAGGTGACCTCCGTCTCGCCCAGCACCTGCAGGCGATGGCTCGCAAAACGTTCTGTGTACCCCGCAAGCGCCAGCCCCGGGCTGGATACGTGCGGACTCGTGATCTCACGATCGAGACCGCCGGTGCCTGCGACGTGCTCCAGCTGGAGCGCGTCGCGCATCCTGTCGAGGAGGCGAGCGACCGTGAGCTTCTGTTTCACATGGCTCCCGCGGCGCCCCCGCGTGCCAGCCGCCGGCCGCGGGCCTTGGGCGTGCGCTTGGTGTGATCGATCTGCATCGCCAACCGGTGCGCGGCGTCCGCCAGCGCGGTGCCAAAGTAGCGTGACTCCGCGTTGGCGACATAGCGTTTCCCGCCCGCGGTATGCATCGTCAATTCGACGCGCCGCACCGTCCCGTCCTGCTGGAATCGAATCACCCCGTCCACGGCACGCTTCGCCCGCGCCGCCACCTTGCGCAGCGCCTGCTCCGCGCGGCGGCGCATGTGCTCCGAGACCGGCGCGTCGTGATTCTGAAAGACGATCTCCATCAGTTGCTTCCTCCAATGACCTTCGAGAGATGCCGCTCCGTCTCGTCCGCGGCGCGCTCCCACGTAAAGCTCTCCGCGAATGTTCGCGCGTTTGCTCCGAGGCGCTCCACCAGGTCGCGCGATCCCGCCAGCCCATCCATGGCGGCCCCCATCGCCGTGGCGTCGCCATGCGGGACGAGAAAGCCGGTCTCGCCATGCCGAACCGACTCGCGGATGCCTGGCGAGTTCGACGCGACGACCGGCGTTGCACAGGCAGCGGCTTCCAGGTTGGTGATCCCCCAGCCTTCTTTGGGTGAAGCGAACACGAGGCCCCACGCGCGGCGCAACAGCGCGAGCTTCTCGGGCTCGCTGATACGCCCAAGAAACCGCACCCGTTCACCAAGGTCAAGCGAGCGCGCCTGCGCCTCCAGGGCGGAGCGGTAGTCCCCGGCGCCTGCGATCTCGAGTAACGCGTCGCGGCGCGCCATGGCGGCGAACGCCTGGATGACATGGTGCACGCCCTTGTACTTCTTCAGGCGGCCCAGATACGCGAAGGTGGGCACCGCCGACCGCGAACCGGCGGCCGGCGTGTACCCGACGGTATCGACGCCAGGATAGATGACCTCGATGCTTCTTCGCGGAATGCCACGGGCCACGAGGTCGTCCCGAGTGCTTTCGCTGATGGCCTGGAACGGGACCTTTCTATAGATGCGGCCCAGGGGACGCTCCGACAGCCAGACCGCCGCAGCCACTGGCGCGGGCAACTCCAGAAAGGCGGTCCCGCCGAACAGGTGCGGTACCAGCGCCGCGGTGCGCCCGCCGGTCCAGAGAGGAGTGTACAGCGGAATCTTGTTGATGTCCTCGATCACCAGATCCCACGCCACACGGGACAGCGCGCGCCGAAAATGGGGAAACGCGAGCGCGGCAAACGACTGGCGAGTACCCACGCGCACGATATCCATCCCGTCGATGCGCGCGCGCGGCTCGCATCCCGGCCATCCACCGCACAGCAGCGTGACGGCGTGGCCATTCGCCGCCAGCCGTCCAAAGATCTCATGCAGGTGAATCTCGGCACCGCCA
>JANNJV010000276.1:0-8697 GCA_031395945.1 Gemmatimonadota bacterium | reverse complement strand
ACCTGGCGCTGGCATAATCCGGGGCGACGAGGTCCGGTTGCAGATGCAGCATCAGGCTGTGCTCATCCGCTCCGCCGTGCAGCGACACGCCGTCTTCCTTCTTCGCCTCGGCCGACATCACGCTCATGGCGCTACCCCAGCCGCCGAGCACCGGGAGGAGTCCCCACAAGTTGACCATCCGGCCGCCGTACGTGTCGTGAAAGAAATCCCCGGCGTCGTCCAGCGCACCGATGTGCAGCGGAGATCCGTGGACATGCACGACCATGACCCACTTGAAGCCTTGCTCGCCGAGCTCGGTGGCCAGGTCCAGGTACATCGCGCGCAATGTGGACGGTCGCACGGCGTAGGTGCCGGGAAAGACGAACTGCTTGCCGATCTCGTTCGATCCGCTCGCGCCGACGGAGACCGGGGGGAAGAGCAGGGCGGTCCAGCCAGGCTTCCGCGCCACGACCCCTTTGGCGAGCTCCTTCGTCAGACGATCGCTGAGAATCCCGTCGGTGAACGCGGGCAGGTATGGCCCGTGTTCCTCGAGCATCCCGCCCTGGAGGAAGACGACGGTCCGGTCGCGATCGAGCGCCCGAATCTGCCGGGTGTTGAGGTCACCGACGTGAACGACCTGCGCCGCGATGGTGCGTCCGGCGAATGAGAGGCACAGGGCGGCAACAACGGATCGTGGGCGCATAGATGGTGATGATACTCGTGTCGGGAATGGAGGAGCGACGGGGCTCCATAAGTTAGGCCTGTCGCAATCGCCCCACGATCGCCTCCACATGCAGCGCCGTGGTATCGAGGGCCTGGATGTCCGCGATCACAGGCGTTCTCAGGAGCAACGGCAGCTCCGTCCCGCCGAGAATGACTCCGTCGATGCGTTCCTCGTCGCGTAGACGCGTGATGAGTGCAATGATGCCCAGGCGCGTGTCGTCGCGGAAGTCGCCCTTGAGCAGCTCTCCGACATAGCGCTCGTGCACCCACGCGCGCTCCGAATCATTCGGCGGCACCACCTCGATTCCATGACGCGCGCACACCGTTGGGTAGAAGGGCGCTTCCATGGTGAAGCGCGTGCCAAGAAGGCCAAGACGCCGCACCCCGCGCCGCTTCGCCTCGTCGGCGCACACTTCGACGATGCTCAACAGGGGGACGCGCGACCGGGCCGCGAGCTCGTCGAACACGATGTGCGCGGTGTTGGCGGTCATCGCGACAAAGTCCACCCCGGCTCCCGCAAGCCGGTGCAGCGACGTCAGCAGGTAGTCGGTGAGCGCCGGCAGGTCGCCGGCGACCAGCCGCAGAGCGCGCTGAACGTCGAGGCTGTCGATGACAATCGACGGCGAAGAAGTCGGGTCTTCTCGCGCCCACGCCTCGAGGAGGCGGCGATAGTAGTCGATCGTGGACTCGGGGCCGAGTCCGCCAACGATCCCCACGGTGGTCATTCGTAACAGTCGCACAAGCTCGGCAATACCGCGAGAGAGCACGGGCGCCTGCACGCGTCCTGCACGGGACGGCCCCATTCCTGCCACCCATCCCGTGAGGCAAACACAGGGGGACTCATGGTCACACAAGCTGATGTCGGACAGGCGCTGCAATCCGCGGGCGTGAACGTCTCGTACCTGCAAGTGAAGGATGTGTGCGGTCACACTGCCGTTTATGGATCGGTCGCGAACGTCGAGGAGAAACGCAAAGCCGAACAGGCCATCGAAGGCAAAGTGGGAAAGATCTCGAATCACCTGGAAGTGCAGGTCGCCGGGGGCATCACGCTTGGCGGCCGTAGCTACACCGTGAAGTCGGGCGATACGCTGTCGAAGATCGCGAAGGAGTTCTACGGCGATGCGTCCAAATGGAAGAAGATTCAGGCGGCCAACGCGGACCTGATCAGGGACCCGGACAAGATCCAGCCGGGCTGGGCGCTCCAGATCCCGTAGATCACGCTCTGCTGTAAGATTTGGGTGGCGTGGGCGGCACAGCACGCCAAGCCACCAACAGCGGAGAGCGCGAGATGCAGCTAGGGATGGTGGGGCTGGGGAAGATGGGCTCCTTCATGACGGCTCGGCTTCTCGCCGGCAAGCACCAGGTCATCGCGTCGGATCTTTCCGCCGACGCGATTGCCGCGGTGGCCAAGCAGGGAGCGCGCGGTGTGAAATCCATCGAGGAGCTGGTGAACGCCCTCGACAAGCCGCGCGCCATCTGGGTGATGGTTCCCTCCGGCGCGCCTACGGAACAGACGGTGTCAGCGCTCGCGAAATTGGTGGACGCGGGCGACGTCGTCATCGACGGCGGCAACAGCAACTACAAGGACTCCATGCGCCGCGCGGCAATGTTCGCGGCGCGCGGCGCGCACTTCCTGGACGTCGGCACCAGCGGCGGCGTGTGGGGGCTGAAGGAGGGCTACGCGCTCATGATCGGCGGAGACGCGGCCGCCGTCGAGCGTCTGCGGCCGATCTTCGAAACCCTGGCGCCCGCGCGCGACCGCGGTTGGGCGCGCGTGGGACCCAGCGGCGCGGGACACTTCGTGAAGATGGTGCACAACGGCATCGAGTACGGCATGATGCAGGCGTACGCCGAGGGCTTCTCGATCCTGAAGCACAAAACCGAGCTGGATCTCGACCTCGCGCAGATCGCCGAGCTGTGGCGCCACGGGAGCGTGGTGCGTTCGTGGCTGCTGGACCTCACGGCGCGCGCGCTCACCAAGAGCCCGACGCTCGACGACATCAAGCCTTTCGTCTCGGACTCCGGAGAAGGACGCTGGACCGTCGCGGAAGCCATCGATCTCGACGTTCCCGCACCCGTGATCACACTCGCGCTGCTGCAACGCCTCCGCTCCCGCGACCAGGAGTCGTTCGCCGATCGTCTGTTGGCGGCGCTGAGGAACGAGTTTGGCGGGCACGCCGTGCAGCGCGCCGAGAAATGACGCAACAAAGCGTCAGCTGCACGTTCATCATCTTCGGCGGCACCGGCGACCTGGCCAAGCGGAAGCTGCTGCCGGCGCTCTCCGTGCTGCGCCAGCACGACTACATCGGCGACGACTCCGTGGTGATCGGCGTGGCCCGGGACGCGAAGCTCGACGATGCGGGTTACCGCGCGCTGGTGCGCGACGCCGTGCTCGACGACGGCATGGCCCCCGAGATGATCGATCGCTGGATGGAGCGTTGCGTCTTCTACGTCGGCATCGGCGACGGCAAGCCTGACGACTTCAAGCGGCTGGCAGCGCGAGTGGCGGAGCTCGAGGCCAAACACTCCGGCACCCGCAATCGCGTCTTCTATCTCGCCATTCCGCCGTCGGCATTCCCCGCCACCATTGCCGGCATAGGGCCGCTGGCGCAGAACACCAATGGCGGCTGGTCGCGTCTGGTCGTCGAGAAGCCGTTCGGACGCGATCTGGAATCGGCGCGCGAGCTGAACGCGCTCGTGCATCGCTGCTTCGACGAATCGCAGGTCTATCGCATCGACCACTACCTGGGCAAGGAGACGGTGCAGAATCTGCTCGTCTTTCGGTTCGCCAACGCCGTGTTCGAGTCACTCTGGAACCGCGACCACGTCGAGAGCGTCCAGATCACCGTGGCCGAGGAGCTGGGCGTCGAGCAGCGGGCGTCGTACTACGAGAGCACGGGCGCCGTGCGCGACATCCTGCAGAATCACGGCGCGCAGCTGCTGTCGCTGGTCGCGATGGACACCCCAGCCAAGATGACCGCCGACGCCATCCGGCAGGAGAAAGTGAAAGCGCTGCAGCAGGTGCGTCCCGTCGACCTGAACAATGTTGTGCTCGGACAGTACGCGCGCGGGACCGTAGATGGTGCGCCTGTTCAGTCGTACCGCGAAGAGCCCGGGGTAGCGCGCGACTCGCGCACGGCGACGTACGCGGCCATTCGGTTGGACATCGACAGCTGGCGCTGGCAGGGCGTGCCCTTCTACCTCAGGACGGGCAAGCGCCTCGCGGCGCGGCTGACGCAGATCGTCGTAAAGTTCCGGCGTCCGCCGGTGTGGCTGTTCAAGTCGATGGGGACGACAGATCTGCATCGCAACACGCTGCGCCTGGTGATGCAGCCGAAGGAGGGATTCGCGTTGCACTTCCACGTGAAAGCGCCGGGGCGGCCGCTGCGTCTCGATCGGCTGCCGCTCGACTTCTACTACGACGAGCGTTATCCCGATCTTCCCGAGGCGTATCAGACACTGCTGCTCGATGTACTGGACGGCGATCAAACGTTGTTCGTGCGCGCCGACGAAGTGGAATCCGCATGGCAGCTTTTCGCGCCGGTCCTCAACGGCACCCTGCCTGTGCA
Source organism: Gemmatimonadota bacterium (assembly GCA_031395945.1). GTDB lineage: Bacteria > Gemmatimonadota > Gemmatimonadetes > Gemmatimonadales > Gemmatimonadaceae > DASPMP01. The sequence continues at coordinate 4,426 of JANNJV010000276.1, read as the reverse complement.
CGAGTATCCGTCTGCCTCCTGGGGGCCGCGCGAAGCCGACGTGCTGATCGAGCGCGATCACGAGAAGTGGGACGACGTAGACCCGTGACGGTCGGGCGCGAACGCCGCGTCACCGTGTGCGCGGACGTGGACGACCTGAACCACGTAGCGGCGCGCGCTGTCGTTGACTCGGCGCGCGAGAGCATCACGGCGCGGGGCCGGTTCGTCCTGCTGTTGACCGGTGGCGAGACACCGCGAGGGATGTACCAACTGCTCGCGAGCCGCTACGTCGCGCAGATTGCCTGGGACAAAGTGAAGGTGTTCTTCAGCGACGAGCGCTGCGTCCCCCCGGACGACGAGCGGAACAACTATAGAATGGTGCGCGAGACGTTGCTCTCGCGGGTTCCCACCCGCCCAGAGGATGTGTTCGCGATTCCGACGGAGGGCGCTACACCGCCGGAACTGGCCTCGAGGTACGAAGCGACGCTGCGCGCACAACTCGGTTCTGCCGCAAGCGCCCCGACGTTCGATTTCGCGCTCCTTGGTATGGGTGGCGACGGACACACAGCCTCACTGTTTCCAGGCGACCCGGCCGTGCGCGAATCCGCGCAGTGGGCGGTTGCGGTACAAGCGCCTGCCGGCATCGCGGTGCGCGATCGTATCACGCTCACTCTGCCGGTGTTGAACCAGGCGCGTCGCGTCGTGTTCCTGGTCGCCGGGGAAGGGAAACGGGACGCGGTTGCGCGCGTATTGGGGCCGGAGGCGGATCAAGGTGAAGAGCCGTTGCCCCCCGCGCTCGTGCATGGTCTGAACGGAGCCGAGTGGCTGCTGGACGCTGCTGCAGCGGGAGTGAGCTCTCGGCGTTCGTGAATGAACGGAGGTTTCTCGGCGCGGCCCACGCTCCTCTTCCCATCAAGGGGACGCCAGAACTATTATCGTCGAGTGCCGCGAGGGCGGCCGACGGTCCGCGTGAAGGGTTCAACCCACCCCCTTGTGATTCGTACATCACCTTCTATTCCTCGCCCTTAACGCGGACGCCGGGCGCACGAAATGGCTCTGCCGTTTCGAAGGAATGGAGGTGTGCCTATGTCAGAACAGACCCCGCAGTCTGTGTCCGGACCGTTGACGCTTCCGGACAACCCCAACCTCGACTGGCTGCGCAAGCACGCCAAACAGCGTTTGGCGGAGCTGCGCCTCACGGCCCCGACTGCCAAGCTGGCCGACGCGCAATTCGATCTCGCGAAGCGCTATGGCTTTCCCAGCTGGCGCGCGCTCAAGGCGCACATCGACTCGCTCACGGTGGAGGGGCAACTCTTCGACGCGGCCCGGAAGGGCGACGTCGGCGCGTTGGCGGCGCTGCTAAACGAGCATCCGGAGATGCTGCACGCGCGAGCGAAGCCGTACGAGCACACGCTGCTGCACGCAGCGGCTCAGGGCGGGCATCTCGCCGCCGTGGATCTGCTGCTGCAGCGCGGACTCGACGCGAATGTCCGGGAGAAGGGCGACAACACGTATCCCATGCACTGGGCCGCTGCCGCCGGCAGCCTCGACGTCGTGCGGCGGCTGGCTGACGCGGGGGGCGACGTCGTGGGCCATGGTGACGATCACGAGCTGGAGGTGATCGGGTGGGCCACCTGCTGGGATGGTTGCGACGACGACGCGCACCGCGCGGTCGCGGCGTTTCTCCAGACCCGCGGCGGGCGCCATCACATCTTCTCCGCCATCGCGATGGATCTCGCCGACGAAGTGCGCCGCATCGTGGGTCGCGATCCGTCGGCGCTCAACCACCGGATGAGCCGCAATGAAGACCACCAGCTACCGCTGCACTTTGCCGTGCGAAAGCATCGGCGTGACATGGTGGTGCTGCTGCTGGAGCTGGGCGCCGACCCGCTGGGCGTGGATGGGTCGGGCAACACCGCGGCGGCGTATGCAACGGCGCCAGATGTCGATGGCCCCATAATGGAGCGGGTTCGCGCCATGACGCAGGCAGAGCTGTTGAGTGCCGAGCGCGGGAAACGCGCGCCCGATGCTCGCGCGACAGACCTCACGGCGGCGCTGGTGCTCGGAGACTGGGAGCTGGCGGCGCGGCTGCAGCGCGAGAGTCCAAGGCTACTCGCCAAGGGCGGCGTACTTCCATTGATGGCGAAACGCGGCGATGCCGCCGCGGTGCAGTGGCTCCTCGCTCAGGGCGCCGATCCCAACACACTCTGGTCGCATTGGGGAGCCCAGGTGACGCCGCTGCATCTCGCGTCGTTCGGCGGGAATGCAGAGGTCGTACGTCTCCTGCTGGCCGCCGGCGCCGACCCTGGTATTCACGACAGCATGCACGATAGCGACGCCCTTGGCTGGGCGGAGCATTTCGGACGGGTGGAGATTGTTCGACTCCTCCGCAGCCATTAGCGACGGATGAAGACGTCAATCCAGCCGCACTCCCACGCGCAGCGTGCGCGGCGCTACGCGCATCCGCGCCGCGCCGAAGACCGACGTCGGATCGCTGGCCACCTGATCGTCGATCGACGTTTTCACGCTCACCAGCGCGTTGGCACCGAAGACGTTGAACAGATCGCCCGTCACCACCAAGCGACGCTTCGAGTGCCACTCCAGGTGCGCATCCACCACGGCACGACTGGCGTAGTGCCGGGACCCGCGAGGCTCGATGAGGATCGACTGGCCGTACGTGCGCCTGAGAAGGTCGATGTTCGACGGAAACTCCGGCAACCGGTTGAACGCGCTGTCGACGTAGATGTATCGGCCCAGGAGCTCAAATGTGGGCGTGAAGCGTTCTCCGAGGATGTGCGTGTAGAGCAGTCCGCCCTGCAGGGAATACGGCAAACGTGCCGTAAGCCAGACTTTGCCCTCCATCTGGAGCGCGTCGGGCAAGTATCCATCGCTGTTGATCGCCTCGTTGGGATTCACGAACGGGCCCGCGCTGAACCGCGTTCCGGTCGTTCCGTATCCGGTCACGCCGGGAACGTTCCCCTTCAACCGGGCGCCGGTGAGCGATCCTTCGGCGCGCCAGCGCGACTGCACCGTGCGAAGCATCAACGTGAATTGCTCGTAGTGGCGCCTGGCCGCGGGCACCGCGCTCAGCACCACGTCAGGGTTCCACGTGAGCGCGCGGATGTAGGCGGTGTCGTACCCAAACAAGCTTGCGGGAAATTGCCTGCGTCCGTTCAGGTATCCGAGGTATTCCTGGAGCGCGATGTTGGGCACGAAGAGCTCTGGCAAGGCGAGCCTGTCGCCATTTGCGTCCAGCACGAGACCGCTAATCAACCGATGGTCCACATAAACATTTCGCAGCGGCGTGTAGTTCGTCGCCAAGTTGCGATCCATGAGGCCCACGATATCGCCGTTCTTCCGGCGGGTGTACACGATCTCTGCTTTCCACGTGGTGCCAAAGCTCTTCTCGATGGCGAAAACCGACTGATCCACGTAGGGCTGCTTGTAGCCATCGACTCGGCCCGACGCGTCGAGTAGCGACTCGGTGAAGAAAGGGTCGAAACCCGAGCCCGGGGCGTCGCGCTGCGCAGGCGTGAACGTCGTGTCGGCGTTGGTGAATGGCGGCGCGAACTGGTAGAACCGCTGATTCGAGTAGACGTTTGCGCCTTCGACGCGATCGAAGAAGAGGGAGAACATGCCCTGGTGGTAGCGACCCCAGTGCGCCTTGAGCGCGAGCGTGTTGCGGCCGGTCACGTCCCACGCAACGCCGATGCGCGGGTCCAGGCCTTCGGCGTGCACCGCCTCGAACCGGTAGCAGGGCGCGCCGGCAGCAGCGCATGGGGGACGGATGTATCCGCTCCAGTGTCCGTAGCGGATTCCCGGCGTCAGCGTCACGCGAGCGCCGAGCGCGAATTGGTCCTGCAGGAAGACGGCCTCATTCGCGACATCACTATTCAGGCGAATGTCTCCGCCCCACTCGCTGGCGACCGTCTGCCACGTCGTCGCGTCCGCGGGGTTGAAGGTCGCGGCGCCGGTCGGGTATGGGCGCCACGTCAGTCCAGCGTTGCGAGTGCGCTCGTCACGCCAACGCCCTCGCGACACCTCGCCGCCGATCAGAAGCTGATGCTCGGTCCAGAGCCGCTGCCGCGTGCGCCACTCGGCGTTCGCGCTGACGCTCGACGGTTCGCGACGTTCATCGAATGCGGCATTCTGATATTTGGGTTGTCGCCCCGCCTGGAGTACGTGAATGCCGGGAGTAGCGCGCCCCGCGTACCCAACGCGGGATTCACGCGACGTAAACCCCGCCATGCGGAACTCCACCTGGTTCCTGGCGTTCGCCGAGTTGTTCCACGAGAGTGCTGCGTACGTCGTGGGCCGAGCGACGCGTGCGGCGGCCGATGCGTCGTCCACCCCATTGATGCCCGCGTGCTCCACGGCGCTGCTCGACCATCCCGCGAGAAGATCCACGCGTTGGCCGGGCGCGGGCAGCCACGTCAGCTTGCCGAGC
>JANNJV010000456.1:0-3465 GCA_031395945.1 Gemmatimonadota bacterium | reverse complement strand
ATCGGCTTGCGCGCGGTGACATTTGGATCCGCGCGCGAGTTCATGCAACACCCGCGCAACGACACTGCCGACGCCTCCGGCACCGCCACCCCCACCCCCGCATGCCTGGTCCTCGACGTGCATTTGCCTGATGGCAGCGGGCTGGATGTCCCGAGGGACCTGCGAGCGTCCGGCGTGGAGATGCCGATCATCTTCATCACGGGTCACGGGACGATCCCGATGAGCGTCCGCGCGATGAAGTCCGGCGCGGTGGAGTTTCTCACCAAGCCATTTCACGAGGAGGACTTGATCGGCGCCATCCGGGTCGCGCTGGAGCGCGATCGCGCGGGGAGCAAGGATCGCCTGGAGCTCGCGGGTCTCCGCACGCGCATGGAGAAGCTGACTCCACGAGAGCGCGATGTGCTCGGGCTCATCGTCACTGGCATGCTGAACAAGCAGATCGCCGCCGAGCTTGGAACGGCGGAGCAGACCATCAAGCAGCACCGCGGGCGAGTGATGCAGAAACTGGAAGTCGAGTCTGTCGCCCAGCTGGTCCGGCTCATGGAGCGCGCCGCAGGGCAGCCATGGGCGGTCGCCCGTCCTACCAAGGTACCATAGCCGCACCCTCGGACGCTTCAGTAGTGTCACGAGGAATGTCTACCACGCTTGAGACGATCGCGGTCGTCGAGGATGACGCCGGCGTCCGCACGGCGCTGCAGCAGTTGCTCCGCTCGGCGGGGTACGAGGCGTTGACGTTTGCGTCGGCCGAAGACTTCCTCGCTGCTTCTCGCGGTAGCGCCTTCCATTGTCTCATTGCGGACGTGAATCTTCCAGGCATGACGGGCGTGGCATTGCTGGCAGCGCTCGAGCGTCGTAAGGCCGTTTTGCCGGCGGTCTTGATGACGGGGCGAGACGACCCCGCGACGCAGGAGCTGGTGCGTACGCGCGGGGCCGTGCCCTGCCTGCGAAAGCCCTTCAGCGATCGCGAGCTGTTCGATGCCATCCAGAGCGTAACGCGCCGTTAGGAGCTGCGGCGCAGACCCGGACTGTACTCGAGCGGGCGCTCCAGGTCTTCCGCCGGGAAACGTGCCTTGGCAGCCGAGACAAGCAGCGCGATCCCGCCAACAATCCCGAACACCGCGAGAAGCTCCGTCAGCACCGCGACCGTGATCGCCGGGCGTACGAACGCCAGCACCCCCACCGAGACGGAGACGAAACCAAAGGCCAGCATTGGCACCCAGGAGAGGTGATCGCGCTTCTCCTGAACGGCAACGAAGATCGCGGCTCCACCGGTGATGAGCAGCCACAGCGTAGTCCAGATGACGGCGTAGGCAAGCGTCAACACTGGATAGAAGTACAGCCCGCCCAAACCGAACGCGACTCCGATGACGCCGTTGAGCAGCATCACCCACCAATGTGGCACGGAGTCGCGCAGGTCGAACGCGTGAACGATATGGACGATTCCGTCCACCAGCAGCCAGACGGCAAGCACCAGCGCCAGAATGGCGACCGATTCGAACGGTCGCGCGATGATATAGATGCCTGCCACCAGGGCAAACAGACCGCGCAGAACCAGCGCCCATCGACTCCGATGGCGTGTCGTGAGAATTCCTCGTGAGCTCATGCTTATCTCCCGCCGCAATTGCGGCTTGCAGTGTGAATGACGGAGACGGCAAGCGCCAATCGCGCGCCACGCGGCATCCAACTTTGGTGCGACATACCAACGTGTGACATACCATCGGGCGATGGCCGATCAGCCGCTCAAGTCACGAATTTCGCGTCAGACGATTGCCGGGAGACACGGGAGCTTTCGCGAATGGATACGATGCTCATGAACAAGGCGAACACTCGAGGGTCATGGCGGGCTTCATGGTCTGGCGCCAATGCTGCCCCAGTCAACACGGTCACGAAGCGCTACGGGCTCGCTGTGCTGTTTTCGGGTGCCGCATTCGCCGCAGTGGTGGTGCTCGAGCACGAGCTCCCATCCCCACCGCGCGTCCTGTATGCCGCCGCGGTGGCGCTTGCCTCGCGGTACGGCCGCGGACCAGCCACGCTCGCGACGCTACTCTGCGTCATTGCCATCGAGTTCAGCTTTTTCACACCGCAGGAATCGCTGAACCTCGCGCAGCCCCATGTGTGGCTGAACGCGGTCGCGTTTGCCGTCGTTGCCTTCGCGATCGACTCGAGCAGCGAAGCGCTGCGCCGTGCACGTCGAGATGCAGAACAGAACGCCGGTAAGCTCGCTGCGGCCAACGAAGACCTCGGAGAGCAGATGGAGGAAGTTCGCGCGTTGTCGGAGCATGTGCAGGTAACGAATACTTATCTGTCCGACGCCAGGGACGAGGCGGAAGCCGTCACCAGGCGAACGATCGGCCTGCAGAAAGTGACCGCGGCGCTCTCGAAGGCCAAGACCGTCCAGGACGTCGCGGACACGCTCATGACCGACGGACGACTCACCATGCAGGCAGCGAGCGCGGCACTCGTCGAGATGGATTCCACGGGAAAGCCCCGGCTGGTGGCGTCGTCGGGATTGTCGTCGGCGTCGGCGGAGCGACTGGGACGCCTTTCACTCGAGGATGAAGCGCCCATCGCGGCAGCGATGCGCACGCGTTCGCCGGTATGGCTGCGGTCGCGGAGCGAGATCTCGGCATTCGCGCCCCGCGTGCTATCGCAGATGCAAGACGATGAGCGGGCGTTGCTGGCGCTGCCGCTCCTGGAGCATGATGAGCTCCGCGGCGCACTGGCCTTTGGCTTTCGCGAGCCCGCGATGTTTGCCGAGGCGGATCAGGCCTTCACCCTGATGCTGGCTCACGCGACGGCAGATTCGCTCGCGCGGGCACGGGCCTTCGATTCCGAACGTTTTGGGCGCGAGACCGCGGAGGCGGCGGCTCGCGCGCGAGAAGAAGTGCTCGCCATCGTCGCGCACGACCTGCGCAATCCGCTCAATCTCGTGACGATGACGACCGAGCTCTTCATCGATATCGAGCCGTCGGGCGAGCAGCGCCAGAAGTTGCTGGATGTCATCCGCCGCGCCGCGTCGCGCATGAACCGGCTGATCGAGGACCTGCTCGACGTCGTGCGCATGGACGCCGGCCGCCTGACATTGGACGCGCGCGATGTCCCGGTGCGCACGATGCTCGCCAGCACCCTCGAGATGTTCGAGTACGCCGCGCGCGAGAAGGGCGTGTCGCTGACCGCGGAAACGCGAAGCCCGGACCTGTGCGCCCGTGCCGACGCCGAACGCGTGGTGCAAGTGATGGGCAACCTCGTCGGGAACGCGCTGAAGTTTGTCGAGCGCGGTGGACGCATCCAGATCCGGTGCCGCCCGCACAACGGCCATGTGTTGTTCGCTGTCAAGGATTCTGGCCCGGGCATGGCACCGGACCAGCTCGGGCAGCTCTTCCACAAGTTCTGGCAGGCGCGCGGTGCCGATAGGCGGGGCGTCGGGCTCGGCCTGACGATCGCGCGTGGCATTGTCGAAGCGCA
>JANNJV010000209.1:0-7162 GCA_031395945.1 Gemmatimonadota bacterium | reverse complement strand
CGTGCTTCCCGGCCGGACACTCACCAGTGTGCTGCTGGGCGGGGCGGCAGGAGTGTTCATCCGGCCTGACGAGCTGTCCATGCCGTTGACGTTCGAAGGAACGCGCGCGGCCAAGGCGACGTTGGGGTCTGGCGTCTTCATGGTGATCGACGACTCCGTGGACATGCCGGACCTGTTGCGGCGCATCGCCGCCTTCTTCCGCGACGAGTCGTGCGGGCAGTGCGTTCCATGCCGGGTGGGCACCGTACGACAGGAAGAGGCGCTGCACCGCATCGCCGCCAACAAGGGGCGCGGCGGCCTCACAGGCGAAGTCGCGCTGTTGGACGAGGTCGGCGCGGCGATGAAGGATGCGTCAATCTGCGGGCTCGGGCAGACCGCCTACAGCGCGATCGAAAGCGCCATCCATCGGCTGGGCGTATATAACGGAGGGGGAGCGTGACGGCGATCAACACCCCGGTCCATAGCCCACAGCCCATCTACCGTATCGAGCGTCGCGGCGCTCCGAAGGCGCAGGTGGAGTTGACCATCGACGGGCTAGTGGTGAGCGCGCCCGAAGGCTCGACGCTCCTCTTCGCGTGCGCGAGCATTGGGATCGAGATCCCGACACTCTGTTTTCTGGAGACGCTCCATCCAGTGAACGTATGTCGCATCTGCGTGGTGGAGCTGGAGGGGGCGCGTGTGCTCGTACCCGCGTGCTCGCGCCAGGTCGAAGCGGGGATGGTGGTCAAGACGCGCAGCACGCGCGTGGATCTCAGCCGCAAGCTCGTGCTCGAGATGCTGGGCTCGTCGGTTGATCTATCCACCACGGACAAGGTGTCGGAGTGGATGGCGGAGTACGACGCCGCGCCGGACCGTTTCGGTCTACCCGCTCCGCCCGCGCCAGCGGGAGTGCGCGACGCCCTGGTGCCCGGTCATCACGCCCCACCGGACGTCGCCTACGCGGCGACGGTCGCGCAACCGATTAAGGTGGACAACGACCTGTACGTGCGCGACTACGCGAAGTGCATCCTCTGCTACAAGTGCGTCGAGGCGTGTGGGCCCGATCATCAGAACACCTTTGCGATCGCTGTTGCGGGGCGGGGCTTCGACGCCCGCATTTCGACGGAGTTTGCCGTGCCCCTCCCCGACTCGGCGTGCGTATACTGCGGCAACTGCATCGCGGTGTGTCCCACAGGCGCGCTGATGGCCAAACGCGAGCACGACGCGCGAGCGGCAGGCGAGTGGAAGGAAGCTGAGCAGACAACGGTGAATACCATCTGTCCGTACTGCGGCGTCGGCTGTACGCTGACGCTTCACGTGCAGGACGAAGAAATTATGAAAGCGACTTCGCCCATGGAGAATCCGATCACGTTGGGCAATCTCTGCATCAAGGGCCGGTTTGGCTGGCGATTCGTGCATGGCAAATAAGGCTGTCGGCTCCGAGTCTTGGGCTTTGGGATACTCCGAACCCACGCTGCGCCACGAGTTTGCGCACCTGAATGACCATGGAACGGAGGAACAGAGTGCCGCGCTCGCCACCGAAGTTCCGGTGGCGTTGGTGTACAACGGACGGCCGCATGTGGTGATGATGTGCACGCCGGCCGACCTCGAGGATTTCGCGATCGGGTTTACCGTGACCGAGGGAATTGCTGCCGCAAGCGACATCCGTCGCGCCGACGTCGTGAGATACACGCGCGGAATCGAGCTCCAGATCGAGATACCCGCCGAAGCCGCCGATCGGCTCAGCGACCGTGGGCGCGCCATGGTGGGTCGTACCGGATGTGGGCTGTGTGGCGTCGAAGTCATCGATGATGCGCTGCGTCAACCTCGGCCCGTTCGATCGGCGGCGACATTCACACGCGACGCTCTCTGGCGGGCAAGCGCGTCGCTGGGTGAGCGACAAACCCTCAATAACGAGACCAACGCGATCCATGCGGCGGCGTGGGCACACCAGGACGGCACGCTCAGCGTGGTGCGCGAGGATGTGGGACGCCACAACGCGCTCGACAAGGTGATCGGCGCGCTGACGCGAGCGGCCACGGTATCCCGCGATGGCTTTCTCGTGGTGACCAGCCGCGCGAGTTACGAGCTTGTCCAGAAGTCCGCGGTCGCGAACATTCCCCTGCTTGCCGCAGTCTCGCGCCCGACGGCGCTGGCGGTACACCTCGCCGGGGAGGCGGGAATCACGCTCGTCGGCCTGCTGCGGGGGCGGACGGCCAACGTATACACACACCGCGAGCGTATTCCTGACTAGGACAACGTGAAAGGTTGGACGTTCGACGTTCGAGGTTGGACGTCACACTTCGAACTTCACACGTCATACTTCCAACGCAGCTCCCAACCAATCGATCTATCAATGGAAGTCTCATCCATCCCCACCGACATCGAGATCGCGCAAACCGCGCGGATGCGCCCCATTATCGAGGTAGCTGCCGAGCTGGGGTTGGGCCCGGACGATCTCGATACCTACGGAAAGTACAAGGCGAAAATCCCGCTCGAGATCGCGCAACGTCCGGTGAAAGGACGCCTGGTGCTGGTAACCGCGTGCAATCCAACCCCCGCGGGTGAGGGCAAAAGCACGGTCACCGTCGGACTGACGCAGGCGCTTCGTAGGCTGGGGCAAAACGCCATGCTGTGCATGCGCGAGCCCAGCCTGGGACCGGTCTTCGGGATGAAGGGAGGCGCCGCGGGTGGAGGGTACTCGCAGCTGCTGCCGATGCAGGACATCAACCTGCACTTCACGGGAGACTTCCACGCGATCTCCAGCGCGCACGCGCTGCTCTCCGCGATGCTGGACAACCACCTGCAGTGGGGCAATGCGCTCAACATCGACCCGCGCCGCATCTCGTGGCATCGGGCCATCGACATGAACGATCGCGCGCTGCGCGAGATTGTCGTGGGGCTGGGTGGCGCGAAGAACGGCGTCGCCCGCGAGGAAAAGTTCGTCATCGTCCCCGCGAGCGAGATCATGGCGATCGTAGCACTCGCAAAGAACTATCAGGACCTGGAGGACCGGCTGGCCCGCATCATCGTCGGGTCCACTTACGGCGCTGCACGGCTGCCGGTGCGCGCGGGTGAGCTGAAAGCCGCCGGGGCAATGGCGCTGCTGCTCTCGGACGCAATTCGCCCCAACATCGTGCAGACCCTCGAGGGCGGGCCGGCGTTCGTGCACGCTGGTCCGTTCGGCAACATCGCACATGGCTGCAACTCCATCCTGGCGACGCGCTCGGCATTGGCGCTGGCGGACATCGTCGTCACCGAAGCGGGGTTCGGATCGGATCTTGGCGCGGAGAAGTTCTTCGACATCAAGTGCCGCCTGGGCGGGCTGAATCCTGAGGCGGCCGTCCTGGTAGCCACCGTTCGTTCCATGAAAATGCAGGGCGGCGCGAACAAGAAGTCGCTGACCACGGAGGATCTCGGCGCGCTGGAGCGCGGGTTCCCCAATCTGGAAAAGCACATCGAGAATGTGCGTCAGTTCGGCGTCCCTGTGGTCGTCGCGCTCAACCGCGTGTCCGCCGACACGGATCGGGAGCTGAAGCGCGTGATGGACTTCGTGGAGAGGCTGGGCGCACCCATCGCGTTGACCGAGGTATGGTCTCGCGGAGGCGCTGGCGGTGAGGATCTGGGGAAAAAGCTGCTCGACCTGCTGAACAAGAAAGGAGCGGAATACCGTCCCCTGTATCCTGTGGAGCTGCCGATCAAGGAGAAGATCGACACGATCGTGCGCAAGGTTTACGGTGGCGAGGGCGTGGAGTACGCTCCGGAAGCCACGCGCGCCATCGAGTATCTCGAGTCCGTGGGCCTGGGGCAAACGCCGGTGTGCATCGCAAAGACGCAGTACTCCTTGACGGATGATCCCACGATTCTGGGGCGCCCGTCCGGTTTTCGTGTGACGATCAACGACGTGTGGCCTGCCGCAGGCGCAGGGTTCGTCGTGGCGCGCGCGGGCGAGATCATGACGATGCCGGGGTTGCCGAAGGAGCCCTCCGCCGAACGTATCGGCAGGCTGGAGTCGGGAGAGGTAGTGGGCCTCTTTTAGGGCAGCTTCTGGTGGTAGAGCACGGTACTCCGGGGAACTCCGGAACCATGGCACTCGCCCTGCGCATGTGTGTACCAACCTCACCAGACAAAGGACGAACACGATGCACATCAGACAATTCTCTCGCGGCATTGCCGCGTTCTCGCTCGGCGCGTTGACGCTGTCGGGCTGCCAGTCGCTTCAGAACAAGGAAAAAGGCGTCCTCATCGGTGCGGCCGCCGGTGCGGCGGCCGGCGGAGCGATTGGCCGGGCGAACGGCTCGACAGCCAAGGGCGCGATCCTCGGCGCCGTCGTCGGAGGAACCATCGGTGGCGTGATTGGCCATCAGATGGATCAACAGGCGAAGGAGCTCGAGCAGAACATCCCAGGCGCAATCGTGGAGCGCGTGGGCGAAGGGATTCAGGTCACGTTCGAGTCGGGCCTGCTGTTCGACTTCAACTCAGATCGTGTAAAGCCGGAGGCGGCGGCCAATCTCAAGAACCTCGCGACGAGCCTGGACAAGTACCCCAACTCGAGCCTTCTGATCGTGGGCCACACCGATGCAGTGGGCAGCGACGAGTTCAATCAGGGGCTGTCGGACAGACGCGCCCGCTCGACGGCGCTGTATCTGGCCAGTCAGGGCGTGAGCACCGGACGGTTGCAGACCGCGGGACGGGGCGAGACCGAACCCGTCGCTCCCAACGATACTGAGACCGGCATGCAGAAGAATCGGCGCGTGGAAGTCGCGATCTACGCGAGCGACGCGTACCGGAACCAACTCAAGTCGCAGTACAAGTCAGGGCTCTAGGGCCGGGTCGAACTGCCAGGCTTCGAGGTCGAGTTCTCAGGACGTCCAAGTTTTCTGTTCTGAGAGGACGAGTACTCAGATAGGTGTAGAGGGCGACAGAAGATGTCGCCCTCTTTCTATTCAGTCGATCACGTCGGAGGGGGACGGCCAGTTCGACACGTTGATGTCGATAGGCAGCGCGACGTCCGCGACGCGTCGCACGACGTCGATGACCCCTTGCCACATACCCGCGAACTCGTGACCCACGTCTTCCGGCGCCTTGTCGGCGGAGAAATCCCGGGCGCTGGCGATCCAGAATCGCGGCTCCTCCTTGACCCCCGCAGACGCGAACAACGCCTTCACGTCGTCGTACACGGTCCTGGCGTTATGGGAGTGCACGTAGATGCCCGGCCGATACTTGCCGTCCTGGAGGATGGTCGCCACCCACGATCGGTAGTAGTCGCGCATTTGCGCAGGCATCCGTTCCATTCGCTCGATGTCGAGGAAGATTACGGTTCCCGGCGGAAATCCCTCGGCAACCGTTCTCTGAATGGCATCGAATCCTTCTGCCGCGCCCTGACCCACACCCAGGAAGTCCGCGTTGCAGGTAACACCCTTCTTTCGCTGCGCCGCCAGTTGCGCCGGGCTGAGGTTTCGAATCGTCCGGTTCCACGTCTGTTGACCAACGTAGACGACCGCGAGGCCCCACCCCATGCCGGAAAGCGTCTGCCGCTTTCCACTCCATGACGTTCCCTTGTGACAGGGTGCGGCCGGCAGATAGTACCCGACCCAGCTGTACGGTGCGTTGGGCGCATTCTTCCATGCGAGCATCTTTTCGTCACCCGGATAGGTATGGGTGTCGAATCCCAGGAAGTGGCCCTGTTCAGCCTGGTCAGCCAATAGCGCACTCTGTCCCGTCATCGCCGCGGCAACCTGCGCCACTTTGGCGCTGACTTCTGCTGCCTTCTCAGCCCCGGTGGGCGAGCGATTGCAGGCGAAGATGAGCAGGGCAGTCGAGGCGAGCGCGAGCGTCCGATGTGCGCCAGATTGTCTGCGTAGATGCACGCTGCCTGACACCGCAATGCCTGTTCCTCACTCCGATCGAATCTTCCTGCTCTCTCCAGCCCGCTGCGACGGCCGCCGGGCCCAGACGCTGCTGAATCCCGTCGCGTCTTTTCCGCTCGCGCTGCAGCTGCGCTCCACCGAAGGCGCGCCGCTGGGCGAAGTGTTCTCATTCCTGAGCGGGTTGTATTTTCGCGGCAAGCTCACGTACGCGCAGGCATTCGCCACGCGCGATTCAGCGGCGATCGTGCGAATCATCACAACGAATCGCGGCCTGCTGAAGCCCGAGGAGCGGGTGCGGCCAGCGGATCTGACCGGCTTCGCCGTGGTCGACCTGGACTCCGCGGGCGCGACGTTCGAGGGTCCACTCATTCACGACGCAGAAGCGATCGCGCGCGTCCAACCCGTTAACGCGCTTGCCGTGCTGCTGGGCAGCATCGCGACCAACAAGTACGTTGGTCCGCTGGCACGCGTCTTCGGGGACCGGCTTGTTTTTCCGCCCGAATTCATCGGCCGGGGTGACATGAGCCGAGGCGGACTAATGCTGCGCTACGCCAGTGAGGGACGGGAAATGGAATACATCCCGGTGGCCAACGCGGTGCGGCACGGTAAGCGGCCGCCGAAGTTGGCGCCGCTGAAGCGCTGAAGCTTGATCGTGATAGCAGCTCCGGTGACGCCGGCCACCATGATCAGCGCCGCCGATCAGCGGGGTTTGGCCCGGCCCAGCGAGCGGTAGTACTCCTCGACCGCCTTTCGATATTCAGGCGGTATTTCTCCGGCACGGTCGACGAGCACTTTCTCGCCGCCTACCTGCCCGAAGGCACGACCGAGCTGGAACTCGAAGGATCGCAGCCCCTCGATGACTTGCTCGCGCAGCGCGCGCGCCGACGATGGATCCTCGTTCGATCCGGCGCCGCGCGCTACGCTTTCCATGCGCCCGATCGCGCGGTCCAACTGCTCGAGATCCACGCCGCCGCGCTGCGCCAACTCGCGGCGCAACGCGCGCGCATCATTCAAGCGCTCGCGCAGTTCGCGGCTCAGTTGCACGCCACCGAGTTGTGGGCCGCCTTGGCCGCCGCCACCCACGGCTCCATCGCCTTGCTGCGCGCCGCCGCCGCGGGTAGGCCCCTGACCAGGCTGTCCGCCACCTCCTGGCTGTCCTTGCTGTCCCTGCTGTCCTTGCTGTCCTTGACCCTGCTGCCCCTGGTCGCCGGGCTCGCGGCCCTGGTTCTCGCCGAACGTGTCGTCGAGCAATTGCTGCTGCTGGCCGATGATGTCGCCGAACTGGTTCATCATCTCCATCATCTGCTGGTTCT
>JANNJV010000158.1:0-9982 GCA_031395945.1 Gemmatimonadota bacterium | reverse complement strand
GCACGGACAGTACCGGCGTGCCGCGCGGCGCCATGATGTCGATCGCGTGGTGCTTGCGAGCACCGCCGTCGCGCGCGTCGTGGAAGGAGTCGTCCAGTGGCGAGTGTTCCATTCCTGAAACTGGGAAGTACAGGCTCCCGACCTCTGCCACGAGCGTTGCATCGGCCGGCGCCGCGGCAACGGCGGATAGCGCTGGCGCCCCCGCCGACACCACCTCCGCTGGCCGCGCTCGCGATGTGGCGGGCACGCGTGTCGGGAGCGACGTCACGACCCGCCGGGGCGATCGCTGCGAGCACGCCGTCGCGACAACCAGAAGCGCTGGAAGAAGGATGAGATACCGGAGCCGTTGCATGGCATCCATTGGACTGGCCTGCTTCGCCATGGGCAACAAGCCTTGTCCGCGTGACTCGTATCACGTTGTCGACCGCCGTCTTGAGGTGCCGGACCAGCGCGAAGGTAGGAATTACGAGTGTTACTGGAGTCCGACGAGGCGAAGAATCGCCTGGAACCTGGCGCTCGCGCGCAACGGGTCGAAGATCGGTGAGCCCAAAGGCTGGACCGTGAACGCGGCCGCGTGCGCCCGTGCTGCCGCCTCGAGGCTGGCGAGTGCCGAGGCAGTGTCGCCAAGCCCGATCTGAATGACGGCCAACGAGCCACGCGCGTCCGGCGTCCCGTTGCGCTGCAGCAGCTGGGCCATGGCATCCGCGTTCTGACGCTGCCCGGCACCGGCATATGCAAATCCCAACATTCCCTGCACGAGCGGCGAATTGCCGCTCAGCGCCAACGCGGGCTCCAGCTCACGCACGCCCTCCGGCATCCTGCCCGCGATCACGTGCGCCACGCCCAGCACGAGCCGCGGCAGGAAGAGCGTGGAATCCAGCTCCACCGCTCGGCGCGCTTGTGCCACCGCTTCGGGGTCGCGTCGAGCGATGGCCAAGGTCATGGCGTACGCGCTCGCGATGACCGGGGATACGGGATCCAGCTCGGTCGCACGCTTGAGCTCCGCCAACGCATCGGCAATGCGGTTGCGAATCAACAGGTTCTCGCCGAGCCATTGATGCGCCGCGGCGTACCGCGGATCGAGCCGGACGGCGTGCCTGAGGTCCTGCTCGGACTCGGCCCAGCGCCACCGGCCATTCAGGAGCAACGCGCGCGACGCATAGGCTTCCGCCAGGGTGCTGTCGAGCTGGATCGCGCGCGTTGCCGCCCGGAACCCCGGCTCGAAGAGCGAGTCCTGCGTCGCCCGGGAGTACAGCGGCAATACGCTGTGCACGCCCGCGATGCCAGCGTGCGCGCGGGCAAAGTTCGGGTCACGCTGCGCCGCCTGCCGAAAAAGGGCAAGCGCGCGACGCAGCGGTGCCTCGCCGCGCTGCTCGAAGAAGTGACGACCACGCAAATACAAATCGTAAGCGTCGTCGTTCACGGTCCCGCGATCGGACCCCTTTCCGGCCTGCGGCGGGGCGATCTGCGCGCCCAGCGCGCTTGCGATATCGCCTGAAATCTGATCCTGCACCGCAAACACGTCTTTCAGCTGATGCTCGAACATGTCCGACCAGACCATGAAGCCATCGTCGGTGTTGGTGACGCGCGCGGTGACGCGCAACCGATTCCCGTCGCGTTGCACCGTGCCTTCCAGAATGCGGCCTACGCCGAGGGCTTTGCCGATTTCCGCAGCTGACGAGAACTTTTCGCGAGCCGATGCCGCCACCGAGCGTGATGTGACGCGCAGGCCCTGCACCCGGCCCAGCGCGTTGATCAAGTCGTTCGTGAGCCCCTCCGCCAGGTACGCATCCATGGTGTCGCGCCCGATGTTGACAAAGGGAAGCACGACGATCGACCGTTCGCGCTCCGCCGCTGCGGCAGCCACCGCGGCAGCGCTCTGGGCGGCGGGCGCGCCGGCCGACGACGCGGTGCGACCCTGCGTCCATAGCGCCACGCCGATGAGAACCGCAGCCAGGGTAGCGGCCACAATCGCAACGGTGAGTGCCGCGGGTCGCCGCTTCGCCGCGACTACCGCTGCCGACGCGAACGCGCCGCTCACCATGTCCGGGTGTTCCAACAACTCCGCGATTTCGCGCGCGCTTTGCGGTCGCTTTTCCCGTTCCTTTTCCAGGCATTGCATCACCAGCATGGCCAGCGCCGCAGGAACATCCGTGCGGAGCACCGGAATTGGTTCAGGCGTGGCGGTGAGCTGCGCCGCGAGCAGCGCCTGTGGCGTTTTGCTCTTGAACGGCACCTGCCCGGTGAGCATCTCGTACGCCATGATGCCGAACGAGTAGAGGTCCGCGCGACCATCGGTGGCAGGATCGGCGGCGGCCTGCTCGGGGGCCATGTACGCCGGCGTTCCCAGCGTTGTGCCTAACTGCGTCAGCGCCGATCGGCTGGCGACAGTCCCGCCAGTGCCGGACGCGGACGGTTGGTCCGGGTCGGTGGCGATGGAACCCAGCAGCGCCTTTGCAATGCCGAAGTCCGTAACGGTGGCAGACGTGCCCGCCAGGAGCACGTTGTCCGGCTTGATGTCGCGGTGCACGACGCCACGCTCGTGGGCGTACGCGAGCGCGCGGGCGACGTCCTTCAGAATGCTGACCGAGCGCCCTACCGTGAGTCGCCCATCGCGCTCGATACGCGTCCGTAGTGACTCGCCCTCCACAAACGGCATGGTGAAATACGGCATGCCGTCTATCTCGCCCGCGGTGAGAACGCCGACGATATGCGGGTGCTGCAGCGTCGCTGCCAGCAGGATCTCGCGCTTGAAGCGGTCCACTGACACGCTGGCTGCGAGCTCCGGTGGCAGCACTTTCACCACGACACGGCGTCCCAGCGACGCATCGAGGGCCACGAACACGCGAGACATCCCCCCACCGGTGAGCTCGCGCTCGATGGTAAAGGCGGGACCCAGCGAGTTCTCCAGTCCATACTTCAGGTCGAACATCTCGTTGTACAACCAGCTGCGTCAGGGACGGTTTGGCGGTTTCATGGCCCGAATATGACGATCAGTGCTACCTGTTTGACACCCCCTGGAGCCTGCTTGGTTGGCACTTCGGGACTACCCGACGCTATTTTCTCCGAACCATGACCCACATACCCCGCTACGTGCCGGCAAAGACCAACGAGGGCTGGCCCATCGTCGGCCTCGTTGCCTTGTTAACTGCGGCGCTCATCGTGTCCGTCACGATCATCCACAAGCGGACGTACAAGCAGCCCACTGATCCAACGTGGCACGCAATCGGCGGCGGTACCAAGGCGCCAGCGGCGCACTAACAGCGCTTGCCGGGCGCGCGGGAGATGATCATGATCCCTAGGTGCGCCCCTTCACATACCAGCGAGCCCAGTCGTTCGCTGAAGCCGCCCATCTGCTCGGCCAGTCAGACGCACAGCCCATAGGCGGCGGTACGGATCTTCTGGTGTGCATCGAGGAAGGGATTGCCGTGCCAGCCACCGTAGTGGATCTGCGAGGGATCACCGGAGCCGACGTCATCGAGGTGCTGCCGGACGGCGGCCTCCGCATCGGAGCCGCCGCGCGCATTCACGATCTCGCACGCAACCCGCACGTGCGCGAGCGATTTCCGTCGCTGGCGCAGGCGTGCGAATCGGTGGGCTCGCCGGCGTTGCGAAACATGGGCACCATCGGCGGCAACCTGTGTCAACGTCCCCGGTGCTGGTACTATCGACGGGGGATTGCCTGCCTCAAAAATGGCGGCAGCGGATGTCCCGCGCGCGACGGCGAGAACCAGTACCACGCCATCATCGACGCTGGACCGTGCTACATCGTGCATCCGTCCGACCCCGCTGTTGCGCTCACCGCCCTGGACGCGACGCTGGAGCTCACCGGCCCTCACGGGACGAGCACGGTGCCCATCGTACAGTTTTACCTGCTGCCGCGCGATCGCATGGATCTCGAGACGGTGCTGAGGCCACGAGAGATGGTCAGCGCGATCGTGCTTGGCGGAGCGGCGAGCGCCGGCCGCCAGCTGTACCGCAAGGTCATGCAGCGGGAGGCTTGGGACTTCGCGCTCGTCAGCATCGCCGGCGCGCGCCGCGCGGATGGCACCGTACGCATTGCGCTGGGCGGTGTGGCGCCGCGCCCGTGGCGCGTGCCTGAGTCAGTCGAGGAGGACGTGGCGTCCGGTGGCCTGGATGAAGACTCCATCGTCGCGCTGGCGGAGCGCGCGCTATACGACGCCGCGCCGATGACAAAGAACGGCTACAAGGTGACAATGGCCGCGTCGCTACTGCGCGACGCGATGCGGGAGTTGTCGGCATGACGTCCGGCGCATCTGCCTGGCTCATCGATCAGCGGTGGTTCAAGGCGTACCCGCTCAGCGGCGAGACGACCACCATCGGACGCGGTCCTGACAGCACGATCATTTTGCGTGATCCCGCGGTGTCGCGCACACATGCCGAAGTGCGGCAGGAAGGCGCCGATTACACGCTGCGCGTGCTGGGCTCGTCGGGAACCAACGTGAATGGCGTGCGCGTGGACTCGTCGTGCAAGCTGAATGAGGGCGACTTGATCGAGATCGCGTTCAGTGGATTGCGGTTTACCACGCGCGCGCCCACAGGCGAGATGTTCGTCGTGCCGCGTGATGTCGTCGTCACGAGCGATCGCCACGAAGTGCCCACCCGGGCAACGCTGCACTCCATGCATCCCATCACGCTGGCGTCCAGGGCAAAGCAGCATTGGCATTTCGTGCTGGTCGCGCTGTTGGTCCTTTTGGTAATTGCGATCTGCGCGGAGCGACCAGTCTAGCTGCGGCCGCCGGCACTCGGACGTCGGCACCAACAGCGCCAAGTCCTTACCGCAATACTCAAAACCGACTAATTTTATCCGCTTGAGACAGCCGGCTACACAGGAAGTCGCGTCGACGCCGTAAGCCGTTACCTGACAGGCAGTTAAGAAGAGGCAGTGATGAGTTCGCAAATCGACAGCCTGATGGCGCGTGAGTACGCGGCCGGTTTCGTGACCGACATCGAGCAGGACACCCTGCCGCCGGGTCTGAACGAGGATGTGGTGCGCGAGATCTCGCGTCTGAAGAGCGAGCCCGCGTTCATGCTTGAATGGCGGCTGAAAGCGTATCGGCGCTGGCTCACGATGAAGGAGCCGCATTGGCCGAACGTGAAGTACCCGCCGATCGATTACCAGGGCGCGAGCTACTTCTCGGCGCCGAGAAAGAAGACGCCGCTCGGCTCGCTGGAGGAAGTGGATCCGGAGATTCTCAGGACGTACGAGAAGCTCGGCATTCCGCTGCTGGAGCAGAAGCGTCTCGCGGGCGTGGCGGTGGATGCGATCTTCGATTCCGTCTCCGTGGGCACCACGATGCGCGATGAGCTGGCAAAGCATGGCATCGTGTTCTGCTCGTTCGGCGAAGCGGTTCATTCGCATCCCGAGCTCGTGGAGAAGTATTTGGGTTCTGTCGTTCCCTACAGCGACAATTTTTTTGCCGCATTGAACAGTGCAGTTTTTTCCGATGGTTCCTTCTGCTACATCCCGAAAGGCGTGCGGAGCCCGATGGAGCTGTCCACGTACTTCCGCATCAACGCGGCGGACACGGGACAGTTCGAGCGCACGCTCATCGTCGCGGATGAAGGCGCGTACGTCAGCTATCTCGAGGGATGCACCGCGCCCAAGCGCGACACCAACCAGCTGCACGCCGCTGTGGTGGAGCTCGTGGCGCTGAAGGGCGCGACAGTGAAGTACTCCACCGTGCAGAACTGGTACGCGGGGGACAAGCACGGCAAAGGCGGGATCTACAACTTTGTCACCAAACGCGGCATGGCGTTCGAGAATGCCAAGATCTCGTGGACACAGGTGGAGACCGGCAGCGCGATCACGTGGAAGTATCCGAGCGTCGTGCTGCGCGGCGACAACTCCGTGGGCGAGTTTTACAGCGTGGCCGTCGTGAACAACAAGCAGCAGGCGGACACCGGCACCAAGATGATCCACATGGGCAAGAACACGAAGAGCACCATCGTGTCCAAGGGGATCAGCGCTGGCGAAGGGAATAACTCGTACCGCGGCAAGGTGAAGGTGCTGCCCAAGGCGGACGGTGCGCGCAACTACACTCAGTGCGACTCGATGCTCGTGGGCAACCGCTGCGGCGCGCACACCTTCCCGTATATCGAGGTAGGAAACAAGAACTCGATCGTCGAGCACGAAGCCAGCACGTCGAAGATCGGCGAGGATCAGATTTTCTACCTGAAGCAGCGCGGGCTGTCGGCGGAGCAGGCGGTATCGATGATTGTATCAGGTTTCTGCAAGGAAGTGTTCAAGGAGCTGCCGATGGAGTTCGCGCTCGAGGCGCAGCAGCTTCTCGGCATCACGTTGGAAGGAAGCGTCGGTTAACTGACCACTGCGTTCGCAGTTTCTCTCGAAGCAATTACGGAATCATGCTTGATATCAAGAACCTGAAGGCAAACGCTGGCGAGAAGGAGATACTCAAAGGCATCTCCCTCTCCGTCGGCAAAGGCGAAGTGCACGCCATCATGGGTCCCAACGGCTCCGGCAAGAGCACGTTGGCGCAGGTGCTGGCCGGCAACCCGGCTTTCGAAGTCACCAGCGGCTCGGTGACGTACGAGGGCAGGAATCTCCTGGAGATGGCGCCGGAAGTCCGGGCGCAGGCGGGCATTTTCCTGGCGTTCCAGTACCCCGTCGAGATTCCCGGCGTGTCCAACGCCTACTTTCTGCGCTCGGCGTACAACGAGATACGCAAAGCGCGCGGCGACGAGGAAGTGGATCCCATGGAGTTCGTGGGCATTGTCGAGGAGAAGCTCAAGCTGGTGGACATGGATGCGGACATGCTCACCCGATCGGTGAACATGGGATTCTCGGGGGGAGAGAAGAAGCGCAACGAGATCCTGCAGCTCGCAGTGCTGGAGCCGAAACTCGCGATCCTCGACGAGACGGACTCGGGGCTCGTCATCGACGCGTTACGCACCGTGGCCGACGGCGTGAACAAGCTGCGCGACCGCAACCGCTCGTTCATCGTCGTCACGCACTACCAGCGGCTGCTGAACTACATCGTGCCCGACTACGTGCACGTGCTGGCCAACGGCCGCATCGTGAAGTCCGGAACGAAGTCGCTGGCGCTTGAGCTCGAGGAAAAGGGGTACGACTGGCTGGTGGACAGCTCCGCTGCCGAGCGTGCGGGCGCGGTCGCAGGCAGGGCATGACGCATCGGTACATCGAGCAGTTCGACGACTTCATCCGTGGTGACGCACGGTCCGCCTCGGATTGGCTCACGACGCGACGGCGCGCAGCCATCGAGCATTTCGGCGCGCTCGGTTTCCCCACCACGAAAAACGAGGACTGGCATTTCACCAGCGCGGCAGCCATCACGGAACGCGAGTTCACGTTCGTGGCGGCACGCACGGGTGACGTGTCGAAGTCCGACCTCGAGCCCTTCGGGTTCGGAGGCGACGGCTGGCACAACGTCGTCTTCGTGAACGGTCGGTACGCCCCGCACCTCTCGGACCTGTCGCGTCTCGATGCGGGCGTTAAGGTGCTGCCCCTCCCGGACGCGCCGGCCGAGCTGACCAGGAAAATCGGTACCATCGTTACGGACAGCGACCAGCATGCGTTCACCGCGCTGAACACTGCCTTCATGCCCGACGGTATCGTGGTTCACGTGCCGGCGGACGTCGTGCTCCGCAAGCCGGTGCACGTGCTGTTCGTGAGCGACGCGAACGCGGCGAAGACGGTGATGTTTCCGCGCAACCTCATCGTGCTGGACCGCAACGCCCGCGCGACCGTGATCGAGAGCTACGTGGCCATCGGCGACGCTGCCTACTTCACGAATGCCGTGACCGAGGTGAGCGTCGCGGATGGGGCCACCCTGGAGCACTACAAGATCCAGCGAGAGGGGCGCCGCGCGTTTCACGTCGGCACCATCGAAGCAACACAGGGCCGTGACAGTCATTACATCTCGTTCTCCTTCGCGACGGGAGCGTCGCTGTCGCGCACCAATATCTACACCAAGCTGGCGGGCGCGGGCTGCGGGTCGACGCTGAACGGTCTCTACATGCTGGACAGCGAGCAGCATTGCGACCATCAGACCCGCATCGAGCACGTGGCACCCAACTGTTTTAGTCGCGAAGTCTACAAGGGCGTGCTGGACGGCCGGTCGCACGGCGTGTTCAACGGCAAGGTGTACGTCCATCCCGAAGCGCAGAAGACCGACGGCAAGCAGACGAACAACACCCTGCTGCTCTCGAAGGAGGCGCAGGTGGACACCAAGCCGCAGCTGGAGATCTTCGCCGACGACGTGAAGTGCACGCACGGCGCCACCGTCGGCAAACTGGACGAGATGGCCTTGTTTTACATGAAGAGTCGCGGGATGGACGCCGAGACCGCGCGGCGTCTGCTGATCTATGCGTTTGCGGCCGATGTGCTGGAAACCATCGAGCAGCCGCAAGTGCGCGTGGGGCTGGAGCGTTTCGCGCTCGAGCGGTTCGTCAAGGTGGAAGAACCGGTGGCGGTGTGAGGAGAGTGCTGTGGGCGTTGGGGTGTGGGCTGTGCTCAAAGCCCAACGCCCAGAGCCTAAAGCCCAACGTTCTATGTCAAACCTCGAAGCGCTCTATCAGGAAGTGATCCTGGATCACAATCGGAAGCCGCGAAACTTCCGGGAGATGGAGAACGCCGACCGGCGCATCGATGGCCGCAATCCGCTCTGCGGCGATGAGATTACCCTCTGGATCAAACTGGATGGCGATCGCGTCGCCGACGTGAGCTTCAAGGGAACCGGCTGCGCGGTGTCGAAATCGTCGGCGTCGCTCATGACCGCCGCCGTAAAGGGAAAGACCGTCGTGGAGACCCGCGCGCTGTTCGATCGCTTCCATGACATGATCGTGGGCAAGCTCTCCGACGCCGAGCGTGCAACGATGGGATCGCTGGCAGCGCTGGGTGGCGTTTCCAGATTTCCCGTTCGCGTGAAATGCGCGTCGCTGGCGTGGCACGCGCTCAAGTCGGCGCTCGACGGCGGCGGACAGCAGGAAGTGTCCACCGAGCGCGAAGGTCCAGCGGCGACGGAGGGAGCATGACGCCCGGCATCGGCGGGTCCACCTCGCGCGAGACCCAGCCGCGCTCCATGCGTGCGCAAACGGAGTCGCGCGATCGACGTGCGGATTTTCCGCTGCTGGCGGCGCACCCGCACCTGCACTACCTCGACTCGGCGGCGACGTCGCAGAAGCCGGCGGCGGTGCTCGATGCGATCAAGGCGTACTACGAGAACGACAACGCCAATCCCCATCGCGGCGCGTACGATCTGTCGGCGCGCGCCACGCAGCGCTACCACGATGCGCGCGCGCGTGTGGCCGGGTTCCTTGGCGTCGTGGATGTCGATTCGCTGATCTTCACGCGCGGCACCACCGAAGGACTGAACCTCGTGGCGACGGCGTGGGGACACGCCAACGTCCAGCGCTACGATGAAATTGTCGTCACGGGGATGGAGCACCACGCCAACTTTGTTCCGTGGCAGCAGCTGGCGTTGCAGGTGGGCGCGCGACTGATGATCTGCGACCTGACGGACGATGGGCGCATCGACCTGGAGCGTCTCGAGTCGCTGTTGAACGCCAGAACGAAAGTCGTTGCGTTCAGTCACGTGTCCAACGCCCTGGGCACCATCAACCCCGTGCGCGAGATCGTCGCGCTCGCGCGCGAGCGTTCGCCGCACGCCATCACCGTCTGCGACGGCGCGCAGAGCGCGCCGCATTTGAGCGTGAACGTGGACGACCTGTGGGTGGATTTCTTCGCGTTCAGCGGACACAAGATGCTGGGCCCCATGGGGATCGGTGGGCTGGTGGGACGCCGCACGCTGCTCGAGCGGATGCCGCCGTACCAGATGGGTGGCGACATGATCGAGTTCGTGGGCGACGACCGCACGACGTGGAACGTGCTGCCGCACAAGTTCGAAGCGGGCACGCCGAATGTCGCCGACGCCGTTGGGTTGTCTGCCGCGTGCGATTACCTGGACGCGATGGGTATGGA
>JANNJV010000155.1:0-17802 GCA_031395945.1 Gemmatimonadota bacterium | reverse complement strand
GGGCGTGCACGCCGTGATCGCCGAGTCGTTCGAGCGCATTCACCGCTCGAACCTGGTGGGCATGGGCGTCCTGCCGCTGGAATTCAGCGATGGACACACGCGCTTGTCCCTGGACCTCACGGGCTTCGAGACGTACGACATCGTGGGACTGGACGCCCGGTTGCGGCCGCGCTCGACGCTCACCGTCAGGGCGCGGGGTAACGACGGGACGCTCACCGAATTCAAGGTGGTCTGCCGAATCGACACGCCCGAGGAGCTGCGGTACTACGAGAACGGCGGCATCCTGCCGTACGTGTTGCGGCAGTTGGTCGGAGGACGCTGATTGAGACCGCTGCTGCTGCTGTGCGTCGCCGTGATGCTCGGCGGATGCCGCTTCTGGTATAAGCCCGTGCCCGTCGCGAACGCGATCGGTGAAGAGGAAACGGTGTTGTCGGGCGATACCGTCAACGTGTATCGCAATAGCCGCTTCGAGGTATACGGTCCGAATGCGGAAGCAGTCTACGACGGCTTCGAGCAACTGAACCGCGCGTACCGCGCGTTCGAGCGCCACTTCGGCGCCCCCGCGCCGAAGCTGGCGTTTGTGCTGTTTCCCGACTCCCTGCTGCCGCTCGACCCCGCAGCCGAGCGCGGGTTCCGTGATCGCGAGTTCACCCCCGTGCGATACGCTCGGCCGCGCAGTGTGAGAAGTCGCCGGCGATACAGCGGCATCGATTACGGCGGTGTCACCTGGCCCGTCGCGCCGACCGCCGCGCGTGCGCTGCTCGCGCGATTTGCGGAGGCCCAACTGGATGGAGCCGCGCGCGATGACTCGGCGCTGCTGCAGCGGTTTCCTCTCTGGTATCGGGCCGCCGTCATTCACATGGTGGGCGAAGCTGGCTCCGAGGAGAACGACCTGGAGTTCCTTCGTGAAAAGCGCAACCAATGGCTGCCGCTGCGCGACCTCCTCATGCTGGTGCGTCCGGCCGCCGCTGATACGGCGTTGGATCCATCGCGTCGGGCCGAGGTGGACGAGCAGACGCGATTGCTGGCGGCACAGGCAAGCACCCTGGGGCGCTTCATCGTACAACGGGAGGGGCCCACCGTCCTGGGACGTCTCGGTCGCGGCTACCTTACCGGACGAACGCTCTCAGAAATGATCGGTGAGTTTCACAGCGCCCCCCGAGACGTCGGGGAGCTCGAACGGCGGTGGCGGATCTGGGTGGAGACCAGGGAAGAGTGAGGCGACGCCGCGCCTCCACCCGTTAGCGCTTTCGCTTTCCCTGTGCGGCCGTAGAAATCTGGAGCACCAGCTCCCGCTCGATCGCATTCAGGTCCAGCGGCTGCAGCATCTCCTGTAACTCGGCATCCGCAGCCACCTTGTGGCCCAGCCTGGTGTAGAGTCCCGCAACCAGTTGCAAGGTCTTGGTCACTTCCTCTTCCAGGCGAAGCCCCACCTGCAACGACATCTCTTCACGCAGCTCCGCGATGGACGATTCCCGCTTCTGCGCCATCAGCACGAAGATCGACAGGAAGATCGCCTCGAGTGAGACGACCATGGTGAGGAGCCCGAACGGGAATGGATCGAACGCGTGGAAACCAAAGACGCCGGTATTCCAGAGAATCCACACCGCAAACCAAAGCGCATGCAAGACAAGGAATCCCGTGGACGACGCCACGACATTGAGCGTGTCGGCAATCGCCTCGATCAACGAGCGATTGGCGGAGTGCTGCGCCTTGATCGCGCCGAACGCGCGATTGACGACCAGGCGTCGTTGACGACGGTCGGGACGATCGTGGAGCGCTGCGTCTCCCAGCGGCTCAGTCGGTAGGGGCGTGCCGAAATCCTGTGCTTCGCTTTCCATGCGATTCGGGAAGGCGAGAAGCATGCCCCCGCCCGGCTCTTGTGGTGGCGAAGAACGGGAGGCGGGCATCGGACCCGTGCCAATGAAAAAGGGGAGCCAGTTGGCTCCCCTTTTTCTTCCCAACGTCGAACCGTCGTTACGGCCGCTGGACGTCAACCGTGTGTCCGATGATGCCGCCGAGAACGCCACCAGCAACCGCCCCGATGATGCCGCCCTTCATCTTGTCACGGCTCACGGTCGCACCGATCACAGCACCGGCTGCGGCGCCGATCACGGCGTCACGCTTGGTATTACGCCTGACCGGGGCTGGCTCATAGACGACTCTCGAGCTGGAGCCGCTCGACGTACGCCGCACAGCCGCTGGCCGCGTGGCCACGCGCTGAACCACCGGCTGCGGAACCTGGAACGGCGCCTGTGGCACCGGCTGGAACTGTCCGGTGTATGGGTTGTACGCGTAGCCCATTTCGGTGGGCGACGTGATCTGCTGAGGCATGTACGGCTGCGCCTGTGACGCCAGCGCCAGATCCTTGGAGAGCGCGTCGTCATTGGTTGAACTGTCCCGGCCGCACGCCGCGGCAAACACCGCCGTCGAAACGAGCAGTAGCATTCTGATGTTCTTCATGGCATTCCTCCTGAGTGACGCCGCTGCCATGCGGCCGCCGACTGTTAAGGCACGCCATGTTCCCGGTCTAAACCCTCTGATGACAATGTTGACTCATATGTCTGTCCACTTTTGGGCGGTTGATGGTATCTTCGCGGCATCAATTGGAGGACACTTTTTATGACCCAACGCTCGAGGTTGCTCGTGCTGCCGGGATTGATGGTCGCGCTCGCCGCGTCGCTGGCGGCCCAGCAGCCCAGTCCGGCATCGGCAGGCCCGGCAATCCCGCCACCGGCCGTCGGCGAGGTGGCCCCGGATTTCACTTTCCTGGGCGCGACCCGATACGGGTTGCTCGCTAAGCCGGCGAAGCTTTCGGACTATCGTGGCCAAACCGTGGTCCTCTGGCTTTTCATCAAGGCACGAACCCGCGGCTGAACCATTCAAACTGAGGCGTACCGTGATCAGTACGCCACGCTTTTCAACAACGGCAACAAGGTGGTGCTCTTGGGTGTCAGCACCGACCCCGATACCACGCTCGCAGCCTGGGCAAAGGAATCCAATTATCCCGGACTTTTTGCCAGCGATTCGGGGCAAGTGATCGGCAAGCTGTACGGCTCGCTTCGCGGCAACTTTGACGCGCGCAATCTCTTTGTTATCGGACCGGATGGTCGCATTGCGCATCAGATGATCTCATTCAACGTCCTCTCACAGGACGCGTACAGCGAGCTGGAGAAGGCTGTGGATCGAGCCGCGGGAGTGTTCCCGCCGCGGTGAGCGGCGCTCGCGAGCAACTCATCGACTTGTACGGCGCCGCGGTCGGCGGCGCGAATGTGGAGTCACTGACGGCCAACGCGGTGGCGAACGTTCCCCTGGAACGGCGCCACCGCGTTTGGGTTTTTGCATTCGGCAAGGCGGCGCATGTGATGGCCAGTGCCGCGGTAACCACGTTGGAGCGGGCGCTCGCGGAGATCGCGGGCGGCATCGTGGTTGCCCCGGAAGCCGGCGACCCGCCCTGTGGAACGGTCGCCGCGATGGTGGGCGACCATCCCATTCCCGGACGCCGTTCATTTACTGCGGCCGGACAGATCGCCCAGATCCTGACGAAGAAACGCCGCACGGACATGGGCATCGTACTGCTGTCGGGCGGCGCATCGAGCCTCATCGGCGCGCCGCTCAAGGGCATGAGCGAATCGGATCTTTCGCTGCTTTTCGATCTGCTCCTTGGCGCAGGGCTGGACATCCACGAGATGAACGCCATCCGCAAGCGACTCTCCTATTGGGGCGCCGGTCGCATGGCGTTGGCGCTGGCGCCCGCGCGCACCTATTGCTTCGCGGTCTCCGACGTCACCGGTGACGACCTCGCGACCATCGGGTCGGGGCCGTGCGTCCCTGACCCCACGCGCATCCAGCAGGTGATCGAGTCCCTGCAGCGTGTGAATCTCTTCCAGCGCATCTCTCCCAGCTTTCGCCAGTATCTGCTCGATTCGAAGCGTGGCGTCATTCCGGAGACGCCCAAGGCAACCCACCCCGCGTTCGCGCACGTGAGCGCGAGCGTCGTCGCGAACAATTCCATTGCGCTGACCGCCGCGGGCGCGGCGGCGCGAAAACTCGGCTTCACCACTGTCGTGCACGCCCAGGCGCTCACCGGCGATGCGTCCGCCGCAGCCGCGCGCGTCGCGGAGTCGCTCGTCGGCGCGCGCGAGCGTGCCGAACCGGGGCTGACGTACTGCCACATTTGGGGCGGCGAAACGACAGTGGCGCTGAAAGGGCCCGCGCCGGCGGGCGGGCGCTGCCAGGAATTCGCGCTCGCGGCGTCAAAGCACCTCTCGGACGCCGGCGAGCGCGCGCGTGGCGTGAGCATCCTCGCCGCAGGAACCGACGGGCGCGACGGCGCCACAGACGCCGCCGGCGCCGTGATCGATGCGTCCACGTGGCAGGCCATCGCGGGTACTGGGCGCGATCCCGACGCGTCGTTGCGTGCCCACGAATCGTACGCCGCGCTCGCCGCGGCGAATGCATTGTTCTCTCCCGGACTTACCGGGACGAACGTCATGGACGTTACCATCGGGCTCGTCCACGCCAGCTAGTACGACGGCCGAGCGGGCAAGTAGTTTTCCGGCATGCACGCTCCCTTCACGATCGGAATTATTCAGGACGCCGCGACCGACGACATCCAGGTCACCGTCGAAGCGACGATTCCTCGCATTCGTGAGGCGGCCGCGCGCGGCGCGCAGATCGTGTGTCTCAAGGAGCTGTTCAACGCGCCGTATTTTGCCAAGTCGCAGAAGCACGATCGCTTCGACATCGCCGAGCCGATTCCGGGGCCGACCACGGTGACCATGCAGAAGGTCGCGAAGGACCTGGGCATCGTACTGGTCGTTCCGATTTTCGAGAAGCAGGCGAGAGGTGTGTACCGCAACTCCGCCGCGATCATCGACGCGGACGGCTCGCTCCTGGGCGTGTATCGCAAGATGCACATCCCGGATGATCCGCTCTTCAACGAAAAGTTCTATTTCACGCCCGGCGACGCGACCGCGGACGACCACATCGACAAGATTGGCCAGGTGGCGAAACAGGCCAGCGGATTCCGGGTCTGGCGCACGCGTTTCGCCGACGTGGGCGTGTTGATCTGCTGGGATCAGTGGTACCCAGAGGCCGCCCGCATCACGGCACTGCTCGGCGCCGAGGTGTTGTTTTATCCCACGGCGATCGGATGGCACCCCAAAGAGAAGTCCGAATTCGGCCGCGCCCAAGTGGACGCCTGGCGCATCATGCAACGCGCGCACGCCATCGCCAACGGCGTGTTCGTCGCGTCGCCCAACCGTATCGGACATGAAGACGAACCGGGCACCGCCGGGATCGAGTTCTTCGGGCATTCATTTATTGCTGATCCGTTCGGACGGATTCTGACCGAAGCGCAGACCGAACCCGCGATTCTTGTGGCCACGTGCGATCCGAAATTGATCGAGGAGACGCGGCGCAACTGGCCATTCCTGCGCGACCGCAGGATCGACGCGTATGCGCCAATCCTGTCGCGTTATCTCGGCGCGGGATGAGACGCTGGCCGGCGGAATGGGAAAAGCACGACGCGACCTGGATTGCGTGGCCGCATCACGAACCTGACTGGCCCGGAAAGCTGGCGCCAATTCCCTGGGTCTACGCCGAGATTGTGCGCGTCCTGCATCACCGGGAGCGCGTGGAAATCCTCTGCCACGACGAATCCGTGATGGAAAACGCCGAGCGGCACGTGCGCGCGCACGGCGTCAGCGGCAACTACCGTCTGCACCACGTTCCCAGTGACCGCGTCTGGTTGAGAGACTCGAGCCCAACCTGGGTCGCCAACGGGCACGCCCTCGAATTGATCAACTGGCGCTTCAATGCATGGGCAAAGTACGACAACTTCGCGCGCGACGAGACAGTCGGGCAGGCGGTGGAGCGCCTGACCGGAGTCGGGCGCGTGGAGCCCATGCGTCCCGATGGCACGACCCGCGTGGTGCTG
Organism: Gemmatimonadota bacterium; assembly: GCA_031395945.1. Classification (GTDB taxonomy): domain Bacteria; phylum Gemmatimonadota; class Gemmatimonadetes; order Gemmatimonadales; family Gemmatimonadaceae; genus DASPMP01. The sequence continues at coordinate 11,861 of JANNJV010000155.1, read as the reverse complement.
GAGGGCGGGGCCATCGAGACCGACGGCGAAGGCACCATGCTCACTACCGAGGAGTGTCTGTTGTCGCCGGTGCAGGCGCGGAACCCCGGACTCGACCGCGAAGGATACGAGCGAGTGTTCCGCGAGCACCTGGGAATCCGCGAGACCATCTGGCTCGGCGAAGGGTGCGTAGGCGATGACACGCACGGCCATGTGGACGACATCGCACGCTTCGTCGCCCCGGGCGTGATCGTTCTGGCGTACGAGGAGGACCCGGCTGATGAGAATCACGCGCGCAGCGTGGACAACCTCCGCCGACTGCAGCTCGCGGGCGGAGCCGCGGGCGCGCTCAAGATCGTGAAGCTGCCGTATCCCCGTCCGGTCGTGATGAACGGGGAGCGGCTCCCTGCCAGCTACGCGAACTTCTATATCGCGAACTCGCGTGTGATCATGCCCACCTTCAACGATCCGAACGATCGCTTGGCGCTGAATGCGCTCGCGGCGCTGATGCCGGATCGACAGGTCATCGGCATCCACTCGGTGGATCTCGTGTGGGGGCTGGGCACGCTGCACTGTCTGACACAGCAGCAACCAGCGCTGGTGCGATGAAGGGGCGCTCGTACACGCTGGTGTACGATGGCGAGTGCCGCATGTGCACGCACTCGACGCAGCGATTGATCGGGTGGGACACGGCCCATCGCATCGAAGTCACGCCATCGCAGGCCGCCGGCGTGATGGCCCGCTTCCCCTGGATTCCGGCGGCGGCGTATACCGAAGCCATCCAGCTCGTGGGCCCTGGCGGTGAGACGTGGCAGGGCGCCGCTGCGATCGAGCAGCTGCTCACGATCCTTCCTCGCGGACGCTGGATTGCTTGGGTGTTCAGCGTTCCGTTCGTGCGGACGCTGGCCGACCGGGTGTACCGGTTGGTGGCGCGCAACCGATATCGGTTGGGGTGCAGCGAGCATTGCCAGTCTCGCCCACCGCACGTCGGATCACCTGATTAGGCCGCGCCGTCAGTTCCCGACTTTCAACTCCCTCCAGCGCGAAAGATCGAACGCGCGCGCGGGAATCGGCGGATTGACCGTGACGTTCGAGATGTCCTGCCGCTGCACCAGCCGGTTTCCGCGGTACGTCTCGATGCGTGTGGGCACCGGGATGTCCAGGAACTCGTCGAACTCGGAGAATCGAAGGTCGATGATGGTGTCCGGGGCGCGCGGGTCACGCTGAATCACGCGGACCACGCGCAATCGGTCCGCGTCGACCCAGAACTGCGCGCTCGCAACATCGCCTTCGGCAGCGCCCACCACCCAAACACTCCGTCCGTCGAACTGGTCACGCCGCAAGGCACCGATACGTACACGCGCGACATCCAGCCAGCGGACGGTCGAATCCAGCGATTGGGCGAACACGTCGTACGCCATCAGCATCGCGAGATCCACGCGGCTCAGTGACGACACGCGGCGTCCGCGCTCGAACACCGACAGCTGTTGTTGATCGCGGACGAAGCCAGTACGACGGCTCGTCGGCAGCACGGCAAATCGCAGTTTGCCCGGCAGCACCGCAACCGCATGACCCTTCGCCGTCCGTGACGAATCCGTCCGATACTCGGTTGCGTTGATCGAGTAGGACAGCGAACGCAGCGCGCGCGACGGATGCCCGCGCCGCATGGCCCCGACGACCTCGAGTCCGTTTCTCGGTTCGATCTTCGCGCGTGCCGGAGAACTGGGGGGCGCGGACGTCGGCAGCCCACGCCCGCACGCGGCGAGGGTGGCAAGGAGGCCGAGACCGGCCGCTCGCGCGAAACAACGGTTGGACATGACGAATCGGGGCAACAGAGCGATAATCTAGCATGCGCATCGAGACCATCGCCGTTCACGCGGGGCACGAACCGGACAGCGCGTCCGGCGCCGTGACGCCGCCGATCCATCTCTCCACCACGTACGAGCGAAGTCCGGATCTCGGTTTTCGCGGCGGGCATCTCTACACCCGGTACTCCAATCCCAACCGGCAGGCGCTGGAATCGTGCCTGGCCGCGCTCGAGGGCGGCGGGGCCGCTGCCTGTTTCGCGTCCGGATCGGCCGCGACAATGGCGGTGCTCCAATCCATGGAACCCGAAGCGCACCTCGTGCTGCCAGAGGACGCCTACTACGGTACCGTCAAACTCGCCCGCGAAGTCTTCGGCGCCTGGCGACTGCGGTACACGGCCGTTGACATGAGCGACGTCGCCAACGTCGAACGCGCCATCACCAAACAGACCCGTATTGTCTGGATCGAGACGCCCTCAAATCCGCTCGTGCGCGTTGTGGACATCGAGGCGATTGCCAGCGCGGCGCGGCGCGCCGGGGCCTGGGTGGTGGTGGACAACACCTGGGCTACCCCCATTCTCCAGCGCCCGCTTGCCCTGGGCGCCGATCTCGTCATGCACTCCACCACGAAGTACCTCAGCGGCCATAGCGACGTGCTTGGCGGCGCGCTGGTGGCGGCCCACGAGCAGCATCCGTTGTTCGCGCAGGCGCGGATCATTCAAGCATCGGGCGGCGCGGTGCCATCGCCGTTCGATTGCTGGCTGACGATGCGTGGCATCCGAACGCTTCCCTGGCGGCTGCGCGGGCAGTCGGACAACGCGGGGCACGTAGCGCGGTTTCTCAGCGAGCACGCGCGCATCGAAGCGGTGCACTACCCCGGGTTGCCGTCGCATCCGGCGCACTCGCTCGCCCGGCGCCAGATGTCCGGCCCCGGCGCGATGCTGTCGTTCCAGGTACGCGGTGGGCGCGACGCGGCCATCGCGTTCACCAACCGCCTGAAGCTCTTCACGCGCGCCACGAGTCTCGGCGGCACCGAGTCACTCATCGAACATCGCCAGTCCGTCGAGGGACCGGACACGCGCGCGCCGGACAACCTGCTGCGCGTATCGGTAGGCCTGGAGCACCACGACGATCTCCTCGAAGACCTGGCACAGGCGCTCCGATGAAACGCGCCGTGGTGCTCCTGAGCGGCGGTCTGGATTCCACGACCACACTGGCCGTGTCGCGTCGCGATGGCTACGAACCGCACGCCATGACCTTCCGCTACGGACAACGGCACGACATCGAGGTGGACGCAGCCCGGCGCGTCGCACGCGCCGTGGGCGTGTCCGACCACGTCGTTGTGGATATCGACCTGCGCACGTTTGGCGGGTCCGCGCTCACCAGCGACGTGCCCGTCCCCAAGGATCGCGCGCTCAGGCATTCCGGGGGCATCCCCATCACGTATGTGCCGGCGCGGAATACGATCTTCCTCTCCTTCGGGTTGGCCTGGGCGGAAGTGCTGGATGCGCACGAAATCTTCATCGGTGTCAACGCCGTGGATTACTCCGGCTATCCGGACTGCCGTCCGGAGTACATCGCTGCGTATGAACAGATGGCCAATCTGGCGACGCGCGCCGGCGTGGAAGGCGCCCGCTTGCATATTCGCACACCGCTCATCGATCTCAGCAAGGCGGACATCATTCGTCTGGGAACGTCGCTGGGCGTGGACTACTCGCTAACCACCAGCTGCTACGATCCCACGGTTCACGGCGTCGCCTGCGGACACTGCGACTCGTGCGTCCTGCGCATGAATGGATTCGCGGAGGCAGGAATCAAGGATCCCATGCGCTACCGGACGTCATCCTGAGCGGACCGGCCCAGGCTCCGCGCGCCGCGCCGTAGATTCTTCGTTGTGATCAGGCAGACATGTACATCGTAAAGGAAATCTTTTACACGCTGCAGGGCGAGGGCTACCACGCGGGGCGGCCGTCCGTCTTCTGCCGTTTCAGCGGCTGCAACCTCTGGACGGGTCGCGAGGCCGATCGCCACTCTGCGACGTGCACGTTCTGCGATACCGATTTCGTGGGCATCGGACCGGACGGCGGCAAGTTCGCGCGTCCGGAAGACCTCGCCGAGCGAGTCGCCGCGCTGTGGCCGGCATCCAGCCCCGGGTCCGCACCATACATCGTATGCACGGGGGGCGAGCCGCTGCTGCAGCTCGATGCGCCGCTCGTGGAGGCCTTTCACGCGCACGGGCTCGAGGTCGCCGTCGAAACGAACGGGACGCAGGACGCGCCTGCCGGTCTCGACTGGGTTTGCGTCAGCCCTAAGGCGAATGCGCCTCTGCGACTCACCAACGGGGACGAGCTGAAGCTCGTATATCCTCAGGCAGAACCAGCGGCGCAGCCGGAATGCTTCGAGCATCTTCAGTTCCGGCATTTCTCGCTGCAACCCATGGATGGGCCGAGCCTCACTGAGCACACACGTCGCGCGGTAGAATACTGTCTTGCTCATCCGAAATGGCGCCTGAGTCTGCAAACCCACAAGATGCTCGGACTGCGCTAGGAACTTCCCCTCACACCCATGACACCAGCATGAGAAAGTCTTTCGCACTCATCGTGATCGGCGCGATCGCGGGTTGCTCGAGCGCTCCGGCGCCGGCCCCAGCTCCAGCGCCGGCTCAGCCCAACGAAGCTCGCGGACAGGTGCCCGCGCCCGCGCCGCAGGAGGCTGGCGATTCGGCTCGCGGTCCGGGTGGCGCCGCCGGCGCGGCTGCGCGCCCGCGTCCGTATAACCGCGTGATCACCTCCGATGCGCGCACGCGTAGGGGGCTGTTTGCGGTGCATCGTGTGGGCGACCGGCTGTTCTTCGAAATTCCGCGGCGCGAGCTGGGGAAGGATCAACTCGCGATCGGCCGGTACACCCGCGCCGCCGCGCCGTCGGGGGCGCCAGGAGGAGGGTTCGGCACGTACGGTGGTGACCGTTTCGTCACACGGACGCTGCGGTGGGACCGGACCGGGAATAGGGTGATTCTCCGCACGCCGTCGTATTCGATCGTCGCGGACACGACCTCATCGGTCTATCGCGCAGTCGAGAATTCCAACTATCCGCCGATCATCGCCGTCTTCAACGTCGAATCCTTCGGGCCGGACAGCGCACCCGTCATCGACGTCACGCGTCTGTTCACCACCGCCATTCCCGAGCTCGCGGCCATCAACGGAACCATCGATGCCACGCGGTCGTTCATCGAGCGCTCGCTGGCCTTCCCCGACAACGTCGAAATCGAAGCCACGCAGACCGGTGTCCCCGCAGCGGCGCCCGGTGCGGGAGCGGTCGGCGGCGGGGCCGCCGGCGCACCGCGTGCCGCGACCAGCGTCCTGGCCCACTGGAGCATCGTGCGCTTGCCCGAGCAACCCATGATGCCGCGGCGCTTCGACGAACGCGTTGGATTCTTCTCGAACGCTCGCACGGACTTTGGAACCACCGAGCAGCGATCCGCGACGCGCCGGTACATCACGCGATATCGCCTGGAGTGCAGCGATCGCCGCGAGGGCAGTCTCTGCTACCCCAAGAAGCCCATCGTTTACTACGTGGATCGCGACACGCCGGACTGGATCAAGCCGTTCGTTCGCGCCGGCATCGTGGAATGGCAGCCGGCCTTCGAGGCCGCCGGTTTCAAGGACGGCATCATCGCGGGCGAAATGCCCGAGAACGATCCCGATTGGTCGTCGGAGGACGTTCGCCACACGCTGATCCGTTGGCTGCCCTCCACGGTCGAAAATGCGGTGGGCCCCAACGTCCATGATCCGCGCACGGGCGAGATCCTCAACGGGTCCGTGCAGATGTTCCATAACATCATGAACCTCCAGCGCGCCTGGTATTTCACCCAGGCGTCGCCGCTCGACGCCCGCGCGCGCCGCCTTCCCTTCCCTGATTCACTGATGGGACGGCTGGTGCAGTTCGTCGTGGCGCACGAGATCGGCCACACACTCGGGTTGCAGCACGATCAGATCGGCAGCTCGACGTACCCGGCCGACAGCGTGCGCAGTCGCACCTGGGTCGCGCGGATGGGGCACAGCCCCAGCATCATGGATTACTCGCGCTTCAACTATGTCGCGCAGCCAGAAGACAACATCGCGATCAACGATCTCATCCCGCGCGTTGGTCCGTACGACAAGTACGCGATCATGTGGGGGTACAAGCCCATCCCCGGCGCCACTGCTCCGGACGCCGAACGCCCGACACTCGAGGCGTGGGCCCGGATGCAAGACACCATTCCGTGGTACCGCTTTTCGGCCAACAATGCGTACGGCGCGTACGGAACGCAGAGCGAGGCCGTGGGCGACGCAGATCCTGTGAAGTCCACGACGCTTGGTTTCCGCAACATCCAGCGGGTGGTCAGCTACATCCAGAGCGCGGCGATGACGCCGGGCGAGGACAACAGCGACCTGCAGGAGCTGTACGATCGAACGGTCGGCCAGTGGGGACTTGAAGCCAACCACGTCGCCACGATGGTCGGTGGCGCCACGGTGCAATACAAGTCCGGCAGCCAGCCCGGCGCGGTCTACGTGCCCATCAGCCGCGCGCGGCAGGCGGAAGCCGTGCGGTTCATCAACGAGAACGTGTTCCGCACGCCCATGTACTTGATCAAGCCTGAAATCGGCGCGCGCATCGAAGCCGGCGGCATGATCACGCGCATCAACGGCCGGCAGGCGGCGGTCCTCAACAACCTCTTCAACGACGGACGCATGAACCGATTGCTGGAACTGGAGGGCACATCCAGTGACCGCGGGAACGTGTACACGCTGGCCAGCATGCTGGACGACGTGCGCCGCGGCCTGTGGGAAGAGATTGCCGCCAACCGGCCGACGATCGATGTCTTCCGGCGCGAGCTGCAGAACGATTATCTCTCGCTGGTCAACCTGAAGCTGAATCCACCTGCGACGACCGCGCCCGCGGCGCCGCCCTTCCCGGGCTTTACCCCGCCCGCGCCGTTGTCGGAGGACGCCAAGTCACATTTGCGCGGCCAGCTCATTTCGTTGCGCGGCGAAATCCAGCGCGCCATTCCACGCGCGGGTGATCGGGCAACCGAGCTGCACCTTCAGGGCGCGATCTTCCGTATCAGTCAGATTCTCGATCCGAAGCGTTAGGGCTTTGGGTATTGGGCCGTGGGCTGTGGGCTGGGGGCTCACAGCCCATGGCCCACAGCCCATGGCCCACAGCCCATAGCGTTTCTATAGTCCACTCCGCTAGAAAGTGTGACAAGTGTCACACGCGCAAGCGGCGCTCCGGCAATGCCCTTGCTTTAGACGAGACCCAACCTCCGCGCTGAAGCGGATCACCTCGGTTCAGGTGAACTCTTAAGGGTCTCAAATGATCGCTCTACTCACGCACCGACAGCTTGTCGCGACCACCGCGCTGCTTACGGGCGTTGTTATGCTGACCAGCGCGGGAACTCCACAGCCACTGCGGCCGCAGGTAGTTCGCACCGCGCCAAGCGCTCATCGGCACGCCGCAGATGTGTTCCAGCGGCATCAACTTGCGCTGCGTGACACCATTGTGCGACTCGCGCAAGCCCAGGTGGGAACGCCCTATGTACTCGGTGGAACCACGCCGCGGCACGGCTTCGACTGTAGTGGCCTGGTCCGGTGGGTCTTCTCGCAGGTGCACCTGACACCTCCCCGCACGGCGCGGCAACAGGCGCGCATCGGCGCACCCATTCGTCGCGAGAGCTTGCGTCCCGGCGACCTACTGGCGTTCGGCGAGCGCGACAGTGTGACGCATATCGGCATCTATGTCGGCGACGGCCGGTACGTGCACGCCAGCAGTGTCGCGGGCAAAGTCATTATCAGCCCGCTCGACCGCCCACCATCGAGTTTGATCAGGCCGCTCGCGGGCGCGCGACGCGTGCTCATCACGGCGGGGTTGGAGCGACGGAGCGGCTCCTAGCGTCGTGCGGTGCGAGCCGTGGGCGCGCGCGGACCGTGCGTCACTTCAGCGGTGTCCACGATGGTGGTCCTGATTCGCTCGAGCTCACCCCACGCGTTCACACGCGCGCCGGTGGTGGGAAAATCGAGGGCGCTCAGCGAGTCGATCAGGATCAGCGCGCGCGCCGCCGGATCGGGCCGCACAATTCCTGGTGCGATTTGCATTGTGGGCCGCAGGTCAGCCCCCATAACTCTTCCTTCCGCCAGATCTGCGCACGCCACGACACCGCGATTGATCGGGTCCGCGTTGTTGAACGGCCCATAGGTCAGGAGATTTCCCAGCGAGTACAGCACCAACCGATCGTCGCGCCACTCCGCCGCGCGCAGCACGTGCGGCCCATGGCCAATGACCAGCGCTGCTCCGCCATCGAATGCGGCCGTCGCGAAAGCCACCGGATTCCCGCGGTCGATGCGTGACTCGAGGAAATACTCGGTGCTGTCCCCGACTCGTTGCGCGCCAATGCCCTCGGCGCCTATGTGCGCCGTCACGATGACTGTGCCATATCGCTCCACGGCGCGCGCGACGTGGCGGCGCACCGCCGCGAGATTCCTCGCATCGGTGGGCAGCTCCGACGTGTAGAAACCCAGGATGCCCACGGTGGTGCTATCGCGCAGCACCACCGGCGTGGCGAGGGTGTCGGATCCCGTGACCAGCACGCCCGCGCGAGTGAGATGCGCGATGGTGGAATCCACGCCGATGTCACCAGCATCCCGAGCATGATTGTTCGCCACGTTTCCGACAACGACGGCCGACGTGTCGCCCAGCGAGCGCAGCGCCGGCGCGGCTTCGGGCGGTCCGCGAAAGGCGAAACAGTTTTTCGAGCGCGGCCCGCACTTCGTCTTCGTTCGACCTATGCCGATGGCCGTCTCGACGTTCAGGAGCACGATGTCGGCTCCAGCGAACAGCGGACGCAGCGGCGCGACCAGATCCGCGGGATTGTCCGAGGCTCCAAAGTTGGCGCGCAACCGCCGAGCCCCCATCCGCTGCCACGCGGTATCCAGGTTGGTTCCAAGCGTCACATCGCCGCCGGCACACACTCTGACGAGTCGCGGCACGGATACCACCGTGTCCGCGACCAGAACCACGGTATCGGCCGGCGGCCGTTGCGGAGTCGGAGCTGGCACTGGCTCCTGGGCTCGCACCGAGGCGGCGAAAGTTGTGACGCTGAGAAAAAGGGCGAGGGGCCTTACCCACTCCTCACTTCTCACTGCCCACGCTCGTTCAGAAACGATAGACGAAGACGCGACCTGCCCCGTCCCGGCTAAAGCACGACGACTGCGCGGCGCCACTCACGAGCACTTGGCGCGAGAGGTTGGACTGCGCGAGTTGTTGCGAGGCCGTCTGCTGGTTCGGCACTGGCTGCGTATAGGTGGGACGTTGCTGCTGTGACAGCACGACGCCGTTGCCGGCGACGACCGTGGGCTCGCCCACTACTACGGCGCCCGAGCACGAGCGATACACAGGCTCATACCCGAAGCCAAAATTGGCGAGTACGCTGCCGTCCGACATCAGTATCGCGGGTACCAAGGTGGCGGCCACTGGATACCGCGGAAATACGTGCGGCTGGCGATAGCGCTGTTCGGGAACAACCACGACCACAGGCTCCTTTCGGGCCTCGACCGCGCGTGTCCCGTTGGGTTCAGGCGAGAGGCGCCAAACCCCGCCTGACTGCTGCGCCTGCGCTGCCCCCGCCGCGACCATCCATCCCAGGGCCGCCACCAAAATCGATCTGAGATCCAACCTTTTTGCCCGCATGAAACTCCAATGCATGGGTCCCACGTCTACATACCTGTGGCTGCGCCGTTGCGTTCCCGACGATAGCGTCGCACCACGCTGCTCGAAAGACTGTCCGATTCTGGGACATGGAATCCCGCAGGCGGACATAACCGGGCGGAAAGCGATGCTGTGAAGCGGTTGTAAGGTATTGTAGCACAGTCGCTTATGGCAGCGGTGCTGGCGGCATGCGCCTTCCTTTAGAGTGAGCCGATAGGCTCGAAGAAGTTATCTCTCCCGCAACCGAAAATCGTTCGTGGATATCAAACGCGCTCCGCAGTCCAAGAAAAAGCAATACATCCTCTGGGGTTCGGGCGTCGTGGCGATCGTTCTCGTCTCGATACTGATCAGCGGGCTCAAGCCGGCTGCGCCGAGTGTTGAACGCGCCACGCTGTGGGTAGACTCGGTCCGGAAAGGCGAGCTGCTGCGCGAGGTGCGCGCGGCCGGCACGCTCGTGCCGGAACACATGCGCATCATTGCCGCGGTCACGGCTGGCCGCGTGGAAGCCCTCCCGGTTCGCCCCGGCGTAACGGTGTCTCCGGGAACCGTGCTTGTCGAAATGAGCAACACGGACGTCCAGCTGCAGGCGCTGCAGGCGGACCAGTCGCTGACGCAGGCACGCAGCGGTCTGGCCAGTCTCAACACGCAACTCAAGCAGCAGCGTTTCGGCCAGCGGGCCGTCATCGCGCAGCTCGAGACGCAGATCGAGACCGCCAACCGTGCGCTGAAGGTTCAGGAAGGGCTCAACACCAAAGGACTCGCTTCCGCGAGCGACCTCGCCGCGGCACGCGATGCGGTGAAGGAACTGCAAACTCGCGAAGCCATCGAGCGGCAGCGCCTCGAGGAAATGGATGCGTCGGCCAAGGAGCAGCTGCTTCTGAATGAAGAGCAGGTCACGCGGCTGGCCGCGATCGTGCGCGAGCAACGCAACCGGGTGGGCTCAATGCGCGTCGTCGCCGGCGAGACTGGTGTGCTGCAGAGCCTTGGCCCCGGTAGCGTTCAGCTGGAGTTGGGACAGTGGGTGAATCCGGGTCTGGAATTGGCGCGCGTCGCGCAGCCCGGACGTCTGAAGGCGGTGATCCGCGTTCCCGAGACGCAGGCGCGAGATATCGCCGTCGGCCAGAAAGCCACTGTGGACACTCGCAATGGTGTCGTCAACGGCCACGTGATGCGCATCGATCCCGGTTCGTCACAGGGCACCGTGACAGTTGAAGTCGCCATCGACGGCGAATTGCCGCGTGGTGCCCGCGCCGACATGAGCGTGGACGGCACCATCGAAATCGAACGCCTGCCCAACGTCATGTATGTCGGCCGCCCGGCGTATGGATCGGCCGAGAGCACCGTTGGCCTGTTCAAGGTCAGCGATGATGGCAGTGAAGCGACCCTGGTCACTGTTAAGCTCGGCCGTGCGTCGGTAAGCACGGTGGAAGTCCTGCAAGGTCTCGCTGTCGGCGACAGCGTCATCATCTCTGACATGTCACAATGGGACAACCAGACCCGTATACGTCTTAAGCGCTAACAACGACCCTCCCCAGTTTCCGTTTCCTGTTTCCCCCTTTTCCCTGTCTTCCCCCATGACGACTCCCGCCGCCGCCCCGCAGCCCTTCACCCCGGATAGTGAGAAGGCGCTCATCCATCTCGAGGGCATCAAGAAGGTCTTCTATACGGATGAAGTCGAAACGCACGCACTGAACGACGTGCATCTCGAGGTGCAGCCGGGCGAGTACGTCGCCATTTCGGGCCCGTCGGGCTGCGGCAAGACCACGCTCCTTTCACTGCTGGGACTACTAGACACCCCATCAGACGGCGAGTACACGCTCGCCGGTGAGCCCGTGGCAAAGTTGACGGCGGCAGAGCGCGCGCGGATTCGCAATCGTCAGATCGGATTCATCTTCCAGGCGTTCAACCTGATCGGCGATCTGACCGTGTATGAGAACGTCGAGCTGCCGCTCACATATCGCGGACTCAGCGCTTCCGAGCGCAAGCGGCGTGTGACCGAAGCCCTCGAGAAGGTGGGCATGACGCACCGCATGAAGCACTACCCGGCACAGTTGTCCGGCGGTCAGCAGCAGCGAGTGGCGGTTGCCCGCGCCGTTGCCGGCGACCCGCTCATTCTCCTGGCCGACGAGCCCACGGGAAACCTGGACTCGGTGAACGGCGAGGCGGTGATGGAGCTCCTCCGCGAGCTGCATCGCGGTGGCGCCACCATCTGCATGGTCACCCACGATCCGCGCTACTCCGCGCACGCCGACCGTGAGATCCACCTCTTCGACGGTCGTGTCGTCGAGGAACGTCGTGGCGCTACGACGACCGCGGTAACGCGCTAGCCACATC
>JANNJV010000121.1:0-1723 GCA_031395945.1 Gemmatimonadota bacterium | reverse complement strand
CCACGTCCGCCAACGTCGTCTGCCTCAGTTCCCTACGGACGGCCTCCTGAGTGCCAACCAGCACGCCGCTCATGACTTCCTTGATGTTGCAGCTCACGACACACTCCCTATTTGTGGGATAGGCATGGATGGCAAAAGCATCTGGAGGGTTTACCGCAGAGTAGATGTCTAAGAGGGAAATACTCTTTGGGCTTCGTGCCAGGCCATAACCACCCGACTTACCAACAGTCGACTTGGCCAGCTTCGCCTTCGAGAGTTTAACGAGGATTCTCTTAATGAAAACCGGGTTCGCATTCACGCTGCCTGCGAGAACTTCCGACGTGAAGACTCCTTCGTGATGTGCGATTGCCGCCAGGACGTGGACGGCGATCGAAAATTGAGTGTTTACTGAAGCCATGCCTAAGATACTATATTAGTATCCAGCACGGATGCAAGAGCCGCGCACGAGGGTCACCGTGGCTTGGTTCGCCGCCAGTAAGCGGTCAGTCGCGACGGTCTGCGAGTGGCACCAAGGCGACGAACGCCGTTGGTTCAACAGCGTCCGTTTGCGGGCCCTGTCGGACCGCCGGCCGATACTGGATTTACAAGGTGAAGAGGGAGGGATTCGAACGGGCGCGCGGCTTGGACTTCATCGCGCGCCCTGGGTTTTCGCCCGCGGCGCAGACGCGGGACGAAAACCGAATCCCGTCGTCACATAGGTGCGCGGGCCATGGTGCCGTGTCCTCGGGGGGAAGAGCACGCCAGTGCAGCCATGGCCCGCGCATAAAAAGAAATCCGGTATTTCAGGGTGCGTTCATGGCGCTCGCAGGCACCATCGACGCCGTGTCGTTCTTGTGTTCGATGTGCATTCGCGGCTCATCGCGGCCCGGCGCTGGCCCGCGCTCGGTCGGTGGGTGCTTATGCCAGACCGGCCCGTGCTTGCTCCGCTCATACGCGTAGTCGAACAGCTGGCGCATGTATTCGGTGTCGAACTCGTACCGGTGCGGCCAGGTGAAATCAGCACCGATGTAGGCGACGTTGTAGTCGTATCCGTCAACCTGCGCCCGATGATAGATGCGCTCGAGGTCGTTGACGCCCTGGCGCTGCACCAACTGTCCAAGTGCGCGCCCGAGGATGCTGACGGTGCTGCGTTCGGTTTGGATGGGCTCGGGTTCGACGCGGCCATTGCGGATGACGTAGACGTGGACCTCGCGGCGCGTGGACACCCCGAGTTTCCGCAACTCGTCCAGCGCATGCGTCGGATAGGTTACGACCTGGGTGATGACGCCACCGTCGACGTGCATCTCCTGGTAGATGCGGCCGTGAGCTTCGACGTCGATCATCACGGGCGACACCACGCCCGGAATGCTGGTCGACGCCACCATGACCTTGCGGAAGAGATCGAGCGCGCCCGGCGCGCCGCTGGCGGCGATGGCGCCCATGTTCCATTGCACGGCGCGCCCGGAGTCGAGATCCGTAGTGCTGATCTGCAGGTAGCGGCCCTTGCGGTACTCGCGAGCGACGGCGTCGAGAACGTCCGGCGTGAGGTAGCGCTCCACGATCTGCTGCAGCGGCGTGCTGTCCGACATGCCGTCAGCCGTGAGCAGCCCCATGAGCGTATTCCGCGGGCGGAATACCTGGCGGGGACGCAGCGAAGTGGCGACCTTGACAATGATGTCGTCGTACTGCGGGCCGGCGAAGGCGAAGGGCGCAATCAGCGCGCCCGCGCTCACGCCGGTCACCA
>JANNJV010000094.1:0-1988 GCA_031395945.1 Gemmatimonadota bacterium | reverse complement strand
GGTGGCTGGACGAGCACGACCCCAACGTTCGCGGCATCGACCAGTTTCTGGCCGACAGCGAGCGCCTGGGGCAGGGACTTGGGACGGCGATGATTCGTGCCTTCGTGGAAACGCTCTTCGCCGATCCGGCGGTGACGCGCGTGCAAACCGATCCGGCGCCCGGGAACGTGCGCGCGATCCGATGCTACGAGAAGTGCGGCTTCCGCGCCGTGCGGGAAATCGACACACCGGACGGCCGCGCCCTGCTCATGTACCGCGACCGATAACTTCACCTGCAACTGCGTTCGACGTTGGAGGTTTGAAGTTTGACGTTGAGGTGCAGGCACTTCGAGCTTCCAACTTCTCACTTCACACTTCACACTTCACACTTCAAACGCCGTTCGGGCCTTCATTTCAAACGCACAAGGGCAACTTCTACACGACCGGGACGGGCTGAAACGACAACCGCCGGCCGAACTCGCGCCGCAGCAGCAGCATGCTCAGCGTGAGCTGCACCACGACCGCGCCCACCGAGAGATACCAGATCCAGTGCAGCTGGAATCCTGGCATGCGCGAGAGCGCGATGGCGGGAATTGCAAGGATCGCGATGCGTACCGCTGACGTGACGAGCGAGGGGATGGTGTTGCCCATCGCCTGAAACATGCTGGACGCCACGAAGATCAGCCCCGATGCGACGAAATTCCACGAGACGATGCGCAAATACTCTGCACCGACGTCGATCACCGCCGGATCTTTGGCGAACACCCGCACCAGTGCCGCCGGCGCGATGTTGCACGCGATCGCGAACAGTACCATCATCGCGGTGGCCATCAACGCCGCGTCCTTGAACGTTCCGATCACACGATCCGCCTTGCCTGCGCCGAAGTTCTGGCCGGCGACGGGCGCGACGGAAAACCCCAGCGCCACCACCGGCATGAAGCCCGCCTGGATGATGCGCAAGCCGATGCCGAATCCTGCCTGGGCCGCGGCACCAAACGGGCGGGTGATGGAATACACGATGCCAAGGTAGACCGCCATCATGGCGAACTCGAAACCCGCGGGCAGCCCGATGGCCAGCATCCTGCGCCAGAGCACCAGCCTGGGGCGCCAGGTGTGAACGTCGAACTTGAGGTAGAAATCCTTCGGCAGGAAATACAACGTCAGCCACACGACGCCGACGACGATGGCGACGAGTGATGAGATGGCCGCGCCCGCGACGCCCAACGGCTTTCCGGTGCCCCACCCGAAGATGAGCACCGGGGCCAACGCCATGTTGATGATGACGGTGAACGTGGAAACCACCATCCCCGGTTTGAAGTTGCCCACGGCCCGCAACGCCGAGCCCATGGCGACGAGCAGGAATTGCAGCGCCATCGCGGGGATGAACCACAGCAGGTAGTCGGCAGCCAGCGACGCCGTGACAGCGTCCGCGCTCATCGCGGTGGCGAACCGCAGGCGCAACGCCATCGCGACCACGAAGAACACACCGCCGGTTACGATCGCGAGCACCTGACTCTGATTGAACAGGACGAGCGCTTCCGCGCGATCCTTCCGGCCCACGGCGTGGGAGACAACGGTCGTGGTACCCACCCCCAGCATCTGGGTGAGCGCGAGCACGACGAAGGTGAGGTTCCCCGCGATCGCGACAGCGGCCACAGACTCCGTGCCCAGCCGGCCCACCCAGTACAGATCGATCAGAAAATAGAGTGTCTGAAAGACCATGGTGACGAGCATGAAACTCGTGGTCTTCAGCAAATGGCGGGTGAGCGGCCCGGTGGTGAGATCTTGCATCGTACATATTCCTTCACACATGGCCCTCACCGCAACCATCTATTCCTTCGAAATTCAGTTGTCCGATGTAGACCGCGGAGTCTACGAGACCCTGATCTTCAAGGCGGCCCAGCACCCGTCGGAGACGGACGAGTACCTGGTCGCGCGCGTGCTGGCCTACTGCCTGGAATACCAGGAGGGCATCGCGTTCTCCAAGGGACTCTCGGAACCGGACGAAC
>JANNJV010000093.1:0-3378 GCA_031395945.1 Gemmatimonadota bacterium | reverse complement strand
CGGTGTGGGACATCGCCTTTTCGCGCGACCCGCAGCAGAAATTCCTCTACCTCGCCGACGGGAAGAACGAGCGCGTATACGTCATGGACCGCCAGTCGCTGGAGATCCTCACGCAGTTCGGCGCCGGCGGACGGCAACCCGGACAGTTCTTCGCCGTACACTCGATCGCGACGGACTCCAGAGGCAACCTCTACACGACCGAGACCTACGAGGGCAAGCGCGTGCAGAAGTTCGTGTACCGGGGCCTGGCGCCCGTGACGAAAAAGGACCAAGGCGTGCCGTGGCCCGCAAAATAGTCCTCCCGCTGGTCATACTCGGCATCATTTTTTTCGCGAGACTCAACCGGTCTTCGCGCGACGATCAGGCGCGGCCTCAGGACGAAACCGAGCAGGGCAAGTACGTCGCGTCAGGCGATGAGGGACTGGGCGCGGCGGTTGCGATCGTGGTGGATCAGTCGGGCTCGATGCTCGACACTGCCAGGGGAGACAACCGTCCCAAGTACGTGGTGGCGCGCGAAGCGATCATCCAGATGCTGGCGACCACGGACTCGTTCATCGCCAAGCAACCGGACTTTCCCATCAAGGTGGGCTTGTTCGAGTTTGCGACCGGAGTCGCAGCCCTGGTCCCCGTTCAGCCGTACGACCGCGGCCTGCTACGCTCGACGCTGCTCACGATGCGCAAGCCGACCGGTGGGACGGCGATCGGTGAAGCGATGGACGCCGCGCGCGCCGCGCTGTATCGCGCGGGCACGATCCGGAAATACATCCTCGTCGTGACGGACGGAGAGAACACCGAGGGTCGATCGCCACGGGTGGTGGCCCGGGAGATCGCCCGCCGCAGCGAAGGCGCGGTCAGGCTGTACTTTGTCGCATTCGACATCGACGCGGGTAAGTTCGATTTCGTGAAGGACGTTCGTGGCGAGGTGCTGGGCGCGACCAATGGGCTCGCGTTGCGCGCCAGTCTCGACACGATCTATCGCGGACGGATTCTCGCCGAGGCAGTGGACGCCGGCGAAACGCTCACCAAACGGCCATGATCTTCGGGAAATTCTTCCAGGCGCTGCGCGCGCAGCTGAACAAGATCGCCAACGTCTTCTTCGAGTCCGATCCCATCGCGGTGATGCAGCTCGAGGTGGACCAGGCGACGGAGCGACTCAAGGAGGGACGCAAGGGGCTGGAGATGTACCGCGGCCTCGTGGAGACCGTCGCGCGCCAGGTGACGCACGGCAGATCCAATGCGACGCAGCTCGAGTCGCAGATCAAGGCGCATCTCAAGGCAGGCAACCGGGACATGGCGGCCCAGCTCGCCCTCCAGCTGCAGAAGACGCAAACGGAGCTGGGAGCCAACGAGCGGCAGCTCGAGATGCATGAGACCGCGTACCAGAACAACCTGCTCAAGATCCAGAAGGCCAACAAGGACATCGTGAAAGTGCGCGAGAAGATCCGGGCGTACGACGCGGAGCTGAAGATGAGCGCCGCCGAGGCGGAGATCGCGCAAATCAGCGAATCGTTCGACATGAACATGACCACCGACTTCGGCCAGATCGAATCGGTGATTCAGAAGCAGATCGACACCAACCGCGGCCGCGCCCGCGTCGCGGTCGACATGTCGGCCAAGGGCGTGGCGGAGATCAAGGCCGAAGAAGCCGCGGAAAAAGCGATGGCCGAAGACCTCCTCAGCAAGTTCGAGGTACAGCTCGGACTCAAGTCACCGGAGACCGCGCCGGTGGCGAACACGCAAAAGAACCTCGGCACGATCTCCGACAAACAGTAGAACGGCGCTCGACCCACTCCCTTTCTCCGGATCCGCTCCCCATGTCCACCTCCGTTCCTCCCTCAGGAAAACCAAAACCAGCATTCTTCCTCGTGATGTTGCTGGTGGTTGGCGCGCTGCTGTACGTCGGCATCACGCGCTTCACCGGCAAGAGCCTGCTCGGCGGCGGCGACAGCTCGAACGTCTCAGCGGACGAGCTCGCGCAAATGAAAGGGGGCATCGAAGCGCCCGACAACGCCAACCTCACGACCGTCAAGGAGTACGCGTACGTCCCGGGCACGAAGCTGCCGGACGTGAAGGGCACGTCCGCGTACACGGCGATGGCCGACAACACCGTACGGATGGCGCTGAACGTGTGGGCTGGCTGGGCGCCCGTGATCGTCGCGAACGACGGCTTCAAGGCGGGCAAAGTCTGGAAAGCTCCCGGCGGAAGGACCTTCAAGCTGGAGCTGGTCCTGATCGACGACCCGATCGCGATGCGCGACGCCTACGCGTCGGGCAAAATACACATCGGCTGGGCCACGCTCGACATGATCCCGCTGTTCGTGGAACAGCTGCGACGCGATTCGCGGACGATGCCGCGCGTCTTTCAGCAGGTGGATTGGTCCAACGGCGGCGACGGCATCGTGTGCCGCAGCACCGTGAAGTCCGTGGCGGACATGCGCGGCAAGACCGTGGTGCTCGCGCAGAACTCGCCCTCGCACTTCTTCCTGTTGAATACGCTCATCAGCGGCGGTGTGCAGCCCAGCGAGGTGGAGTACAAGTTCACGCAGGACGCCTTCCAGGCGGCCGCCGCGTTCAACGCGGACCGGTCGGTGGCGTGCGTGGTCAGCTGGGCGCCGGACATCTACAACCTGGCCGAAGCGCGCGGCAACAAGATGCTGGTGAACACGCAGACGGCGAACAAGCTGATCGCCGATGTCTGGTTCGCGCGCGCCGATTTCGCGAAGGACAACCCCGCGATCATGGAAGGACTGGTGCGCGGCATCTTCGAGGCGATGGAAGCGCTCAAGACGGAGGAGAACAAGGCAAAGGCGGCCAGGCTCATGGCGACGGGCTACTCGATCCCGGAGAAGGACGCCCTCTCCATGCAAGCTGACGCGCATGCCACGAACTACGCCGAGAACCGCGAGTTTTTCCTGAATCAGAACAACCCGACCAACTTCGAGCGCACCTGGAACACCGCCTATTTCCTCTACAAGAAGATCGGTAGCGTGTCCGGCAACCCCGTGCCGTTCGACCAGGTGATGGACTTCTCCATCATCAAGCGGCTGGGGAGCGAGGCGTTCTACGCGCAGCAGAAGAACGAGTACCAGGTGCAGTTCGTGCCCACGTCCGCGTCGGCGCTGCAGGCAGAGAGCGACGAGATCCTCACCAAGACCATCGTCATCCAGTTCTACCCGAACTCCGACGAGATCGACAAGAAGATCGACAAGTTGGTGGATGGAAAGACGCTGCAGACGCTGTACGATCCCAATGCGACGTTCGTGGTCGAAGAGGCGGGCAAGCTGGCCGGCCAGTTCGGCGCGGCGCGCATCGTGATCGAGGGGCACACGGATGCGTCGATGCGCTCGGCCGGGACGGTGACCGCGGCCGACGTGCAGG
>JANNJV010000088.1:0-4470 GCA_031395945.1 Gemmatimonadota bacterium | reverse complement strand
GGTGGACGGTGTGGGCGGCGTTGTGCAAACCATCGCACTGGCCCCGCGTGCGGTGCGCCTGGCGCCGGTCCAGGACTCAGTCGTGGTTTCGGCGACACCGCGCGATGGCTATGGAAATCCGACCGCCACGGAAGTGACGTGGACGTCGCGCGATCCCGCCCTCGTGAGCGTGACCTCCGTCGGCAACGGCGCTGTCGCGCGCGTCGTGAGCCGGCCCGGCCGGACGTACCTCGTGGCATCTTCTGCTGGAGCGACCGACAGCACGGTTGTCACTGTCCACGACGCCAACTCCTCGCCATGCAGTCTCATTGCGACGCCGGTGGCGTTGCTGCCGGGTCAGTCGATCGGTTTCGAGAGCACCGGACTCACTTGTGTCCAGGCCCCGGAGGCCGCCGAGTATTTGTTGGTGGCGCACTACAACACGGCGGTGAGCCCGGCCTCCGCGAACGTCAATATCACGGCGAATGGCATCGTTCCGGCTACCACACCATTTCCCGCGCCCGAGTGGACGGCGCAGCAATCGGCGCAGCAATCGGCGCGGCCGGTCATCGCCCAATCAGCCAGCCCATCGTTCGAAACCGCATTACGGGAGCGCGAGCGCAGCAATATTGGCCCGCACGTGGCGGGAGCACGCGCCTGGAAGAGAACGCGGGGCGCGTCGATATCGGCGCTGGCACGCGAGGGCGACGTGACCAGCATCAACGTCAACCCGTTCCAATTCTGCGACGCTCCCGATCTCCGGTCCGCCCGCGTCGTTGCCATCACAAATGGCACCGTGGTGCTTGCGGATACCGACAATCCGGCGGGTGGCTTCACCGATGCAGAATATCGGGCGCTGGGTGTCGCAGTAGACACGCTGATCACTCCGATCGATACCGCGGCGTTCGGGACGCCGTCGGACATCGACGGCAACGGTCGTGTAGCCATTCTGTTCACTCGTACCGTGAACCAGCTCACCCCTCGCGGTTCACCCGCGGGCGTTGTCCTGGGCTTCTACTACGTGCGTGACTTGCTGCCGCGGCAGAGCCCCTTCGGACGGTGTCCCGGGAGCAATGTCAGCGAGATGTTCTACGTGCTGGTTCCGGATCCCGGCGGCACGGTGTCCGACGCGCGCTCGAAGGCGTACGTCCAGGGTCTCGCGCTCTCGACCATCGCGCACGAGTACCAGCATCTGATCAACGCGTCGCGGCGCATGTACGTGAACGACGCGCTCGACATCTCCGAAGACGTATGGCTGAACGAGGGGCTGAGCCACATGGCGGAAGAGCTCGTATTTTATCGGGCCAGCAAACTCGGTTCTCGCCAGAACATCGGCGCGGCGCAGATCCCGGCCGGCAGCGACGCGCGGGCAGCCATCGAGACGTTCCAGGCGGGGAACTTGGGGCGGTACGTGCAGTTCCTGCGGGCGCTGGATTCCAGCTCGCCGCTCGCGGCCAACGATCTGCTCGCGACACGCGGCGCAACGTGGGCGCTTCTCCGGTACGTGGCCGATCGCACTGGTGCCAGCGACGGTGACCTGTGGCGCCGACTTGTGAACTCCCGGTACACCGGCGTCGTCAATCTCGACGCGGCACTCAGCATGCACGGCATGACAACCCTCGAAGTGCTTCGCGATTGGTCAGTCGCCGTCGCGGCCGACGAAATCGCGGGGGGACTGGATCCCAAGTGGCAGCAGGCGAGCTGGAACTTTGGCAGCACGCTTCCGGCCATCGGGTTCCCGTTTCCGCTTTCTCCCCCCGCGCTCGCCGGTGGCCAGCCGAATTTCATTTCACTTCGGTCGGGGGGGAGCGCGTATTTCCGCTTTGCCGTTCCCCTGAATGGCGAGGCGCTCATCCAGGTGAGCGGCGGTGCGGTTCCCCAGCGCGGCGTTCTCCTCACACTCATGCGAATTAGGTAGTTTTCCGCTATGAAGCGCATCATTCTTGTTTTGGCGGCGGCCGTGGCCGCGGTCGCGTGCAACGACGAGATCACGGGTCTGGGTCCGCCAAGCGATCCGGGGACCGAGACTTTCGCGGCGTCGCTTGGCATCAACATCGCCCAGATGACCAAGCTGCAGTCGGGGGTCTACATCCAGGACATCATCCTGGGCGCCGGCGACTCGATCACCGCCAGGAGCGACACGATCCGACTCACGTACACCGGCTTCCTCAAGGACGGAACGGAGTTCGATGCCGGCACCAACACCTTGTTCAATCCCGCGTTTGTGGTTCCCGGATTTCGGGACGGGTTGCTGGGGTTACGGGTCGGCGGAAGACGCAGGATCGTCATTCCGTCGAGCCAGGGCTACGGCGGCACCTCCGTCAAGGAGAACGGCGTCATCCGGATTCCACGTCAGTCGACGCTCATTTTTAATGTGGAGCTCCTGCGGGTGCACAACGTGCCCGTTACACCACCCGCGCAGTAGTTCCTTCCTTCACCACCATTTGGTCATGCGCCGCATCCTGTCCGTTCTTGTCATGCTCTCGGCTGTTTCTTCGGACGTTGCATCGCAATCGTTCTCGACTGATGATCTCGTGCTTCGCCGCATCTGGGCGATCGGAATGGACAGCTCGCAGACGTATCCCCTCGCCCAGGCGTTGCTGGACTCTGTGGGCCCGCGTCTCACGGGGACGCCAGGACAGAAAGCGGGGAACGACTGGTTGCTGTCCAAGTACCGGGCGTGGGGGATCAATGCTCGCGCCGAGTCGTACGGCACGTGGCGAGGGTGGCGACGCGGCATTACGCACGTGGACCTCTTGCAACCTCGGGTGCGTTCGCTGGAAGCCATTATGCTGGCGTGGAGCCCGGCGACGCCCCGCGGCGCACCGGTCGAAGCTGGCGTGGTCATCATGCCGAACGTCCAAACCGCGGCGGAGTTCAATGCCTGGCTTCCCCAGGCGCGCGGCAAGTTTGTCATGATGTCCATGGCCCAGCCCACGTGTCGTCCGGACGACAATTGGCGTGAGTTTGCGCCGGACACGGCGGCCGTGACCAGGATGCAAAGGGAGCGAGCGGAAATGACGCGTCTCTGGGGCCAGCGCGTAATGCGCGCCACCGGGGACACGACGCTCGCGGCCGCAAACCGTGTTCTTCCCGGCAAACTCGCCGCAGCCGGGGCGCGCGGCTTGTTCACGCACCTCTGGTCGCAAGGATGGGGCGTCGACAAGGTATTCAACGCGCGACTGGACCAGCAGATCCCGAGCATCGATCTCAGCTGCGAGGACTACGGCCTGGTCTTTCGTCTTGCCGAGAACCGGCAGAATCCGGTGGTGCGCGTGACCGCCGAATCGCAGGATCTTGGTGAGGTGCCGGTTGCGAATGTCATTGCCGAGATCAAGGGGACCGAGAAGCCCGACGAATACATCTTCCTGTCGGCGCATTTCGATTCGTGGGACGGCGGCAGCGGCGCGACGGACAACGGCACGGGAACCATGGTAATGATGGAAGCCATGCGCATTCTCAAGCAGGTGTACCCCAACCCGAAGCGCACGATCATCGTTGGGCACTGGAGCGGGGAGGAGCAGGGACTCGTGGGTTCGCGGTCGTTCGCGGCCGATCACCCCGAGACGGTGCGCGGACTGCAAGCGTTGTTCAATCAAGACAACGGCACCGGACGGGTGGTGAACGTCTCCGCGGCGGGTCTCGTGGATGGCGCTACGCACCTGGCCACCTGGCTGACGCGCGTTCCGCGCGAGATCACGCGCCACATCACCTTTGGATTTGCCGGATCCCCGGCGGGCGGCGGCAGCGACAACGCGTCGTTCGCGTGCTACGGCGCGCCCGCCTTCGGCCTTGGTTCGCTGGGGTGGGGATACGGCACGTACACCTGGCACACCAACCGCGACACCTTCGACAAGATCGTCTTCGAGGAATTGAAGAACAACGTCGTCCTCACGGCCATGCTCGCGTACCTGGCGTCGGAAGACCCGGCCACCGTGGGAAGGACGCGCGCAAATCTCTTCAATGCCTTCACGGGACGCGCCGGAACGTGGCCGGAGTGTCAGGTGCCACCCCGCAAGTCATCCGATTGGCAGAGGTAGGTGGGCACGAGCCGCTCTGGGTGCCGGGCGCGGAACAGATTGCTCGCGCCAATCTCACGCGGTTCATGGCGGGGCTGCCGGCGCACGATTACGACGCGCTCTACCGATGGAGCATAGCGCAGCCGGAGAACTTCTGGCCTGCTGTGTGGCGTTTTTGCGGCGTCGTCGCTGACGAGAGAGCGGGGAAGCTGCCATGGGATGACGTGCTCATTGGCCGCGATCGGGTCGCGCCGCCCGATGAAAGTGGGCCGCGATGGTTCACGGGCGCTCGGCTCAATTTCGCGGAGAACCTTCTGCGATATCGCGACGACCGGGAGGCCGTCGTTTTCTGGAACGAGCTGGGGCCACAACGGTCGCTGAGCTACGCGGAGCTCGCGGACCTGGTCGCCCGTATTGCCAGTGGCTTGCGCGCGGCCGGCGTGACCCAGGGCGATCGCGTCGCCGGTTTCAT
>JANNJV010000075.1:0-7773 GCA_031395945.1 Gemmatimonadota bacterium | reverse complement strand
AGGCGCTCAACTATCGATGATCGTCGGTCTGCCCATCGCGCACACCCTCTTCAATCGCGGGGGCACGTTCATCGGGCTCTGGATGGGTCCGGCGTACGCTGAGCCCTCGGGGAACGTCCTGGCTGTTCTATCGATTGCATTGGCGTTCTGGGCCGGTCACCAGGTTGTGGCTGTCTCGCTGATAGGCCTTAACCGCCATCGACCGCTCGCCATTGCATATCTAGCAGAGGCGCTGGCAAACCTGGCGCTCAGCGTGGCGCTGGTGCAGCGAACCGGTATCATCGGGGTGGCTTGGGCTACGGCGGTGCCGAGCCTGATCGTAACAATGGTGGTCAGCCCAGCTCTATTGCGACGGGTCGTCGGTATCGCGCCATCCGAGATTGTCACGCAGGTCTGGCTCCGACCGCTCATGGCCATGGTCCCGTTCGCGCTGGCGTCCTGGCTTCTGGAAACGCGCACCTCGCCAAATAGCATTCTGGCGTTCTTCCTTCAGGTCGTCATGATCCTCCCCATCGCCGCCGCAGGCATATGGGCCTGGGCTATAAATCCCACCATGCGCCAACAGATACGAAACCTTGCCATAAAATCATGGAGCTCTGCGATGGCTTTCCTTCGCCGCACTGGCAGCTAAGACGGTGCCGCCTTACGAGTCGGCGGGTGGGGGTTGCCTCAGGTCATTTAGCGCCCGCCGGTACAGGGAATCGTAATCACCGATCATGCGCTCGAGGCTGAACTGCGAATGCGCGCGCGTCCGTGCTCGGTGAATCAGATCGGATCTAAGCCCAGCGTCGAGCGAAAGTTGGTTGAGGGCAGCAGCAAGGTCCGCGGGCGAGCCTGGAGCGACCAGAAGGGCCGAGCCTTCCCCGAGTACTTCCTCGGGCCCGCCGGAGCGGGTTGCCACGATAGGCACGCCTGCCGCCATGGCCTGCACCGTCGCGAGCGAGAAGCCTTCGGTGTGTGAGGGAAGCGCGAAGAGGTCGAGGTTTGCGAGAACGGCCGCGATATCTTCCTGAAAGCCGACAAACTGGACGATGCCCTCCAGCGCGAGATCGTGGAGCATGCGCCGAAGTTCCGCACCAAGGGGCCCCCCGGCTTCGCCGGCGATGATGAACCGGAAGTTTGGGCGAGTATCAGCGAGTCTCCTCGCGGCACGCAGAAGAACCTCGTAGCCCTTGGTGGGGCGCACATTCCCGACTGCCCCCACGAGGATCTCGTCGTCGTGAATCCCCCATGCGCGCCGCAGCGATCGGTCGGGCGCCCTCGCAAAGTCAGCGAGTTGAACGCCGTTGTGGACCACCTCAGTGTGTTCGAGCCGGAATCCGCCCCCAGCCAACACCCGCTGCCTAAGGTATTCCGAGACGAACACCGTGCGAAAGCACGCCCGGTCGATCAGCCTTAGCTTGGCCTTTCGCCAGCCGCTTTCTGCCTGGACTTCACTCTCGCCATGGATCGTTGCAATGGCTGGCACACCGCACATGCGCCCAGCCAGGGCGCCATACAGGCTGGGAGTGATTAGATGGGCGTGAATGAGACGGATACGATGTCGGCGCACGAGCGCTACAAGCTCCGCGAGGTATCGAACATCGAACGCGCCGGCAGTCCGGAGGAAGGCACTCGGCAGGTCGCGGTGGGCGAGAGCGCCGGCGATCCAACTGTTCTCAGGAACTCCGACAACAGATTGCCAGCCGTACGTCCGCGCGCCAGTGGCGACCTCAAGGAGCACCGTTTCGGCACCACCTGGGCCGGTGGTGTCTATGAGATGCAGTACGCTGTCAGGCACTGCGGCGACGTCGCATCCGGAACAGGCCCGCTGCGGCCGGTGTCGCCGGGAGGCTGTGCCTTGCAAGGGCATCGCTTCGCGCGGCCGTGTGCAAGGCTACCGTCATCGCAAGGTTTATCCAAAAATACGGGTAGTACAGGACGGTAACGAAAAAGCCACTCACGAGGAATCCAATGAGTGCGCCATCCAAGCCGAGGGCCATCTGGAAAATGAAATCGTTGCGCGTGGTTGAGCCCCTCGCGATTCGTCTCGTCGCTCGATTGACGGCAAAGGTGCTGACAATGAGGGCAATGAAACCGAGGAGGCCGGGATACCCCAATTCGGCGCCTGCCTCGACGAAAATGTTGTGCGGGAGTTGGCCGCGCGCCATGTAGCGGCTGCGGTAGTACGGAATCCAGTTGGCGTATCCGATTCCGGTGATCGGGTGGTTGTTCGCGATCTTGATTCCGTCTTTCCAGTACTGCAGTCTGAGCTGCGAGGTGTAGTCCGTCCCAGATTCCCGGAAACGGCCCTTCTGTTCTTGAGGAAGGATCAACAGAATCACGGCGCTAGCCATCGCAACGAGGACGAGAGCCACGCCTCGACGGCGCGCCCGTAGCAAGAACCATAGGGCGACAACGGCAATGCCGAGCTGGGCGCCGCGAGAAGAAGAAGCCAGGGTGCCCGTTACTGCCGTGACAGGAAAAACGAGAAACGCGAGCCGTTTCCAGGTTGGCCAGTGTGTCCTTAAGGCGAGCCAGAAATGCACGGCCAGCGGGAAGAAGATCGTCATTTCAATGCCGATCTCTCCCGAGTTCTCGAACCAACCGGGGCCGCCGGTCGCTCCCCAATCCCGGAACTGAAACCCGATCGCCGCCCAAGAGAGCGTGGCGTGCTGCGACATCTTGAGGTTGTACAGCAAGAAGGACAGCATGAATACCAGGAACCGGCCTTCCGTCACCACGACGTTCGTGATGATGAAGTAGATCAGAACCCAGGAGAGGTAGAGATCGACGTTCGCGAATGCCACCGACGGGTATTGCGCGAAAACACAGGACAGAAGGACGATTCCCGTGTAGACGGCGAGCCATGTATCCGCGACGGTCCACCGCCTGAGCTTGAGCCCCTCGAAAACAAAGGCCGTCACCGCGAGAATGAGACTCGTCAACGTCCACGGAAAGAAATCCAATCCCTCGTAAATGGATTGAGGCCGGACGTACTCGAAGAAGAGGTAGATGCACGTCAGCCAATAGGACAGCGGTTGCTTGCGGAGGAATTGCCAGATGCCTGTTGCCTGCACGCGCCAGAGGCCAGGGCTTTTGGCGGTGGCCACTTGAGTGCTTGGTCGAAGACGTTTCAAGGGTGCCGTCGCTAGCGCCGGTGCTCTGCCTAGTGCGCGGTCCGGGTCAGCCACTCAGCGATGTGTCCCCCGGCCCGAAGAACTTCCGCGGCTTTCAGCAGTTCGTCGACGTAAGGCTCTCGGTATTCGCGAGAAACGCCTCCCCGCGATCTATACGCCGCAAGATGCACCAAGTAATACAGCAATGCGCCCGCGCGCTGGTCCGGGTCGAGGCCCACCCGAGCGGCTTGCCTGCGAACGATTTCCTGGGACAGCATTGTCCAAGTCGATTTACTTGCTGAGGGTGTCACCTGAAAATTCGCGCGATCGGAGTGAGCCAGCATGTGGCACACGTCGTAGAGCGGAACCTGCACGTGTCCGAATTCCGCGAAATCGATCAACCAGCAGGAGTCATTCTCCACAAGCACATTCTTCGACCACAGGTCGCCGTGCTGAAGGAGCCTTGGCATTGGCGGCGTGGCCAGGAACCGGGATTCGAGAGCTTGCAGTGCGGAACTGGGCAGACCTGCCTCGCCAAGCGTTACCAAGTCGGCCTCGGCCTCCTGCGACAAGAGCACCGTGGGTGTGCGCCCCTCGGACAACTCGGGAAGAACGTGGTAGGCGACCCGTCCAGCCGTCTCCGCGGCTGCGAGAACCCGTTCTATCGATCTGGCCCACTCTGCCGGTCGCTGCCGACGCTCGAGGCGGTCGAACCGGGTGCCGCCGACAAAAGTGCTGACCAACACGCGCACGTTCTCGGAGCTCGCAGAGCGCGATTGCGGGATGATGTGGGCCAGTTCCGGACTGCCCGACAGAACGCATGACACACGACACTCTCCCTCCATGAGCGCATCGGATACGTCTGCGCAGCGCGCAAAATGCTCCGGGCGCCCGCTCTCACCGAGCAGAAGGAGCTTGAAGCCCTTCTGGGCAAACTGATCGTTGACGCCAGGAACGCGAGGAACCGCTCCCCAATTGTTCAGCACGACCGCTCTCGCCCACGCCCCATCGTCCTCGGCGTGGGCCCATCCCGCCTTGTCTAGTACAGCGCGTAGTTCAGCTTTCATTCATTTTCGTGCGAGGATCACGGCAGCCGGATACAGTAACTCGGGCAGTCCCAGAGCTGCGATCATGAGGCGCCCTATCCGGCGCAATCCCGGGGCTGCGCCGAAACGCTCCCAGGCCAGAACTGCCCGTCGTTCGCCTGGAACCAGTACGCGCGGACAGTCCAGCAATGTGGACTCCAAATAGTACGTACGAACATCGCGAAACCCGGTGCGCCGAAGGTCGGCTGCAACGCGCCTCAACCCCAACACATCTGCGAATCGCCAGCCGGGACGCAGCGTCCTGAACCAACCCGGGTTCAAACCATCCAGATACAGTGTCCCTCCTTTCCGAAGGACCCGGTAGCACTCGGCCCACGGTGTCAACGGAGCACCCGCGTCAAATGGGCTGATGCCTCGCACAGCAACTGCGTCGAAACTATCGTCAAGGTGACGGATGCCGCCATCAACGGATAGCTGCGACTCGACATTCGCGAAACGGTCGGCCACTACTCCCAACTCCGGCCCAGCGCCAATAACCAAGAGATTGGACCGAGCATCCGTTTCTATGAGCCAGAGCCAGTTTGCCCAGGGTTCTCCGCGACGCTGCGCGTCCTCGTCGCTTTTGTTGACACGAGTTTGAGCGACATCCTTCATGACAGAATCTCGTATCAAGAACGCTCCCGGAAGGTGCGGCGGGCGTCCGACGTCGGCTCCGCGAGATCGGCGCGCAATCAGCAACGCAAAATGAACGTTAGCCCGCCGTGCAATCTAGTGGAAATCCTGATACCGGAGCCCACGTTCAGCAAGATGACCACCGCCGCTACGCATTGTCGTCTTTGCAAACGAGGCGATACACCGATTCGTAGGCCGTGAGCCACGGTTCGACCCTGAAACGATCGTGCAGCACGCGTCGCGCGGCGCTGGCGCGCCGTTGAGCCGCGACTGGATCATCGATCGTCTGGCGGATCGCGGATGCCAAGGCTTCCACGTCGTTCGCCGGGACCAGAACGGCTTCGCCGGACGCGACGACGTCGGGAATACCGCCTACGGCACTTGCGACGACGGGCACGCCCGCAGCCATCGTCTCGAAGAGAATGATCGGAGTACCCTCAGTCCGAGAACTCAGCACCATCACGTCGAACGCACTCAGGAATCGTGCTGCATCGGGCACCTCGCCGTGCCACGTCACGCGATTGTCCAATCCGAGTTCGCGGGCTCGTCTCTCAAGCGAGTCCCGCTGCGGACCGATTCCAATGAACGAGACTGAAACGCGCGCATCGAGCAGGGCTGCTGCTTCCAACAGTATATCAGCTCCCTTTTCCGACGAAAGCCGGCCAACGAAGCCGAGTCGGACTTCAGAGCCCTCCAGGCCCAAGGCGAGCCGCGCGGGCCCTCGCGCGAGCGGTGGCGTCCTCTGGCTCCACGCGTTCGCGATGGTGTGCACCCGGTTCGCCGAAACCCCGCGTTGCTGAAGAAGGCGGGCGATTGGCCGCGACACCGCTACCACGGCGTCGAACCTCGTAAGCGTCCGGACCTGAACGAACTCGTACAGCCGGTTCCTCAGGTCACC
Organism: Gemmatimonadota bacterium; assembly: GCA_031395945.1. GTDB lineage: Bacteria > Gemmatimonadota > Gemmatimonadetes > Gemmatimonadales > Gemmatimonadaceae > DASPMP01. The sequence continues at coordinate 2,059 of JANNJV010000075.1, read as the reverse complement.
GCCGGTAAACCCGTGCACTGTGGTAACGGTGGAAATTCCCATGCGTCGCGCGACGGCGCTATCAACGATGTCCGCTCGGTAGCCGTGCGTGTGTACGACGTCGGGAGACAAAACCCGGCAAATTTCCCCAAGGGCGCGCCGCTCGGCGACGTATGCGCGTGTGGCGACACGCAGAGCGTGCACCGGCACCTTGGCCGACTCGAGCGCCGCCGTCAACGGGTGCTCGGTGGCATCGATGTCCAATACAGCGGCGACGTGGACGTCATGGCCACGTGCGTGATGGCCTGCCGCCAGCGCAGAAACAACGTTCTCGAGTCCGCCCTGCCGGGCTGGCGCGAGCACATGGAGTATCGTCAGGGGGTCAACAGTCACGATCAGGGAGTCCGAAATTGTCACGCGTCGATACGACGTCGCTAGAATAGCAGTGCCCGCGAGCAATAGATGCAAGCGAGTTTCATCCAGTAGTTAAGGATAATTGCCGAGTATGACTCGACGGACCAACAGCAGGGTGTGATGGCCGCGATCCTTGTCACTGATGGCGATGAGCGCAGCGCGCTTGCGGTAGTACGATCGCTCGGGCGGGCGGGACACCGCGTCATTGTGGGCGCCGCACGAGCCGCAAGTTTGGCAGGCGCCTCACGCTTCGTGGCGGTGAGCGCTGCGATGCCGCATCCCCTGCGCGCGCCCGAAGCATTCGCGAAGGCCGCCGGCGAGCTGGTTCGCGCACACTCGTGCGAACTCGTCGTGCCAGTTACGGATGCGTCGGCCCTCGCCTTGCTGGCTCGGCCCGAAGCGGTCGCACCGGCAATCATTCCCCTTCCACCGATCGAGTCGTTTCGAAGCATCAGCGACAAGGCCCTGGTCGCTGACGCGGCCGCATCGGTCGGGATTCGTATCCCCCGTCAGCTGGTCGCGCAGAGTTGGACCGACGTGGCTCGGTTCGCCGCCGAGCGGTCGCTCAACACGCCAATCGTTCTGAAGCCCGGACGTTCGGTGGCGGAGAGCAGCAGCGGGAATTCGAAGCACGGCGTTCTGCACGCTGCGGACTGGCCGACGGCGAAGGGCTTGGCTGAGTCCCTTCAGGCGAGCGCCTACCCTCTGTTGTTGCAGGAGCGCATCGTCGGCCCGGGAATGGGAGTGTTCCTGCTGATCTGGAACGGGCGACTCGTCGCGGCGTTTGCGCATCGACGCTTGCGCGAGAAGCCACCGGCCGGCGGGGTGAGCGTGCTGAGTGAGAGTGTGCCGCTGGACGACGACCTTCGGGCGCGCTCCCTGGCGCTGCTATCGCGCTTCTCCTGGTCCGGTGTGGCAATGGTCGAGTACAAGATGGATTCGAGTTCAGGCGAGCCCGTCCTGATGGAGGTCAACGGCCGTTTCTGGGGATCGCTCCAGCTGGCAATCGATGCGGGTGTGGATTTTCCAGCTCTTCTCGCTGCGTCGGCGCTGGGCCTAAGCGTTTCGCCGGTAACACAGTGGCAGGTCGGCGTTCGCAGCCGGTGGTATTGGGGATATGCCGATTACTTCCTGGCGCGACTGCGGCGGTCGACGTCGGCGCTCCATCTGCCGCCCGACGCCCCCAGTCGGATCGCGACGTTGTTCGAGCTGCGCCGGCTTGTGGCGCCTCAGGGGCGAGACCAGGTGTATAGCGCTTCCGACATGCGGCCGGCGCTCCGCGAGCTGCTGGACCGTATCCGGGGAAACTCGCGTTAGGATCTGCGTCGGCTCGGCGTCAGGAGCTCGAGCGAGGCTGCTCGGCTGTTCCCAGCGGCCGTCGAGTGGGCTCCCAGAGATGATCCTCGTGCCCATGGATGACACGCCACGCGGCATGGATGACGGCCACGTTGGCGGCGACGCCGAACGTGACGAGTGAGAGCGCTCGGGGCATCGGTTTGTCAGTGGGCCACATTGCTCCGATAGCCGCCACGCCGAGCCCGAGAAACCCGATCCCGACGACGACGACGGCCCATACGTGATCGCGCGCGAGCAGTGACAGCCCGACGGCGCTTGGAATGAGCGCGAGCGGCACCAACCACCTGCACACTTTGTGGCTGATCAACTG
>JANNJV010000060.1:0-13733 GCA_031395945.1 Gemmatimonadota bacterium | reverse complement strand
TGAACGAACCGCCGGGCGCGCGACTCCGCGTCGGTCTTTCCGGTTTGACCGTGGCCGAGTATTTCCGCGATGAGGAACGGGCCGACGTGCTGGTGTTCATCGACAACATCTTCCGCTTCACGCAGGCCGGCTCCGAAGTGTCCGCACTTCTGGGTCGGATGCCGAGCGCGGTGGGTTATCAGCCGACGCTGGCGACCGAGATGGGCGATCTGCAGGAGCGTATTACATCGACGAAGAACGGTTCCATCACATCGGTGCAGGCCATTTACGTTCCCGCGGACGACATTACGGATCCGGCGCCCGCGACCGCGTTCGCTCACTTGGACGCGACGGTCGTGCTTTCCCGCGCCATTACCGAGTTGGGCATCTATCCCGCCGTGGATCCGCTGGCGTCAGGCTCGCGCATTCTCGATGCGCAGTTTATCGGGGCGCGGCATTACAAGGTGGCCACCGACGTGCAGAAGGTGCTGCAGCGGTACAAGGAGCTGCAGGACATCATCGCGATCCTGGGGATGGACGAGTTGTCCGAGGACGACAAGAAGATCGTCGGCCGCGCTCGGCGGCTGCAGCGGTTCATGTCGCAGCCGTTTTCGGTGGCCGAGCAGTTCACCGGTATCCCGGGCAAGTACGTGAAGCTGGAAGAAACGATCACGTCGTTCGAGCGGCTGGTGGCGGGCGAGTTCGACCAGTATCCCGAGCAGGCGTTCTTCATGGCGGGGGGCGCGGACGACGTGCTCGAGAACGCCAAGAAGCTGCAGGGTTAAGGGCTACTCGTGCTGCACGTTTCAGTGATATCGCCGGAGGCGTCCCTGTATGAAGGGGACGCCACTTCAGTCGTGGCGCCCGCATTCGACGGCGAAGTCGGAATACTCACCGGCCATGCGCCGATGATGACGCTTCTCGGAAAGGGCGAGTTGCGGGTCGAAGGCGGGTCAGGGGCCCGACGTTTTGCGATCGAAGGCGGATTCCTGCAGGTGGTTGGGAACCAGGTGCGCGTCGTGACGGAGCGCGGCCAAGCCACTTCCTAGCCCTTCTTGACCTACGGCTGCCGAGCCAACTCGAGCTGGATCGCCGGCCGGCCCGTGTTGATCTGGCCGTAGCGCACCTGTGCTTCCGTGGGGCTCAGGTACCGGGCGCTCGCCACATCGCGCGGCGAAAATCGCCGCAGGGCGGTCACGGGGCCAATTTGTCTATCGTCCAGATAGACGATGATGTTCTGCTCTCCGGTGCGGTCTCGCGTGCGTCGGGTGAACCATCCCGGGCGCAGCTGATGCACGGCGTCATACAGGTTGTCCCGACCGGCGGACTCTAGCTCCGCGACCAGTATAAGGTATGGGTCTCTGGTCGTCGCGGGGTCGGGCCGGGTCGGAAACCCGGCATTGCTGGGGCGGCACGCCAGCGCCAACGCGAGGACCGCAAGGCCGAAAACGACTGATTTTCGCGTCAGTCCGCGCTGCGTCCAGCGTAAACGCGTGCTTCGTCGCGGAGACATTTCACGAGAAGGTCGGCAGTCTCGCTCGAGGACGCAAGGCCTTGCTCAGCGGCCTCTTGCGCCTCTGCGGGACACGTCGTACGTTCGCTCACGGAAACCAGGTGCGACCCGGTCCCGCTTTGTGATCAAGTGACCAAAAAAAGGGATGCCGGAGTTAGATGCGCGTGGTCCCCTGTCCCGCTTCCTGACGTTCGGTACCGCCCCAAGCGATTTTTGCATCCAACTCCGAGCGCTGCATTGCTGCTGATAATGCGCACGACGCCTGGCGTCGTGGGCCGTTGAGTGTTTTAGGCGGTGATTTCACCGCGCGCAGGCGTACTGTAGGAAATGCAACCCCATTCTCCATTGAGGGAGTGAAATGAGAAACGTCACCCGTGCTCGTGCGTTGGTGTTCGCCCTGGTTGGCGCCCTCCTCGCGATCGCGACCCCAGGGCAGGCCGAAGCTCAGAACGCGATGATCACCGGCAAGGTTACGACCGATTTCGGGACGAACCTCGAAGGCGCCAGCGTCTACATCAACGATCTGGCGATCAATGTGTTGACCAACGCGCAAGGGGTTTACACGATCAACATTGCCGCGGCGCGGGTCAACGGACAGCTCGTCAACATGCGCGTGCGCGCGTTGGGGTATCGCCCCGAAGTGCGTCCGGTGCGCATTGTGGCCTCGACGCAAACGTTCAACTTCACAATGAAGCAGGACGTGAACCGCCTGGACGAGATCGTCGTCACAGGCTCGGTGGAGGGGACGGAGCGCGCGAAAGTGCCGTTCGCGGTCGCCCGGCTTTCGGTGGAGGACATGCCGGTGCCGGCGCTCGATCCGCTGCGTCAACTCGCCGGTAAAGTTCCAGGTGTCCGGATCGCGCAGTCCAGCGGTAATCCCGGAGCCTCGGCTGAAGTCATGATGCGCGGCCCGCACTCGATCAACGCGTCCGGACGCAGTCAGGGGCCGTTGATCATCGTCGACAACATCATCATGAATGTCGGCAGCCTCGAAGAACTGGGCGCGCTCGATATCGAGTCCGTCGAAGTCGTGAAGGGGGCGGCGGGCGCGTCGCTGTACGGCACTCGTGCAGCCAACGGCGTAATCACGATCAAGACGAAGCGTGGTTTGACGCAGGAGGGTGTGAAGTTCAGCGCGAGAAGCGAGTACGGCTTCAGCGATCTGAATAGCATCAACTACGGCATCCCCGAGAACCATCACCTGCAGCTCGATGAGACGGGCACGCGATTCTGCCTCGAAGGAGCGGGCAACATCGCGGCGTGCTCAAAGACGACGAGTTGGATGGGCGAGATCCAGCGCATCAACGCCGTCAATGCGGATACGGTGCGGACACAACAGAACATGCAGTGGAACGCTCCGGATGCCACGACCGGAAGCCTGCTCAACGTCTATCAGGCGAACATCTGGCCGGGGCAGTACTACAACAGCCTGGCGCAGGTGGTGACCCGTACTCCCACCACAATCCAGTCTCTCGATGCCACCGGCAGATACGCCGGGGTGCGCTTCTACGTCAGCGGCTCCTACCAGAACGAAGCGGGTGCGGTGAAAGGACTGGATGGAGCCCAGCAGCGCCGTGGTCGTGTCAACCTCGACTACGACGTTCGGAGCGACATGCTTGTGTCGGTGAGCTCGCTGTTCGACAACGGCACGCGAGATCTCCGCGTCGGTGGCTCGTCGAATGGCAGCATCTTCGGCCAGGCGCTGCGTGGCGCTCCCGCAGGCACCGACTACTCCGCGAAGGATACGCTGGGCCGCGCCATCGTTCGAGGCGGCGGCGGCGGACTCCGCGGGTCAGGCAACGGCGGTGGCACGCTGCTCTACGACATGGAGAACGACAACATCATCGACAAACGTGAGAGCAGACGGTTCCTCGGGAACATCACGACGACGTACTTCCCAGCGGACTGGTTTACGCTCGAGGGCACGTTTGGCTACGACACGAGAGACCGCGAGGATCAGTACTGGGCCGTGAAGGGGTATCGGACGTTTACGTTGTCCCCAACGATCAACAACGGCCAGATGGAAATCGGCAACCGCAGCCAGCAGTCCATGAACACCAGCATTACGGCGACGGTCCGCAGACAACTGCGCCAGGACTTGAGTGGAAAGCTGCAGGTGCGCGGCCTGTATGACTACGACCATTTCCTCGAAGACGGTGCCGAAGGGAACGTCTTTCTGGTCAAGGACGTGTATCGCCTGAACAACATCAGCACCGACAAGGCGATCACTTCCAGTCAGGAGACCGTCAAGAACATGGGAGCACTGCTGGGCGGAACGGCGGAATACAAAAACCGCTACATCCTCGACGCGACGTATCGGTATGACGGCAGCTCGCTGTTCGGAGCAGGGAACCGGTGGGCGCCGTTCGGACGCATCTCAGGCGTCTGGCGCATCTCGGAGGAGGAGTTCTGGAACTACACCTTCATGGACGATTTCCGTCTGCGCGCGTCGCGCGGGACCGCTGGATCCACGCCGCGATTCTCGGCGCAGTACGAGACGTACTCCGTCAGCGCAACAGGCATCACGCTCGGCCAGGCCGGCAACTCGAAGCTGAAGCCCGAGACGACGACAGAGATGGAGATCGGAACCGACTTCACGTTGTTTGGCCGCCTTGGCGTCGAGATCACCAACGCCAATTCGAAGACGCGTGACCAAATCCTGCTGGTGCCGACCCCGGCGTCGCTCGGCTTCACGGAACAGTGGCAGAATGCCGGCACGCTCTCGAATAACACGTGGGAGCTTGGAGTGAGCCTGCCGATCCTCAATCGGCGCGACCTCTCGTGGAGCATGCGGACGACATGGGATCGCACGCGGACGCATATCACGACGTTGAACATCCCCGAGTACTTCACAAGTGCTGGTGCCGGCAACGGTAATGCGAGCTTCTTCCGCATTACCGCCAGGAGCGACACAAGCAGCAATGGGTTCAAGTTCAACCGCTACGGCAATATCTGGGGACGCAAGTTCTACAAGGGTTGCAACAGCCTGCCCACGAGCGTGCAGAGCCAGTGCGGCGACGGTCAGGCGTTCCAGGTCAACGAAGCCGGCTGGGTAGTCTGGGTGGGCCAGGGAAACACGTGGAAGGATGGCATCACCAAGAACCTGTGGCAGACCAAGCTGCCGGCTGCGCAATCACCATGGAACTACGCGTTGTTCTATGGTCACCCCATTGTCGATCGGCCACTGAGAGGCGAGCGCGGTGCAGGCCTGCCCAAGACCCAGGTTCTTGGCAACGTGCTTCCGGATTTCCGGATGTCATACAGCAACAACCTGCAGTTCAAGCGCTTCAACCTGTACGCTCTGTTCGACGGCACGTTCGGGCATGAGATCTATAACCAGGGCGAAGGCTGGGGTCTCTTTGACTTCAACTCGGCGACCTTCGATATGGCAGACGCCACCGTTGAGACCGCGAAGCCCGTCGGCTACACATGGCGTGTCGGCCCACCGGAGCAAGTCGGTACGGGCGGGTTCTACGACGCGCTCAACCCAAACAACTACGCCGTCGAAGATGGATCCTTCATCAAGATGCGCGAGCTGAGCCTCAGTTACCGGGTTGGCGGCGTGAGAGGCGTTGGCGACTGGACCGTCGGTGTCGTTGGTCGGAATCTTTGGACGATCACTGACTATACGGGCCTCGATCCGGAGACCAACAACGGTGCAGGCGGACAGTCCAACTCCGGCCTGATCAACCAGATCGACACCGCGGGCACGTTCCCCATCCTGCGGACGTTCACCTTCAGTCTTTCCACGCGCTTCTAGGAGCGGCTCGAACATGATTCGAAACTTGATCCGTTATGGTGGTCTGGGGGCGGTAATTGTTGCTCTCGCCGCGTGCGAGAAGACGCTCGAGGTCACCAACCCGAACCAGCCCGAGACAGAGCGCGTGTTGGCCACAGCGAAAGACGTGGAGTCGCTCATTGGTACCTACTACAAGCGTTGGCACTCAGCCTTGTGGAGCGGCCGGACGAACATTCGTGGCATGGCCAATGTCATGGCGTTCGAGAACTTCTCGAGCCTCAACAATGACGGCCAGAACAACCGCTATCCGTTCTCCGGCGCCTTCAACGACAACTCCGTCGGAAATGGGCTGGCCAACTACAACTCGAAGATCTACTTCGTCCACAGCGAAGTGAATCGCGTGGCGTCCAGCGTCATCGACAAGATCGAGGGAGGGCTCAATCTCGGCTCACCCGCGGCCGATTTGCGAGCTCTAGCGTTCGCCGAGTTCCTGAGAGGCGTGTCGATTGGCTATATCGCGATGTTCTACGACTCTGCCGCGATCATCGGTCCTGGCACGAGCGCTGAAGAGCCTGGCCCGATGATCCATTATCCAGAGGCAATGGATTCCGCGATCACGGCCCTGGAGCGGGCGCTCGTGCATACGGCGGCGGCAGGTTCGGCCATCGGTACAGCGTTCCCACTTCCGTCCACGTGGATTCCGTCGCCGACGAACATGACTCAGACGGAGTTCACCAGGCTCATTCGCAGCTACCGCGCGCGATTCCGCGCGAACGTGGCGCGGACGCCCGCAGAGCGCGCCGACATCTCGCAAGGCGGCATGGTGGATTGGGCCGCCACGATTGCCGACGCCACGGCCGGGATTCAGGCAGACCACCTCAACATCACCAACAGTGTTGCAGGGCCGTTCAACTCATGGGTCTCGCAATACGACACGTACGGATTGTGGCACCAGATGCCACCGTTCATTATCGGGATGGCGGACGTTTCCGGCCGATACTCGGCTTTTCTCTCCACTCCGCTCGGTGACCGCGGCGCCGGCAACAACGGCTTCTTCATGGTCACGCCGGATCTACGCTTCCCGCAGGGAGCCACTCGCGCATTGCAGCAGACGGATTTTGCGATTACGTCGTGCCAGGGCGCGTCGCAACTCTGCAAGCGCTATTTCGCGAATCGGACAGGTACGGACCAGTTTGCGGGAATCGGCTGGGGTTGGTCGAACTACGATTTCGTGCGCTGGCACTCGTGGCGCGTGTCGGGCGATGGCACCGGCACGAACGGTCCACTGCTCTTCTTCGCCAGAGCCGAGGTTGACCTGCTCGCGGCGGAAGGCCACATCCGTCTCGGTAATTTCGCTGCAGCCCTTCCTCTCATAAACAGGTCGCGGACTGCCGGCATGGTAAACAACATCGCCACCGGTGGCGGACTTCCCGCGATCGTGGCCGCTGACAACACCACTCCAGTACCGGGAGGCGTGAACTGCGTTCCCAAGGTGCCACAGCCGCCCGCCTTCACCACGGCCGATTGCGGCAATTTGATGGAAGCAATGAAGTGGGAGAAGCGCATCGAGACCGCGTACACCGGCTTCTCGCAGTGGTACCTCGACCACAGAGGCTGGGGCGACCTCGCCGAAGGCACGCCACTGTTTTGGGTCACACCATTCGAGGACATGAAGGTTCGTGGTAAGCAGGATTCGGAGATCTATAACTCCGGGCCGGGTGGACTCGGGTTCGCGCCGAATTCCGCTGCCGCGAAGGGGACATACGGCTGGTAATCCGGGCAGTGCGGGCGCTCAAGTATCAAGCGGCATTGGCGGCACTGGTTGCGCTGTTCGCGCCGTTAGCGGGATGCTACACTCTCCAACCCGCTAACGGAGCGGCTGCCACGATCGGCAGCCGAGTCGTCCTCGAAGTGAACGACGCTGGACGTGTCGCCCTTGGGCCGCATGTCGGGCCTGAGGTCCGAACGATTCAAGGGCGGCTGGTATCAACACAGGAGGGAGAATACGTCGTCGCGGTAGATGCCGTGCGATTCTTCACCACTAGCGATCAGACTTGGACGGGCGAGCAAGTACGGCTTCGGACAGAGCACATCCGGACCACGTACGAGCGGCGCTTCTCTCGTGGACGGACGATCGCTTTTGCCGCCGCGAGCGCCGGAGTTATTACTGCGTTTCTCGTCACCCGGTCGCTGGTTATCAAATCAAATCCGTCTCCCGATCCTAACATCCCTCCCATCGGCGAAGAGCTCATTCCTCGCCGTTATCCCTAATGTCCCAACACCTCCACGGAGTCTTCTACTTCATGCGACGCATCTTCAAACTCTCGGCGGCGTTCGTGGCCGCGAGTATCGTGAGCGCATGTACGCCCGATGACATCATACCGACGACGGCAGTTCCATCGGCGGGCGTGCGGTTCATCAATGCGGTTCCGGACACCAACCCGATGGACTTCCGGTTCGTCGACCTGGTCGAGAACAGCGCGCATTTCAAGATCACGTTCCGCAACAACGTCGTGACCACTGTTGGCGTGCCTGCGTCCACGCTGATTCAGTTCAAACCCGCGAAGGTCGGGTCGCGCCACTTCAGGATCTTTCTGAACGATACGAGCCAAGTGGTGGCTTCCACGGTCCTGAAAGACACAACAGTCACGATCAACGAGGGGAGTAAGTACACGGCGATTCTGTGGGGCAACGGTCGTGGGGCCGCTCCAGGAATACCCTTCCTTTTCATTGAAGAAACGCCGCCGGATCCGGGCGCCGGCAATGTGGCGCTTCGCGTGATCAATGCGACCACGAGCGCGATCGACGTACGACAGTTTGCCGATCCCAATGGAACGGGCGTTGTGCCCGCGGCGTGTACTGCGCCCGCGTGCTGGGATGACGTTGCTCCGCTGACCGCCACTGCATGGGTCATCGTTCCTGCTGACACCATTCGGTTCAACGTGCAGCCGGGGGTTGGTGGCACGGCACTTTTCCCGAATCCGCGCGCTCTCCTGGGCTTCCCCACCGCGATCAGTGGGGCCGGAACAGGCGGCGCACCAGTACCCTGCAATCCAGCAACCCAGACATGCGATACGGAAGCGCTCCCGGGCACAACGATTCCGGGTTCGGCGGTCACCGCCATCGTGTTCCCCGGATCCCAGGCGTGTAGTAACGCGCCCCAGACGAACGTGTTTCTGTTCACCACCGGCAACACGGCCACGCTCAGCGCTACTGCGGGGGGCTACGCACGCTCGGCCGGTTCGTTCATTACGGACGGCATTGCCGCGGGCATGACGGTTACCGCTTGCGGGTTCCTGCAACCCGAGAACAACGGATCTTCCACGGTCGCCGCAGTCACCGCCACAACGCTGACGGTCACGAAGGCGGTAGGCCCCATTGTCGAGGCGGGGTCCACGGGCTCCACCACACTGGCCGCCACGGCCACCGGATATTCGCGGCCCGCAGGCGACTTCATCGCTGACGGCTTTCGGGTTGGCATGCCGATCAACGCAACAGGATTCGGCATCGCGACGAATAACGGACCGTCTACCATCACAGCGGTAACAGCCACCGATCTCACGGTGACCAAGCCAGGAACTCCCCTGGCCGCCGAAGCGGCGGCTGCGGGCCGAACAATCACCAACACCTCGACACGGTTTATCGGCGCACCACGCCCCGCCATCTCGTTCATGTGGGATCGTCGTCCTCCGCGGCCGGCCGGCATGTAGTCTCGTTCAGCATTCGCGTGAGAGCTCGGATTGGCGTCATCGAGCTCTCTCGTTCGGTGCTTGAGCAACAGCAGCAACTCAGAATTGGACGGTCTGGATGGGTGTCTTTAGTCGTTCGGTCTTTGTGGCGGTCGGTGCCGCAGTTGGGCTACTTGCGTTCTTGCCGAGGGAATCGGCCGCACAGAAGCGTCAGCGCGATCGAATTACCCGGGAAGAGATCATGGAGTCCGCGCAGAAAGACGCGGATTTGTTTCTCCTCATCAGAAGCACCAGACCCAAGTTCCTCGAACCGCCTCCGGGTGTGCGCACCCTGGGTGGGTCGATGGGCCTCGCGCCTGTACAGGTCTACGTGGACGGAAAGCGCGATAGCGGTCTTGACGCCTTGAAAACGATTCTCGCCTCTACGGTCCAGGAAATCCGGTACCTCGATCCCACGCGATCTGAAGGGGAGTTTGGCCCTAGCGCAAATGGCGGCGCCATCGTCATCAAGCTGTACAAGGGCCCAAAGCCGCCCACCGCGCCGCCTCCGGACACCACGCGGCCGCCGATCCGCTGACGGGCGCCCTGCGGGCGGGATGTCCGACGCCGGCGCAACAGCGTAGATCGACGCAATTCGAACACATCCACACGCAGCCCATGCTCTCGCGATGATTTCGCGCGGCGTCCACCGCGGCGCTCTGGCGCTGGCCATCGCACTGTGCGCGTGTGCGCCGAAGCCCTCAGCCGAATGGCACCAGGAACCAGGCTATCGCTGGCGCGAACTAAGGGTCGCTCCCGGCGAAGCGGGCTTCACGCAGATCGACGGGCAACAATCAGGGATTCGGTTCGAAAATGTGGTGAGCGACTCTGCCCTGGTAGGCAACCGGGTGCTGGGCCAGGGCGCCGGTGTCGCGCTCGGCGATGTGGACGGAGATGGACTCGTGGACGTCTTCCTCGCGCGTACCGAAGGTTGCAACGCGTTGTATCGAAATCGCGGCGCCTGGCGCTTTCAGGAGACCACGACCAGTGCAGGTGTCGGGGCGTGCGACCGCCACTCGTCGGGTGCTGCGTTTGCCGATGTGGAGGGAGACGGGGACCTCGATCTCGTATTGCTGACGACGACTGGCGGCAACGCGGTGTACATGAACGACGGGACGGGAACGTTCGTCGAGCTGCGTGGCGAGAGGGGGTCAGGGATCGACACGATCGGCCGAGGTGCAACGACGCTGTCGATGGCCGATGTCGAGGGCGACGGTGATCTCGATCTCTACATCGCCAACTACAAGGCGTATCATCTCGACGACAGCATCCCGCCGCAGGAGCGCGCCCTCAATCGGGTCGTTCGGCAAGTGGCTCCGGAACGATTCGAGATCGTGCCTGAGCATCGGGCGAATTACAAGCTGGTCATGCGTCCGGATATGGGCGGTCTTCGCATGACGACACGAGCCGAACCCGATCAGTTCTATGTGAACGACGCCGGGAGATTTCGGCAGGTTCCCTTGACGAGTGGACGGTTTCGCAACAGCCGAGGCGACGCGCTCAGTGAGGAGCCGGAGTCATTCACGCTGAGCGCGAAGTTCACGGACCTGAACGGCGACGGCGCTCCCGATCTGTATGTTGCGAACGATTTCGAGGACATTGACGAGCTGTGGCTGAACGACACCAAGGGGAATTTCCGCCTTGCCGACTGGAAGGTCCTGCGGCAGATGAGCAACTCCGCCATGGGAATCGACATCGCGGACGTCAACGGAGATGGGCTTCCTGACATCTTCGAGGTCGACATGCTCAGTAACGACTCACATCGCCTGAAAACACAGGCGCCGACGCACACGGCGCTCCCGAAGCGTCCGGGTGAGATCGAGACTCAATTGCAGCAACAGCGCAATGCCCTGTTCATCAACCGTGGCGACGCAACGTTCGCTGAAGTCGGCTACTACGCCGGCGTTCAGGCCAGCGGCTGGTCGTGGGGGACGATGTTTCTCGATGTGGATCTGGACGGCTGGCAGGACATTCTCGTTGCGAACGGTCATCTGTGGGACATCATGGATGCCGATACGCACGAGCGGCTTCAGAGGGGCATGCCCGAGGTTCCTTTTCAGCGCCTGCGTTGGCAGTTCCCTCGGTTGCCGCTCAAGAACGTCGCCTTTCGAAATCGCGGCGACCTGACCTTCGAAGACGCGAGCGAGCGGTGGAAGTTCGGCACCGAGCCGGACATATCGCACGCGATGGCGGCTGGCGACCTTGATGATGATGGTGATCTGGACGTCGTCGTCAATCGCCTTGGGGCGCCTGCGTTGCTGCTGCGGAACGATGCCACGTCGCCGCGCGTTGCGGTCCGGCTCATCGGCGACGCGCCGAACACGTTCGCCGTGGGGGCCCAGCTACGGTTGCTTGACGGCGCAGTCCCTCTTCAGCAGCGGGAAATAGCGGTTGGAGGGTTGTACCTGTCGCACAGCGACTTCCAGGCCTCGTTTGCGATGGGGAATGCGGACAGCGCGACACTCGTGATCGACTGGCGCAGCGGCCGGCGGAGCGTCATCGGCAACGTCAAGCCGAATCGCGTCTACGAGATCAACGCAGCCACCGCATCGCCACTCACCCGGGAAAGGGCCGCTCCCGCAAAAGAGCCAGCGCCGCTTTTCACGGATGCGACGTCCGAGCTCGGAGGCCACCGGCATACGGAGACGCCGTTTGACGACTGGAATCGCCAGTATCTCCTTCCAAATTTGCTGTCGCAGTTCGGGCCGGGCGTCTCCTGGTTCGACTACGACCATGATGGTGACGAGGACTTGATCGTCGGCAGCGGGCGCGGCGGTCGTCTGGGAATGTTTCGCAACGACCGTGGGCGTCTTGTGGCGCAGCGTGCGCAGGGGACGGCCGCCGCAGCCGATTTCACCACGATTCTCGGCTTATCCGAGAACGGCACGCAACGATTGCTGGCCGGCGTATCGGCCTGGGAGGGGCAGGTTGTGCCGGCCGCTGTCGCCCTCACCACAGGAGCGAACGGGATAGACGGCAGTGCGTATCCGCTCGCGTCGTCGGGGCAGTCGGCGACGGGACCGATGGCACTTGGGGACTATGATCGCGATGGTGATCTCGATCTCTTCATCGGCGCGCGTGTGGTGACGGGTCAGTATCCCAGGAACGCCTCGTCGATGATGCTCCGCAATGACGGCGGAGCATTCGTCGTCGACTCTGTGCAATCGAAGGCATTTGAGCGCATCGGGCTCGTGTCCGGCGCGTTGTTCGCGGACATCGACGGCGACGGAGACGCGGATTTGCTATTGGCGCGGGAATGGAACTCGATCCTCCTGCTGCTGAATCAGGATGGCAGGCTAACGGCCGCTGCTGACTCATGGGGTCTTGGGAAATGGCCCGGCCGCTGGAACGGCATCGCCGCGGGAGACCTGGACGGAGACGGAAGATTGGATCTCGTGGCCACGAGTTGGGGCCGAAACACGATCACGCAAGCCGACAGCACGCGCCCGCTCGTGCTCTTGCACGGTCCATTCGGTCCGCAACGCGAAGAGGAGATGTTGTTGGCCCGCCATGACTCGCGTGTGAAGGGGCTGGCGCCGCTGAACAGCTATACCAGAGCTCGGGAGGTGATTCCCGGCCTGTCGACGCGAATACGTTCGTTCGCGGCCTACGCGGATGCCACGGTCGAGCAGATCCTGGGTCCGCTCGCAGGTCGCGTCGAGCGCTCGACGGCAGTGACGCTCGACAACATGGTGTTCTTCAATCGCGGGAATCGCTTCGAGGCCGTACCGATGCCGCGAGAGGCGCAGTTCGCACCGGCATTCTTCGCTGGCGTCGCAGATTTTGACGGCGACGGTTCCGAAGATGTGCTCCTCAGCCAGAATTTCTTTCCGACGGCCATCGGTATCCCCCGATACGACGGCGGCCGAGGGCTTCTACTTACCGGAGATGGAAAGGGGAACCTGCGACCGGTGCCGGGCCAGCGTTCCGGCATCCTGGTCTACGGCGACCAGCGTGGAGCCGCGTACTCCGACTTCGACGCGGACGGGCGATTGGACCTGGTCATTTCTCAGAACGGGGCGGCCACGAGACTTTTCCGAAATCGCGGCGCCAAACCAGGGCTTCGCGTTCGCGTGGAAGGACCGCCCTCGAATCCCAGCGGAATCGGAGCTCAACTGCGAATCGCGTACAGCGATCACATGGGGCCCGTGCGAGAGATCCATGCGGGATCCGGCTATTGGTCCCAGAATGGCGCAGTGCAGATTTTCGGCACCTCAGCTGTTCCCGTCGCCGTCTGGGTGCGGTGGCCAGGTGGCAGGGAAGATCGCGTGCCCGTCGCACATTCCGCTCCGGAAGTAGTCGTCCGACCATAAATGGCAGGACATCCCCCATCCTCCACAAGCGCATGAAACAGAACCGGATGTCGCCCTTGCCTCTCCTGCTCGTCATCGGGCTGCTCGCCACAGCTTGTCGCTCGGAGAGCAACGCAGATTCCGCGGCGCCGGACTGGCTCCTCGAGCGCGCCAGGCAGCAACGTGAACGGGTGGTGCACACCAGCATCCTGCTGGATTTTCGGTTCACGGATCGGCGCTCGGCCAGCGGGATCACCTTCGTGAATCGCGTTGTCGACGACGCAACCAGGGACTACAAAGCTGTTCACTACGATCATGGAACGGGGCTCGCCGTCGCCGACGTGGACGGAGATGGCTTGACCGACATCTACTTCGTAAGCCAGCTCGGAAGCAGCGAACTATGGAAGAACCTGGGCAACGGTCGCTTTTCCGACATGACGGACGGCGCTGGGCTTCGCCTTCCCGACATCGTCGCCGTCGGC
>JANNJV010000586.1:0-6057 GCA_031395945.1 Gemmatimonadota bacterium | reverse complement strand
GATGGCTTGAGCGCCTTGAGCAGTGACATGCTCCCAATGGTATCGCCTTCCAGCATCGGCACTCGAGCGCTGATGGCGTTCGCGAGCAGAACGTCCCGCCGGGTTGTCGTGGAATCTGCGATTCGCCGTAGTGCGTTCGCGATGGCGCGCACACGTGTTATGTCACCCGCCCGCGTTTCCCAAAGTCCGAGGGCCCATAGGGTCGGAGCCCGGATGCGTGCGTAGGCCGCACCGGCCGCGCTGTCCGCTGCCCGTCCAGCCTGGATTTCAAAGCCATGGCCTTCCGCGGCGAGCATCAAATACATCGGGATGTGGGGGAGGTCGCGTGCCCCTGGCCAGCTGAATACGTCGTCGCCCTCACGAGAGCGGCCACTCGCGGCGAGGATGGAATGCAGCCCAACGAACGCGGCCCATCTGGTATTGAGACTCGTCCCCGAGGTCTCGAGCAATCCCTTGAATCCCGACAGAGCGCAGCGGGGCTGTGCCGCAGCACCCGCGAGGATCTTGGCGCTGCTGAGCACGACCAGTTCATCGCGGCGAGCCGCGCTATGCCAATCAATCGATTCTGGCCCGTTCTCCACGCAGCGATGCATCAGGTCTCGCGACATCGCATGCGTGGTGTCCGCTCCAGCAAGTCGAAGCTCGTCGCGGAGCTTGAGCGCCTGCCTGGTGTCGCCGTCCCGGAGGGCAAACTCCTCGAGCAACAGCAGTGTCGGCGCGAAATCCGGGTCGATAGATCGCGCGCGGATGAGCGCATCTCGTGCGAGCGAATCCGGCCCAGGCTCCTCGGGGAGCAATCGGGAGTAGATTTCTCCGAGCAGCGTCCATCCGGCGGACACGAGGGAATCGCTCCGAAGCGCCGCGCGCACATAGAACACGGCACTGTCGGCCGCTCCGCTCAAGTAGCTCGATAGACCGCGAGCCAACAGGGCCGGAGCGGGCGGCAGCAGGTGACGACTTTCGACGGCGCGCTTCGCGAGCCGTTCTGCCGTTGCGACGTCGCTCAGCCACGTTGCGGTGTAAGCGCCTCGAAGCGCGGCCAGTGTGAAGGCCGAATCATCGCGCAACGCCGACTCATAGTGCGGCAGCGCCGAGCGGAATTGCATCCGGCGGTACGCACGTTCACCCTGGACGAAGTTCGCGATGGCTTGCGTTCGGCGATCTCTCAGGCTCGACACGTCGATGCGGCCACCAGGAGCGACCAGGTCGAGGAGGAGTTCTCCGATCGCGTCGACGCCCAATTGCATCAGAGATGCACTTGCCACGCCCGAACGCCCCGCGGTGCGAAGAATTGAATCACCCGCAACGCTGTGAAGCTTAAGGATCACCGTGACGGAGTCCGGGCGGCGAACGATAGAACCATCTATGAAGAAGGCCGCGTGGTCGCGCCGGCTGACTCGACGCGCTTCCTCCGACTCCAGGCGCGTTCCAGGCAGACGCTGGCTCCGGTCAAGCAGCTCCCAGCCGTCGCGCCATTTCAACGGGCGCGTGCCATCCAGCGCGTAGCCGATGAACGATGCGACATTCTCTCCATCGGTACCTGCGGTGCCCGACGGATCGTGGAGCGGAAACACGACCACTCGATTGGCGTCGAGCACCGGTTCCGACGGGCGCGTCGCATACCAGCTGCCAGTCCCGATCGCGGCGGCGAGGCCAACCGCGACGGCTCGTCGCGCTCGCCGCGTGAGCCGCGTGGAGCCGAAAATATCGGTTCGCGATTCGATTCCTTCCTCGAGTGCATCGACGAAGGCCGACGCTGTATCGAATCGATCAGCAGGCACCTTCGCCAGCGCCCGTTCCACCGCGCGTTCCACGCCCAATGGCACCTGCGGCCGAATGACTCTGATGGAGCGGGGTGCCTCGTGACAATGTCTGGCGACGACCGCCTGAGCGTTCGGGCCCGTGAACGGGGGTTCTCCGGCCAGCAGCTCGTAGACGACGCAGCCGAGGGCGTAGATGTCGCTGCGCCCATCGAGTTGCCGATGACCTTCGCCTTGCTCAGGACTCATGTACTCGACCGTCCCGATGACAATGCCTGAATCAGGTGTCAGCTCTTCGCCGGATGCGACCACCATGGCTTTCGCGATGCCGAAGTCGGCGACGAGCGTGCGGCGTCGATCGAGGAGGATGTTGCCCGGCTTGATGTCACGGTGGATGACGCCCATCCCGTGCGCATAGTCGAGGCCGGCCGCGATGTCACGGGCGATCGCAAGCACATCGGCGAGCTTCAACTGATGCTCGCGCTGCAGGCGCCTGCGGAGCGTCTCGCCCTCCACAAACGGCATGGTGAAGTAGAGCTGCCCGTCCGCCGTGCCAAAGTCGAGCATGGGCAGGACGTTCGGGTGCTCGAGGCGCTTGACGATCTCTATCTCGCGTTGGAAGCGGCTTGCTGCGGTTGGCGCCATCAACTCAGGCCGCAGCACCTTGATCGCCACCTGCCGGTTGTCTCTCGGATCCAGCGCGAGATAGACGTGGGCGGCGCCTCCGCGTCCGATCTCGCGTTCGATGAGATACCGCTCTTTCAGCGCTTCTTGAAGCCGCTGAAGGACCGTCATTGTGGCGCCAACCATATACGCGTCCGCCCGCGCCGGATTGCTCTTGGCTGTGAGATTCGACTTGTCAGAGCCGGCGGTCATCCCATCTCCCGCGAGGAGGGATCAATCGGCCCTACTATAGGGGCCGCGCCGAATAGCGGCTAGCTGTCGCAGGGCTGGCAAGGTCTTCGACGGGGCCATATTGTAGTGCCGTTGTCGCATGCCTTACCCCTACCTGAAGGCCATGCGGACCTCGAATGCGTCAGCCTTTCGCCGACCGATACGACGTGCCAGTGCGCTCGCGGCCGTGGTCCTCTTGACCGCGGCGACGTGCCACGAGGGGTGCTACGACGAGCCGCTGCCGGACCCGACTGGCGATCTAACAGTCAAGGAGATCGAGGTGGTGCCTGGCCTCATCGCCGCCGTTCCGGACAAGCCGTTCAGACTGAGTGTTCGCCTGAGGAACGCCGCGGGTCAGCTACTTCCCGAGTCCGCGGCCGGCACTGTGCAATGGAGTGTGAGCCTTGCCGATGCGGCGAATGTGTCCCTCACGGGAGTCCTGGGATCGAACACCGTGGCGACGGTCACCCCGGCCGCGTTGGCCGCCATTGTCGTAACCGCGCAAAAGGGCTCCGTTGCGGGTACTGCGACCCTCACTCCTGTGACTGCGATCGCCGCTGGGAAGCTCGACTGGGTCGTGGCAGACGCCGTCGCCAACGGTCCACCGACTCTCCTATTACTGGACGGCCGGATTCCCGCCGAATGGCGAAGTGACTCTCTCATCGCATTCGCAGGGGCCGGTCCGTTAGATGAGCTGGGCACGAGCTCTGGTGAAATTACGGTTTTTTCGCAGACGAGAGCCGTGTCTCGCATCCATCCACCCTGGGCTGGCGAACAATGCGACTATGTCGGATTCACAGCCTCGGATGCTCCGCTCGGGTGCAGTGATCGCGGTCCCTTCACACTACCGCCAGCAACGATCATTGCTGTCAACGTCTGGATTCTCGCGAATGGAGCCAGCATTGCCGCCGTAGCCGATGCGGACTTTGCGCACGCGAAAAGTCTTCTGTTCGAGGCTTTCACGGGCCTCACGCTTCAGATGACCCGGAACATCGGCGTGTCAACAAGCCTGGTTCTCGACGTCGGCGCGGACAATGAGTGGGTGTGTCCCGCAAGCGGCCCCTATGATATTCGCCAACAACTCGTTGACGCAGGTGTGCCTGCCGCATCCCTCGCCTCGTCGAGACTGAACGTGGTTTATGTGAACCACATTCTCAAACCCGCGGAGCGAGGTTCCGGCAATTGGGCATACCCCGGCTACACATGCTCCTGGACGCCAAGGGACGGTGCCATCGTCATCATGTCGGCCTCCAAACGAAAGCACACGACGCTCGTTCACGAATTCGGCCATGCCCTGGGACCGTGGGATCAAGATCCATGGGGACACGTCAGTGGCATGCCGGGGTTCGACGAATCGAACGTCATGTGGGCTGGTGAGTCGAACCTTGTGCCATCCAGTCGCACACAGCTGACGCTGGGCCAGGCCTTCCGCCTGTCGCTCGATGCCGAGTCGTTCGTGGTGAGAGCGGCGGTGTTGGGCACGCCGCCTCCGGTATTCAACTGCTTTAGCATCGAGACAGACAATCCTTGCCCCCGTCTGTCCAAGGACATCTCTAAGCGATGAGCACGCGTCGACACCGCGGCCGCATCGCATTCTTCGTCATATGCCTAGCGCTGAGTGGCGGGTGCCACCTGTCGGATCAGGACTTCGGCGTGGTGGAGGCCTGGCTCACATGTGATGAGTGCCTCGAGGGCGAGCGCGAGGCCGTCGCGGCGCAGGGATCCAGGCTTGTGATGCTGCTTTCTACGGCGCTCGTGGATGGTCCTTCGGCCGCGCGCCGCCAATTGTTGCGGCAGAAATTCATCGCGGCGTTCCCCCCACTTGGCGTGGCGGGCATTTCCGCCGATACGTACGCGGATAGCCTTGTAGCGAACTATGTCGCCGGTTTCCAGGAGCGCGCAGCGGTCTCGCTTTCCGATATCGGCGGCAGCCGTGCCATGCAGGCTTTGGACCGCGTTCTCGCGTCACCAGGTAACTATCGACGCGACGTCGTGGCAACCGTGGATGCGCTGCGCTCGGCGATGGGTGCCACGCCCTTCAGTGGGACGCTCAGGCCTAAGGTCGTCCGCTTCGGCGACACAGTTTTTTTGTACCCTCCGCTCGGGCAACCGTTCACGGGAGACGAGTTCGTTACTCTGACGGGCGCGGGATTCGACTCGACCGAAATACTGCTCGACCTGCGGCCCGATCAACTGGCATTCGCTGCTGTGGGAGAAGAGGGCTTCCACCACTTGCGCGTGACGAGCGTGGGGAACACCACGCGCACGGAGTCCGCGACACTGTCGATCATCTCGGTCGCCGACCGCAACGACCGGCGGATGCTGGCGTGCACCACCTTTGCCTGTCGCGCGACAAATGCCGAACCGGTTGCGCGAGCCAGCATGCCGTATCAGACCTTCCTCGCGCTTCATCGGAAGGTTCCGTCGCCGGACACGCTCGACTATTTCAGGTTCGAACCGTCGGTGGATCTGCCCGTTACTGCCCGATTGCAGTGGCCTGCGGGCAGCGACAGTCTCGATCTCACGTGGCGACGCTGCGGCGTGCCAAACGCCCTGGTTGGTAATCTGGACGGCGCCACGCCTGCGGCCAACCCGGAGATAACCTCGGTTACTGTCCCGGCCGGAGAATGCTGGCTCCTTCTGGTTTCGCTGAGCTCGACCAGCGCACGTTCGGTATTTGCGCGACTGCTGCTTCGTTCACCGTAGCCCATGAAACTCTCACCAGGAGATTTATGACAAATGCTGAACGATTTCTGTTATACGCCGGGGCAATCGTAGCTCTGCTCGCGCTATGTGTCGCCGGCTACAATTTCTTCGCTGGGCGAGAGCTGACGCGTTGGGCTACCAGTCTGCATCATCAATGGAACACAACCGTCACTGATCACGGCCACGGACCCGGGGATCACATCGGTCCGCCACCACCGCCTCCGAAATGGTAGAAGCACATCGCCCGCGCGAGCATTTTCTCCTCGCGCGGACGATCCCCGGTCGGGGGTAGGGCGCGCCTAGTTTGCGCTTATCGGCTTCTCCTTCAGCCAATACGTGAACCACTGCCGCAGCCGCCCCAGACGGTCCACCAGGAGCCACGGTTCCCCGCTGCGCGACAACTCGTGCGTCGACCGCGGATACCGCACCAGCTCTACCGGCACGCCCTGCTTCTTGAGCGCG
Organism: Gemmatimonadota bacterium; assembly: GCA_031395945.1. GTDB lineage: Bacteria > Gemmatimonadota > Gemmatimonadetes > Gemmatimonadales > Gemmatimonadaceae > DASPMP01. Next base: position 235 of record JANNJV010000586.1, on the reverse strand, counting down.
ATGAACCACAGTTCAGCGTTGCCCATCGGCGTTCGGAAATCTTCCTCTGATTGCACGATCAGCGTGGGGGTCTTCACGCGCTGCACGCCACGAATCGGCGACAAGGTGTCGTACATCGCAAAGTTGTCCCAAGGCTTGCCAAAGAACTCGAACTCCGTGAGTCCCTGGGCGTCCGACGCGCCGTACCAATAGGTCCAATCACTGATCATTCGATCGGCTTGCGCGGCCTTGAATC
>JANNJV010000570.1:0-1613 GCA_031395945.1 Gemmatimonadota bacterium | reverse complement strand
ATTCGCGGTCCTTCCTGCAGTTGCAGACCGAGCGCGCGAAAGTAGACATAAAAGTTCCGGCAGAGGATATCCAGAAGGTAATAGAGAGCGAAGGTTGATGAAAGAGCTGGACTCCCGGAAAGACCGGGGATCATTCGACCTCGCGTAGGGCTGAGGAGAAACACATTCTTCGGAATCTCGTCAGTGCCGGACTTGTTCTCTCGCGATCTTGCTACGTGCTTAAGGCCGAGGGATCTTCCTCCGTCCTGCGCTCGGTCAAATACGGATACCGTTAGTTGATTTCGTTTTGTTCCTGAGGCTCACATGACGATTCCTACCTACGAGGTTTATGCGATTAAATATGCACGCCGTGACGCTCGGCGCCACGAGCATTTCGTCGGCGGCGATCCCCACGATGCGCCCATGCACATGGACTATTTCGTGTGGCTGATCCGCAATGCCGAGCGCACGATCGTGGTGGACACCGGCTTCACCGCGGAAGTGGCCGCGAAGCGCAAGCGCGAATACATACGCACGCCGAAGGACGGGCTCGCGCTGCTCGGCGTCAAGGCCGAAGAGGTGCGCGAGGTGGTCATCACGCACATGCACTACGACCACGTGGGAACCCTGTTCGATTTCCCCAAAGCCGTCTTCCATATCCAGGACGACGAGATGAATTTCGCCACCGGCCGTTACATGCGCCATGCCCGCTTCGCCCACTCGATCGAGGTCGAGGACGTGGTCGGCATGGTGCGCGCGCTGTTCAAGGGCCGCGTCATCTTCCACAAGGGCATGGAGGAAATCGCGCCCGGCGTCAGCCTGCATCACATCGGCGGGCACACCCCGGGGCTGCAATCGGTGCGGGTCCACACGCAGCGCGGCTGGGTAGTGCTCGCGTCGGACGCGACCCACTACTACGAGCACTTCGAGACCGGGCGCTGCTTTCCGTCCATCGTCGACCTGGGCCGCGTGCTGGAAGGCTATGACATCCTGCGCAAGCTGGCGGACTCGCCCGGGCACGTCGTGCCGGGCCACGACCCGCTGGTGATGGAGCGCTACCCGGCGGTGTCGAAAGAGCTCGAAGGCATCGCGGTCAGGCTGGACGTCATGCCGAAGGAATGATCCGTCAGTCTTCACCGTTGTCCTCACCGAGGAGGATTCATGACAAGAATACTTAAATATCTGTGTTTCGCCGCATGGGCGGCTTGCGCCGTGGCCCCGGCGCCATTGCTCGCGCAGTCCTATCCCCACAAGCCGATCCGGCTGCTGGTCGGATTTGCTCCGGGCGGGGGCGTCGACATGTCCGCGCGGACGGTCGGGCAGCCTCTCGGCGTGGCGCTGGGCCAAACGGTCGTGGTGGACAACCGGCCGGGCGCCGCGGGCAACCTGGCCGCCAGCGTCGTCTCGAAATCGAATCCGGACGGCTACACGCTGCTCATGGCCAATTCCACCATCTCGAACCCGACGCTGTTCAAGAGCCTGCCGTTCGACGTGCGCAAGGACCTCGACCCGGTCGGCCTGATCGCGATCGGGCCGTCCGTGCTGGCCGTGAATCCCTCGGTTCCAGCGAAGAACGTGAAGGAACTGATCGCCCTGGCGAAAGCGCAGCCCGGCAAGCTTATCTACGGTTCCGG
>JANNJV010000560.1:0-3815 GCA_031395945.1 Gemmatimonadota bacterium | reverse complement strand
CGAGCATCGCCACCGACGCGAAGGGCGTCATCCAGATCTTCAACGTCGGTGCCGAGCGGATGCTGGGTTACACGGCTGCCGAAGTGATGAACAAGATCACGCCGGCCGACATTTCCGATCCGCAGGAACTGATCGCGCGTGCCAGGGCACTGAGCGTCGAGCTCGACACACCGATTACGCCCGGCTTCGAGGCCCTGGTGTTCAAGGCCTCGCGCGGGATCGAAGATATTTATGAACTGACGTACTTCCGGAAGGATGGCAGCCGGTTCCCCGCCGTCGTATCGGTCACGGCGCTGCGTGACGCGCAGGAAGCCATCATCGGTTACCTGCTGATCGGCACCGACAACACGGCGCGCAAAGAGGCCGAAGAAGCCCTGTTGAAGGCCGGAGCCCTGCAAAGCGCGATTTTCAATAGCGCCAACTTCTCGAGCATCGCCACGGACGCGGAGGGCGTGATCCAGATCTTCAACGTCGGTGCCGAGCGGATGCTGGGCTACACGGCCGCCGACGTCATGAACAAGATCACACCGGCCGACATTTCCGACCCGCAGGAAGTGATCGCGCGCGCCCAGGCGCTCAGCGCCGAGTTCAAGACACCCATTACGCCCGGCTTCGAGGCGTTGGTGTTCAAGGCCTCGCGCGGGATCGAAGACATCTACGAGCTGACGTATTTTCGAAAGGACGGCAGCCGATTCCCGGCGGTGGTGTCGGTCACGGCCCTCCGCGATGCGCAGGACGCCATCATCGGCTATCTGCTGATCGGGACTGACAACACCGCGCGCAAGCAGGTGGAAGACGAGCGAATGAAGCTCGATCAGCGATTGCGCGACCAGCACTTTTACACACGCTCGCTCATCGAATCGAACATCGACGCGCTGATCACGACCGACCCGCGCGGCATCATCACCGACGTCAACAAGCAGATGGAAGCGCTCACCGGTTGCACGCGTGACGAACTGATTGGCGCTCCGTTCAAGAATTACTTCACGGATTCCGGGCGCGCTGAGGCGGGCATCAACCGCGTACTGAGCGAAGGCAAGGTTACCAACTACGAGCTCACCGCTCGCGCCAGGGACGACGCGCTCACCGTAGTGTCCTACAACGCCACCACCTTCCACGACCGCGAGCGGAAGCTCCAGGGCGTCTTCGCTTCGGCGCGCGACATGACCGAGCTGAAACGCATCGAACAAGCGCTGCAGCTCAAGAATGTCGAACTGGAAGAGGCGAGCCGCATGAAGTCCGAGTTCCTCGCCAACATGTCACACGAGTTGCGGACGCCGCTGAATGCCATCATCGGTTTCTCGGAGGTGCTCAAGGACGGACTGATTGGAGAGTTGACGGATCAGCAGCGTGGTTTCATTGGCGACATCTTCGGCAGTGGACAGCACCTGCTCTCCTTGATCAACGACATCCTCGACCTGTCCAAGGTGGAAGCCGGCAAGATGATGCTCGACCTGGAGTCGGTGCAGGTCGCATCATTGTTCGCGAACAGTCTCTCGATCATCAAGGGAAAGGCCGCCACGCGACACATCCGCCTGGTGATGGATATCCCCAAGGATCTGGGCTCGCTTCGCGCGGACGGACGCAAGGTGAAACAGATCGTGTACAACCTGTTATCCAATGCCGTCAAGTTCGCGATCGAGGGTGGCGAGGTATCGATGAGCGCCAGCCGCGTGCCACGCGCTGAAGTTGGCCGCTTTCGCCACGACTCCTGGGAAGGCCGACGTTTTCCATTGCCCGACAACGAGTTCGCTGAGTTTCTCCGCATCAGCGTCAGCGACACCGGCATCGGCATCTCGCGCGAGGGGCTGGATCGACTCTTCACGCCCTTCAGTCAAATCGACAGCGGCCTGGCGCGAAAATTCGAGGGCACAGGGCTCGGTCTGGCCATGGTAAAACTCCTCGCCGAGTTGCACGGCGGCGCGGTGGCGGCGGAGAGTGCCGTGGGTGCTGGTTCCTGCTTCACGGTTTGGTTACCCATCCGGGCACCGGAGCAGATTCCAATCTCCTTGCCGAAGGAGCCGACAAAACTCAGTCGAAAGACTCCGGTGGGAATGCGCACCGCGCTGGTGGTGGAAGACGACGAGAAATCCGCTGACCTGATCCGTGTGCAGCTCGAGGCGGAGGGTTTCATGGTGCTGCACGCCGCGTCTGGCGAGGCCGCGCTCGAAATCGCAGCGCGGCAGCCCCTGTCCCTGATCACCGTCGACATCATGATGCCCGGCCTGGACGGCTGGGAATTCATCAGTCGCATCAAGGAGATCCCTGACCTCAGTCGCACTCCCGTCGTGATCATTTCGATTGTGGCGGATGTTACCAGAGGCTTCGCGCTCGGCGCCGCAGCCGTCATGCAGAAGCCGATATCCCGGCACGAGCTCTCAGAGATGCTTCAGGAAATTGGTCTCTTTCCACTCGCGCCCGGCCAAACGCTCAAGGTGCTCGTGGTCGATGACGATCCCAAGGCGGTGGAGCTGATCGCCATCCGCCTCATGGGCCTGGCCAGTACCGTGCTCCGCGCCTACGGCGGCCGCGAGGCGATCGATGCCGCGCGACGGGAGCTGCCGCAGCTGATCGTGCTCGATCTGATGATGCCGGATGTGAACGGATTCGACGTGGTGGAGGAGCTCCACCAGTCTCCCGACACCGCTGGGATTCCCATCGTTGTTGTCACGGCCAAGAAGATCAATTCGCAGGACCGCTCCAAGCTCAATGGCTTCGTGTCGGCAATCATGGAAAAGGTCGACTTCGATCGTGACCGCTTCGTCTCAGAGGTTCGCCGGGCGATCGCCGGACGGCACACGGACAGCTGACCGTGGCAACGATCCTGATCGTCGAGGACAATGCCGCCAACTTGAAGCTGGCGACGTTCCTGCTGGAGTCGGCGGGTCACACCGTGCTGAGCGCCTCGAACGCGGAGTCCGGTCTGACGGTGGCGCGCGACGAGCAACCCGACCTCATCCTCATGGATATCCAATTGCCAGGCATGGACGGGCTGCGGGCGACCGAGCTGCTGAAAGCGGACGACGCGACGCGCGCCATCCCCGTGGTGGCCCTCACTGCTCTGGCAATGAAGGGCGACGAGGAGCGCATTCGAGCCGCGGGCTGTGACGGCTACATCGCCAAGCCAATCCGCTACCAGGAATTCCTGTCGGTCGTCGAGGCGCGGCTGGCGAGCGTATGACGTTGGCCCTGGGCAGCGCGGACCACCCTGCGCGGATTCTGATCGTTGACGATGAACCGCACAACCGCCGGGTGGTGGAGGTCATGCTCGCGCCGGAAGGTTTTCTCCTGCTGAGCGCTGACAATGGAGAAGACGCCCTGGCGATGGTTGCTCAGCGGCCACCCGACCTCGTCCTCCTCGACGTCATGATGCCGGGAATGGACGGGTATCAGGTGGCAGCCAGGATCAAAGGGGACCCGTCGACGAGAAATGTCCCCATCATCATGGTCACCGCCCTGGACGATCGTAACGCCAGAATGCTGGGATTGGCGGCGGGCGCCGAGGATTTTCTCAGCAAGCCGGTCGATCGCGCAGAGCTGGTGGTGCGGGTGAGAAACCTGCTACGACTCAAGGCGGCCACTGAGGAGCTGGCTCTGCGCGCCAGCGAACTCGCGACCGTGCACGCAATCGCACACGGCGCTACAGCACGGCTCGCGCGCCTCCAAGGCATCACCGCGGCGCTTGGCAATACCGTCACGCAGGACGACGTCGCGGAATCCGTCCTGAGCGAGGCCATCGTCGCGCTCGAGTGCAAAGCCGCCGCCGTCGTCGTCACGGAGCCTGGGAGCCAGACGCTAACACTGCTGCGTGAATC
>JANNJV010000548.1:0-4239 GCA_031395945.1 Gemmatimonadota bacterium | reverse complement strand
GAGTTCAGCACCGACGGTCCCCTTTTCACCCCCCTCGGGGTCTGGGATGCTCGGCTCATCTACAGCCGGCTCGAGCAGTCGGACTACGCGCCACCCGCGCCCTCATCGCGTCGGTTCGGCTCGGGGATTCGAGTTTCGTGGCAGCCACCGGCGATCCCGCTAGGGGTTGGTCTTGCGCGCTTCTACCACCGAGCCTGGCCGCCGGGCGGAATTACGTCGCGTGACTTGTTGGCCCCGTTCGGATCACTCCTTTTTGATGACCAGTTCTTTAGCGGCGGACCGGAAGACAACCAGCTCGCGACCGTCTTTTTTTCTCTACGTCTCCAGCGCGTGAGAACTGAAGTCTTCGGCGAGTTTGGGCGAAACGACCGAAGTGTTGATTCCCGCGATCTGGCGCTCGAGGCCGAGCATAATTCGGCCTGGCTTCTGGGGTTTCTCAGCGCGTTCGCACTCGACTCCGCGCGCGCATCTTTCTGGAGCGTGCGTCTCGAGGCTGCCAGCGGGCGCGTGAGTGCCATTCAAAGCATCAGACCGCAGGCCACTTTCTACGAGCATACGCCGATTCATCAGGGGCATACGCATCGCGGCCAACTCCTCGGCACGCCCCTCGTGGATCGTTCGGGCGGATCGGAATTGGCGCTGGACCGCTGGGATTCTCGCGGACGGCTTGGCATCGTTCTGTTTCAGAGACAGATGCCTCGGGACTACACGGTTGGAATGGCCCGCTCGACCGCGCGCACCCAATGGGATGCGCGCGTTGGCGGCGTGCGATTCATTGGCCGCTCGGAGATCTCCCTTCAGGTCGGTCATGTATGGGACGTCAACCGATATCCCGGTCGGAGTGCGGGAAACGCCTATGTCGCGGCCGCTTGGCGGCAGGGCTTACCCTGGTAATCTTGCTCTTGGTGTGTCCCCCCAGTACCATCAAGTAAGAGCATCAGACACAAAGCGTTACGCTCTGTTTAAGGGCCGAGACCGGTCCGCTGCGGGCATGACTCGCGGCCAAAAAAGCTTTAGCCACACACATCTGAGCTGACGTCGTGACTCTCGGTCCACACTCCTCCTCCGCCCGGGACATCCGGCCGGAAACATTGCCCGTTGTTTCCGACACGTATGGGGTGCCGGTAGCCACGACCACCGTCGGACGCGAGCCCGTTCCCTTCGTTCTGGATTTCGGCACCGTCGCGGCAAGCGTGCGCCTGCGCGCTCGTGCGCTTCTGGTCGGAGCCATCGCCGGCGCGGCGGTCGGTGGAGCCATTCTCCTCTTCGTTCCTCCACGCTTCAACGCGCGCACGATGATTCTCATCCGCTCTGCGCAGATCGATCCGATGTCGGGGGTCAGGGGCTCGATCGGTCCGTTGGCCGAGCTGATGCCCGGCGCGTTGGGAGGCATGAGCGACCAGGATCTCTCCACGGAATTGACGCTCCTGTCGAGTCGCGCGACGCTTGGCGCGGTCGTCGATTCACTGCGCATGCAAGCGATCCCACGTTCGCCCAGGCGGATTCCGGCGGTTGCGATCATTGATTCCATGCGACTCGTCGGCAGGTTCAAACCGGTGACGGCAAAACTGGTCGCCGGGAAAAATGCTCTTCCCCAGGGAACGGTCTGGGCGACGCAGGCAGCGTCGGTGAAGCTCCTTGACCGCGAAGACGCGATCGACGCAGTGCAGCAACGGCTCGGGGTACGAAAGATCGCCGGCGAAGCCATCGAGATTCGCTTTCGCGGACGCGACTCGATCTCGGCGGCCGTCGTGCCGAATCTTGTCGCCGCAACGTACATGGCGCGGCGCCAGACGGTCGACCGCGGGTTGAACCAGCGACGTCTCGAATTTCTGGTCGCGAAAGCAGATTCGGTGCGCACGGATCTCAGGGTGGCCGCCGACATACTCGCGGCCACGTCGCAGCGCTCGGGAGTGGGCGCCTCGCCGGAGATCGGAGGACGTGCGCTGGCGGATGAAGCGTCCGGCCTGCAGAACCGCCTGGCTGAGCTTCGCGCTACGGGAAGTGCGCTGGACACGCTCATCGCGGCAGCGCGCAGCAAGCAGATGGATCCGCGATGGTTGGCCGGGCTCCCCGATCTGCTCCGGAGCCCGGGCATTAACGACCTGCTTTCGAGAATCGCCCAGGTGGAAACCGAGCGCACGGTGCTTCTCGCGCGCGTACCCGCAACGAATCCACAGGCGATGGCGCTCAATCGCGCCCGCGACTCGCTCGTAAACCAGCTGCTGCCGCTGGCTTCCTCCTATCGCTCGTCCGTCGGACAACTCACGCGATCGCTTGAAGGAGATCTAGTTCGCGTTCGCGGCTTGCTGTCCCGGCTGCCCGCGCAGGCCGCCGCGGTCGGAAAGGACCAGGCCGAGATCACGCGTCTGGCTCAGCTGAATGCCGGCATGGGAATGCAGGTCCTGGAAGCTCGTCTCGCCGCGCTGGCCGAGGGTGGCGATGTGCGCGTCGTCGACGCGGCCGTCAGTCCGCGCAAGGTCACCTTCCCGCGGCCACTCCCCACGCTCGCGTTCTGCATCGCGTTGGGGCTGGCCGTGGGCTTCTTCTACGCGCTGCTGGGCCTGCGGCGCGCCGCGGTGCCAGCGCGCATCGGCTGACCCGTGCGCATCTCCGCGCGGACGATCGCACTCCTCGGCGCCTACGCACTCGCTCTCGCAAACCTGGGTCGTATTCCCGCCGGGGCACTGGCCGGCAGAAATGCGCCGATCACCCTCGCGGACCTGTGTGCGCTACTGGTGTGGATTGCGCTCATCGTGGGAGTGCTCAGCCGGCGAATCCGCATCGTGGTGGATGGAGTGCTGGGCGCGGCGATCATGTTCGTCGCGGCCGCGGCGATTTCGACCGGCCTCGCCATCGATCGTTACGGATTCTCGTTCGAGATCATCGCGTTCTTCGCGCGATGGATTCTCTATTTCGGTTGGTACCCATTCGTAGCCTGGTGCCTTACGGCGGATGAATCGCGGTCCGCGGTGCGCTACGTGGATTCAGCTTTGCTCGCGATCTGCGCGTTCGGAATCTTCCAGGCGGTATTTCTCCCGGAGTTCGCGACCCGGTTGCCGCAATTCGGCGACGCTCCTGAATGGGAGTATCAGGGTCGCCGGCTGGTCTCTACCATGCTCGATCCGAATTTTGCCGGCGGCATGGCGATGCTCGCGCTTCTCCCGCGGCTTGCGCGTGTGGCCGAAGGGCTTCCGGAACGCGCCTGGACCATGGTCGTTCCGGCCGCCGCGATCGTCCTGTCCGCCTCGCGCTCGTCGGTGCTGGCGGCTGTTGTCGGCGTCGGCGTGATCGTGTTGGCCCGGGGGCTCAGCCGGCCGCTGGTGAAGACGCTTGGCGTGGGCGCGTTGCTGCTGCTGCCCGTCATTCCCGCCATTGTCGCATTTGGCACGTCGATGAACAAATTCTCGGTGGATGCGTCCGCGGCGCAGCGCGTCGTCACCTGGAAGCGCGCGTTCACGTTGTTCTCGGAACACCCCTTTCTCGGCATCGGGTTCAACGCCACGCGCCAGGCGCAGGCGGCAAAGGGCTGGGTGTTCATCGGGGGCGGAGATACGGCCTTCGACGGCGGTCTGCTTTTCATCATGGTGATGACCGGCGTGATCGGCGCGGCGCTTTACGTGCTGCTGCTGGGGCGTGGCGTATTCTCAGCGCGGCGAGTGTGGCGCGACGCGTCGCTGGACGGCGAGGACCGCGCCTTTGCCACGGCGACCGCCGCCTCAACAGCGGCGCTGGTGGTGCACAGCCTGTTTACGAACACGCTGCTGCTTCCCTTTGTCATGCAGGTGCTGTGGGTCCGGTTCGGGCGGCTGGCACATCTCGCGACTGAGCGTCGTCGCCGGCTGGGGCTGGCCATCGCGCTCCCCATCGTTGTCGCCACTGCGTGCGATCCGTGCTTCGCCACAAGCTGCACCACTGCGTATCGCGTGCAACTGGATGGAACCATCGTGGACTATTTGACGGCTGTCGCGGTACCGGGTGCCGAAGTGCGAGTGACCTTCGAAGGCGCCGAGGGCAGCTGGGAAACGGTGGACACCACGAACGCCGAGGGACACTGGAGTGCGCGCGGATCGACGAGCTGCTGCGACCGCATTCGCGCGAGCGCCGTCGTTGCCGCGCCCGGACAGTCACCGTACTTCATCCCGGGGTTTGACGTTCGGACGCTGAACCGCGCCGGAGATGCGCAGTTGATGGGACCGTGGATCAACCGTCCCTTCGTTCGCTACGGCTTCTTCCTCG
>JANNJV010000546.1:0-8805 GCA_031395945.1 Gemmatimonadota bacterium | reverse complement strand
CTTCTCCTCGGGGTACTGCACCGTGACCTTCTCCTGAAACATGTGCTTCAGGGTCAATCCCATGCCTTTGAGCGTCGCCCGCAGGTAACTGGTCTCTTGAATGGGCCGATCCATCACCTTCACGCCGATCGCCATTATCGCAATGCCTCCGCGGGGGCCTCGGCGCGCCGTACGCGCGCGGCGGTCGCCGCGCGCAGTCGCTCGAGATGTTGCGGGTCGAGTCGCGAATACGCCGGACTCACGATGCGTCCCCGGTCGAACACGAAAAAGAGCAGCAGGACCAGCAGCACGTTCAGCGCGAAGAGCGCGCCATTGTACTGCCAGGACGTGGGCGCGAATCCCGCGAGCTGCAGCCCCACCATCGAGCTGGCGATGATCACGATGTACGCCAGGGCCAGGGGCAGCAGGATCTTCCAGCCCAACGACATCAGTTGGTCATAGCGAAACCGCGGCAGCGTCCAACGGATCCACATATAAAGGAAGACAAAGAACAGGATCTTCCCGAAGAACAGCATCGTCGTGAGCAACGTCTTGAAACCCGTATGCGGGGCGACGTTGTCCCAGAGCGTGAACGGTATGTCCCAGCCGCCAAAGAAGAGCGTCGCCATCAGCGCGCTCGCCGTCACCATGTTCGCATACTCCGCGATGAAGAACATCGAGAACTTCATCGCGCTGTACTCGGTGTGATAGCCGGTGACGAGCTCGGACTCTGCTTCCGGAAGGTCGAACGGCAAGCGGTTGGTTTCGGCGAAGGCCGCGATGAGAAAGATCAACCAGGCGATCGTCACCGTCGCCGCATTCCAGGAGAGCGGCGCCACGGCGGCCTGACGCTGCACGATCTGGTTGAGCGAGACGTTGCCGGCCAGCAGCAGCACGGGAATTGTGGCCATGCCCATCGCGATCTCGTACGACACCATCTGCGCGCTGGACCGGAGTCCGCCCAGGAGTGAATACTTGTTGTTCGACGACCAACCGGCGAGCACGATCCCGTAGACGCCGATGGACGTGATGGCGAGGATGTAGAGAAAGCCGATGGGCAGCGGCGCGAGCGCCATGTCGATGGCGCCCCACGGGGAATCCCACGTGGCACCGAAGGGGATCACCGCCCAGGCAATCATCGCCGGGATGAAGGCGAGCGCGGGCGCGAGCACGAAGATCGGCAGGTTCGCCGCGTCCGGATACGTCTCTTCTTTCATGATGTTCTTGAGACCATCCGCTGCCGGCTGCAACCAGCCCTTCCCCACTCGGTTCGGCCCGTGCCGATCCTGCATCCACGCCGACACTTTGCGCTCGGCAAGTGTCAGCATGGCCACGCCCACCATATAGATGGTGAAGACAACGATCATTTTCACCAGCGTCGCGATGATGAACACCCCCATGCCTTGGGGCGGCGATGCCTGAAGGAGAGCAAACACGGGGGCCGTCATTTCGGCGTTCCCGCTCCCGCCCGGGCTCCGCTGATTTCCCTGCCTTTCATTCCCAGCGCGTCGTACGACATTCCGGAGAACGGCGCGACGTCGCGAGCGATGGCGTTGAACACATCGCTCGCGAGGAAATAGTTGGTGGGCTCGCCGATGGCGGAGAGTAAATCGGCCAGCACCCACCATGTGGGGCGCGCGAACCCTGGTGGCGACTTGGCCTGTGAGAAACGCTGAACTCGGCCGCGCAGGTTCGTGAATGTGCCGTCCTGCTCGGCCATGTTGGCGACCGGTAGCACGACGCTCGTTTTTGCGGCGGCCCACTTGGGGAGCGTGGTGCCGACGACGATCACCGAACTCGCGGCGCTGATGGTCGGATTCTCCACGTCCGCCAACTCTTCATCGGCGATGATCAGGACGTCGCCCGACTTCAGCCCGGACAAGGGCTTGTCCGTGCGCGCGAAACCGAAGAGTTCCGCGCCATTGCCATTCGCGGAGCGATCACGTCGCAGCGACAGATCGTCCACGCCGGGCAACGGGGCCTCGTCTCCCTGCGGAACACGGAACGCCCCGGCACCACCTGTCTTCTTGACGATCCTGGACAGCAGGAAGAGCGCCTCGTTGGAGAGCATGGGAGACGCAAGCACGAACGTGCGTTTCCCAGCCAGGAGCTTTGCCGCCGCAATCAGGGCGCCGTCGAAGTCCGTCGGTGCCATCCCGGACGTGCCGCGCACGTGCGGCACGTCCACGCGGTCCTGCCGATTCAGCCACCGGTAGTTCAGGCGACCGTGGTCGCACATGAAGTACTTGTTGACGTCGTCGTTCGGACGCGGCCGCAGGCGCACCACGACGTTGTCGCGCGTTTCGACCATCATGTTGCAGCCCTGCGAGCAATTCGGGCAGACGGACGCGGCGCGATCCATTTCCCAGGCGCGCGCCTTGTTCAGCGAGTCCTTGGAGAGCAGCGCGCCCACCGGACAGAGATCGATGACATTACCAGCCCATGCATGCGTGAGATCCTCGCCCTCGAACTTGCCGATGAGTGCGCGGTCGCCTCGCTCGCTGACGTTGAGCACCGGGTCATGCGCCACGTCGTCCATGAAGCGCACGCATCGCGTGCAGAGAATGCAGCGGTTGGCCACGTACACCACGTCGCCGCCGAAGTCTTCTACGGGATTGAAGCGCTTGGGTTCGCGGTAGCGCCCCTCACCGCGGCCTTCCTGAAAGGTGTAGTCCTGCAGCTCGCACTCGCCCGCCTGATCGCAGATGGGGCAGTCGAGCGGATGATTGATGAGCAGCATCTCGAGCACACCTTTGCGCGCCTCGAGGGCCTTGTCCGAGTGCACGTGGATGATTTGCCCGTCCGCGGCGGCCGTGGCGCAGGCGGGTGCCAGCTTGGGCGCCTTCTCCACTTCAACGAGACACATGCGGCAGACGCCGGCCACCGGCAGGCCCGGATGGTAGCAGTAGTGCGGAATCAGGACGCCGGCGGCCTTTGCGGCTTCCAGAATGGAGGTGCCCACGGGAACGGTGACCCGCCGTCCCTCGACGGTGATGGTAATCGTCTGCGGAGCCGCTGCGGGCGCCGGCGCGGTCGGAGCGGTCATGCGACTGCGGGCACGGGGTGAGACTTGCGCTGCTTGATCAGGGCTTCGAAGTCCGCCCGGAACTTGTTGATCCCGGAGACGACCGGCGTGGCGCAGGAGTCGCTGAGGACGCAGATGGTCTTGCCAGTCATGTTGTCGGCGATGCTGAGCAACGTGTCGAGGTCCTCGGTGCTGCCGTCGCCGACCGCGATCCGCTCGACGATCTTGGTCGTCCACGCGGTTCCTTCACGGCACTGCGTGCACTGCGCGCAGCTTTCATGTGCGAAGAAGCGCGCGGCGCGCGCGATGAATTTCACCAGATTCTGGGCGTCGTCCACGATGATCACGCCGCCCGATCCGAGCATCGTCCCTTGCGCGACGAAGCCCTCGTAGTCCATGAGCGAGGCTTCCGCCTCGGCCACCGTTTGGATAGGCACCGAAATGCCGCCGGGAATGATGGCCTTGAACGTCCGTCCCGCCAGCGGCCCGCCACACAACTCGTACAGAAAATCCTTGAACGGAAATCCCATGGGCACTTCGTAGTTCCCCGGTCGCTGAATGTTGCCGCAGACCGAGTACAGCTTGGTGCCGGTGCTTTTCGGATTGTCCGCGCGAGAGAACTTCTTGTACCAGCCGGCACCCTGGTTGATGATGTGCGGAACGGCCGCGAGCGTCTCCACGTTGTTGATCGTGGTCGGCTGGCCAAACACCCCCGACACGGCCGGGAATGGCGGCTTGATACGCGGGTTGCCGCGGCGCCCCTCGATGGAATTCATCATCGCGGTTTCTTCGCCGCAGATATACGCGCCGGCGCCCTTGTGCACCCACATATTGATAGTCTTGCCGGAGCCCATGGCATTCTTGCCGACCACTCCGGCGGCGCGCGCGTCCTTGAGCGCGGCCTCCATGCGCTCGAGTGGTTCCGTGAATTCGCCGCGGATGTAGATGTAGCAGGTCTCCGCGCCTATCGCGTATGCGCCGATCGCACAGCCCTCGATCAGGGCATGCGGCGTCCATCGCATGATTTCGCGGTCCTTGAACGTTCCCGGCTCCGACTCGTCCGCATTGCAGACGAGGTAGTGCGGCTTGCCGTCGCCCGGTTTCATGAACGACCACTTCATGCCCGTCGGGAATCCCGCGCCGCCCCGTCCTCGCAGGCCCGAATCCTTCACGACAGTCACGATGTCGGCCGGCGTCATGCCCAACGCGGTCTCCAGGGCCTTATAACCACCGAGCTTTTTCCAGCCCTCGAGCGTGAGCGCGTCACGATTGCCGAAATGCTTCGACAATACCGTTGTTTCGCGGCCGTGTGGCTTGTTCGGATAGCCCATTATTTCAGACCGGCGAGAATCGCCGGCACCTTCGCCGGGGTGACGGATTCGATGAACTGTTCGTTGATCATGACCGGTGTCGCGAAGCCGCAAGCGCCCAGGCACTCGACTTCGATCACCGTGTACTTCCCGTCGTCCGACGTCACACCAAGTTCCTCACAGTGCGTGTGCCGGAGAAAAGCGTCGCGCACTTCTTCGGCGCCACACACCTGACATGGCGACGTGGTGCAGACCTGAATGAAGTGTCGGCCCACTGGATGCTGGTGGTACATGGTGTAGAACGTCACGACACCCTTCACGTACGCCGGCGTCAGCTCCAACGCTTCGGCGACTTCCGCCATGCCCGCTTCGCTCACCCAACCGCGTGCGTTCTGCAAAATCCAGAGGGCGGGCAGGAGCGCAGCCATCTTCGTGGGATAGCGCGACATGATGTCGTCGAGTTCCTTGCGGCGATCGCCGACGAACACCTTTTCATAAGACTCGTCGCCGTGCTCACCCGCGTGCGTGGCATGCGAAGGAGCAGGTAACTCACCCATTTCGCGCGTACTCATGTTGACAACCATGCGAAATGTTTCATCGGTCTATCTCGCCCATGACGATGTCGATGCTCGCGTTGATGGCGATCACGTCGGAGAGCAGATGGCCCTCCACCATTTTCGAGATGGCGGAGAGGTTTACGAACGACGGGGGGCGGATGCGCCAGCGCACCGGTTTGGACGTTCCGTCGGACACCATGTAGTACCCTTTCTCTCCCTTGGGACTCTCGACGGCGACGTATGCTTCGCCGATGGGCGGACGCGGGCCCTCCATCACCTGCTTGAAGTGGTGGATCATGGATTCCATGTCGCTCGTCGCCTTGCTCTTCGGCGGCAGGACCACGCGATGATCGTCCACATTCACGGGACCGTCCGGCAAGCGTGCGATGGCCTGCTCGATGATCCGCACAGACTGCAGCATCTCTTCCATCCGCACGAGGTACCGGTCGTACACGTCACCGCTGCTCCCCACCGGCACGTCGAAGTCGTACGTCTCGTAGTCGAGATACGGGAAGTCCTTGCGCACGTCGTACGCGACACCGGACGCCCGCAGCATCGGGCCCGTGAGTCCGTAGTTGATCGCCTCGTCCGCCGACATCACGCCAAGGGCGATGGTGCGGCCCACCCAGATGCCGTTCCGCGTCACGACCCGGTCGACTTCGGCCATCGTTTTCGGAAACGTGCGGACGAAGTGTTTGAGCTGGTCCACCCACCCTTCGGGGACGTCCGCCGCCATGCCGCCTACACGCGTGATGGACGTGGTCAGGCGCGCGCCCACCCAGTCCTCGAGCAGCTTGTAGATGGCCTCCCGCTGGTAGAACATCCACAGGAACGGCGTAAAGGCGCCGATGTCGATGCACGTCGTTCCCGCCCAGACCAGGTGGGACATGATGCGCGACAGCTCGCACGTGATGACGCGCAGCACCTTGCAACGTTCCGTGATCTCGATGCCAAAGAGCCGCTCGGCGCCGAGGGCGAAGGCCACGTTGTTCCCGGGAGAGTTGAGGTAGTCCTCGCGATCGGTCCACGGGATGATCTGATTGTACTGGCGATACTCGCCAATCTTCTCAAAGCCGCAGTGCAGATAGCCGACGTGGGGAATGCACCGTACCACCGTCTCGCCATCGAGCTCCAGCACCAGGCGCAGCACGCCGTGCGTCGCCGGATGTTGCGGGCCGATGTTGATCAGCATGTGCTCGCCAATCAGATCCGGCTCCAGGCCAGGTGGCGCCTCGAGCGTCGCCACGTTCCCGGACTCGTCGGTGACGAGCGGTGTACGCGTCGGACGTCCCTGCGAGTCGAGACCCGTCGTGGACAACTCCACTTCCACCGTGCGCTTCGTCGTGGCCACTGTGGTCTACTCTCCCGTCTTCTCGCCGGTGGACAGGCGCTGGCGCATTTCTTTGGGCAGATCCTCGTATGCTTGCGCGATGCTCAGCTCTTCCATCGAATACCGAGCCTCGGGATTGGCGGCGAGCGCCTGACGCAACTGCTCGGAGCGGCTGAACCGTCCGCGCAGCGGAAAGTCCTTTCGCAGCGGGAATCCTTCCTTGTACTGCTCCCACATGAGAATGCGGCGGAGATCCGGATGTCCCTCGAACTTGATGCCGAACATGTCGAAGCACTCACGCTCCAGCCAGTCCGCGCCCCTGTATATCGACCACACGCTTGGGACCGAAAGTGGCTCCGTTCTCGCGAGCAGCACCTTGAGCCGCAAGAACCGGCGAAACGGCAGCGAGCGCAGGTGCCAGACCACTTCAATCGGCAGCTCGGCGTCGCGAAACTCGACCGCGGTGACGTCAGCCAGCAGATCGTATCGCTGTGAGTCGTCGTCGTGCAGCCACTGCACAATCTCGGAGAGGTTTGCCTTGCTGACGATGACGTTGGTTTCGCCGCACACCACGTCCACGCGCTGTACCGCCGCGCCGAAGCGCTGGCGCATCGCGGCCGCCGACGGGTTCGCGGATCCCCCGCGGTTGGGAACGTTCTTCGGCGATGTCGGCGCTGGTGCGTCCGACGCCGCCGCGCCCGCCATGACGGGCGTGAATGCAGTGGGTTCGCTCACAGGCCGGAGCGGGTCTGATGAACCGAGTTGCCGAACGGCTCCGACAGTTCGTCGATGACGGGCGCCGGGATATACAGCTGGCTCTTGGGATCGGGCTCCATCTCGCGCCGCAGTGATTTGTCCTTCGCCCGCTCGCCCATGACCTTCTTCTGAAGCAGCATGATGCCGTAGATCAGGCCTTCGGGACGCGGTGGGCAGCCCGGTACGTATACGTCCACCGGAATGATCGTATCAATGCCCTGCACAACGGCGTAGTTGTCGAACATGCCGCCCGTGGATGCGCACGCGCCCATGGATATCGCCCACTTGGGTTGTGGCATCTGCTGCCAGATGCGTCGCAGCACCGGCGCCAACTTGAAGGGCACGCGGCCGGCGCAGATCAGGACGTCCGCCTGCCGCGGCGAGAAGCTCATGCGCTCCATCCCGAAGCGGGCCAGATCGTACTTGCTGGCCGCCGACGCCATGAACTCGATGGCGCAGCACGCCGTGCCGAATGGCATGGGCCACAGCGAGTTGGCGCGCGACCAGTTGACCAGGAAATCCAGGCGCGTAGCCATCCACGGTTCGCCCATTCCCTGCACGACTTCCTTGTGGTCCGGACCAGGGCTCAATCCCATTGCAGCGCTCCCTTCTTCCACACGTAGACGAAGCCGACGAGCAGAATGAGAATGAAGACCAGCATTTCAATGAGGCCGAAGAACGACGTCTGCCCGGCCGCGCAGACCCCGTTGGTCAGTGGTGCCAGGCAGGACAACTCGCGGAAATGCGCCCCCCACGGAATCATGAAGACGGTCTCGATGTCGAAAATGATGAACAACACCGCGACCATGTAGAACTTCACCGAAAACCGCTCGCGCGCGTCGCCCAACGGCGGCATGCCGGATTCATACGGCGTCTGCTTCACGGCCGTGGGCCGTGAACGCATGGTGAGATGCGAGAGCCCCAACATGAGCACCGCATTCATCACCACGAATCCGAGCAGCAGAAGTACGGGTAAGTACGTGCGGGCCATGGGTTCCCAACTTCGTGAAAAGTTTCACTAAGTCCGGCGCAGAAAACTATGCCGACCGAAATCCCAGAGCAACCGATTAGGTTCACGCCCCATGACCATAATGTCCGACCGCTGGATCACCCGGATGGCTGAACAGCACGGCATGATCGAACCGTTCGAGCGCCGTCAGGTGCGAACCGGCGTCATCTCCTACGGCGTCAGCTCCTACGGTTACGACATGCGCGTCGCGAGCGAGTTCAAGATTTTCACCAACGTGATGAACTCCATCGTGGATCCCAAGGCGTTCGACCCCAAGTCGTTCGTGGAGTTCGAGGGCGACGTCTGCGTCGTTCCTGCCAATTCCTTCGCGCTGGCGCGTTCCATCGAGTACTTCCGGATTCCTCGTCAGGTGCTGACCATCTGCGTCGGCAAATCCACCTACGCGCGCTGCGGGATCATCACCAACGTCACGCCATTCGAGCCGGAATGGGAGGGGTTCGTGACGCTGGAGATATCGAACACCACCCCCTTGCCGGCCAAGATCTACGCGAACGAAGGCATTGCCCAGGTGCTCTTCTTCAGGGGCGAGGAGGAGCCCGAGGTGTCCTACAAGGACAAGGGCGGAAAGTATCAAAAGCAGACCGGGGTGACGCTCCCGAAGCTCTGAGCTTCGGGTTCGGCTCAGAGCGCGGAACCCACAGCGCTCGCCTTCAGGTAGTCCCGGTGCATCCGCGCGATGAAATCGATGCTGATCTCCTTGGGGCACGCGGCCTGACATTCCCCGAACAGCGAGCAGCCTCCAAAGGTCTCCAGATCCATCTGCGCGACCATGTTCAAGGCTCGCCGGTCGCGCTCGGCTTGCCCCTGAGGCAGCAGGC
>JANNJV010000492.1:0-10363 GCA_031395945.1 Gemmatimonadota bacterium | reverse complement strand
CGGCTCCAATGCGCTCCTGCATGTGCAGCATCCGCGCATTCACGGAAGTGGCTGCCACAAGAGCCTGCGCTGGCGTCATGCCGTAGTCCACCAACAGCTCCAGCTCCCGGACGTTGTCGCCGTGCGTGAACACCCCAACGTCGCTGCCGTTGCAGATCGTGACGCCGGCATCCAGCGCCAAACGCAGGCTCGCGCGCTTTGCCCGTATGGACGCCGGCTCCGGCGTGCCGCGCTTCCAGCCGCGGTACTGCTGAATGGCGTCGCCCGCTGCCACGGTCGGACAGAAGTAGACTCCGCGCTCCTTCATCAGCCGAAACGTCTCGGCCGTTCCGCCATCGCCGTGCTCGATGGACTCGACGCCCGCAACAATGGCGCGGCGCATTCCCTCCGGGGTGGACGCGTGCGCCACCACGGGCCGACCACTGCTCCCCGCAACCTCGACGATGACGCGCAACTCCGATTCCGTGAACGTGGGACGAGCTTCGCCGCTGGGCCCCCAGCGGTAGTCGGCGTAGACCTTGATCCAATCGGCGCCGCGTTTGATCTGATCGCGCACGACCCGCGTGAGCCCGTCCGTGCCGTCGGCTTCCTCGGCCCCCTGCGGAATGTCCCAGCGCGGGTCGAATCCGTTGGGTGCGTAGCTGCCGGTTGCGACGATCGCGCGCGTCGTCACCACCATGCGTGGGCCGGGGATGATCCCTTGATCGATGGCCTGCTTGAGGCCGACGTCCGAGTACCCGGCGCCCTCGGTGCCAAGGTCGCGAACCGTGGTGAATCCTGAGAGGACGGTGGCGCGCGCGTGGTTCACCGCACGTGCCACGCGCAATGCCTCCGGCTCGCGCAGCACCTGGTCGTCCCACGATGCTTCGTTGTATGGATGGAGCAGCAGGTGGGAATGCCCCTCGATCAAACCCGGCAACAAGGTCAGGCCGGCGAGCCGGATGGTCTGCGCGCCCTGCGGCGCAACGACCTGCGAGGCCGGTCCCACCGCCTCGATGCGTCCGCGCCGAACGAGCACGACCCAGCCGTCGTGGGTCTGCGCCGACGCGCCATCAAATACGCGCGCTGGAACCAGCAGGACAGCGCTGTCCTGCGCCGTCACGCTTTGCGCACGCGCCGCGGCGGAAACGACGAGGGTACAAACAGCGGCGGCGACCAGGCGCATCAGATCTTCACGACGGGTAGGCCGGCCTTGCGCCAGGCATCGAAACCGCCGGCCAGGTTTGCGACGTCGGTAAAGCCGCGCGCCATGAGGAGACTCGCCGCGATCGACGATCGCGTTCCCGACTGGCAGTGAACGACGATCGGCGCATCACGGCTCGCCGACGCCGTCTGCTCCTCGAGCACACCGAGATAGATGTGCGTGGCCTTCGGAAGGTGACCTTCCTTCCATTCCGAGATGCCGCGCACGTCGATCACGCGCGGACCATCGGTCTCCAGCCGGCGCGCCAGCGTGGTGGGATCGATAGTCCGCACGGACGCGAGCCGGCGCCCTGCGCTCTTGATCTGCTGCAGCACGTCGAGCGTTGCGAACCCGGAGACCTGGTCCATCCCGATCAGCGCCAGCTGGCGAATGACCGCCTGCGCCTGGTCGCGCGTCTTCGCAACGATGACGATGGGGCGCTCGTGGGTGAGCACCGTGCCCGCATACGTCGGAAGATTCTTCGACGCCGGAATGTTGATGCTGCCGGGGATGTGCATTTGCGCAAAATCCGCGGAGCCCCGCACGTCCACGACCCAGTGATCCTGGTCGAGCGCCGTCTCCACGATCCGGGCATCCACCTGGCGGAATGATTCGAAAGCGGGTTGCGGCGAAGGGCCATCCCGATTCAGACGCTTCATGACCGCGAAGTAGCGCGGCGGCTCGGGCTGGTCTGCAAGCACCCAGCGGACGAACGCGTCCTCCGACCGCTGCTGGAACGCGGGATTCACGAGACGCTCGTAGCCGAGCGTGGTTTGGGGTACCGAGCCGAGCGCCTTGCCACAGGCGGAGCCGGCACCGTGGCCGGGCCAGAGCTGCAGATAGTCCGGCTGGTTGCGGAGCTGTTGGAGCGACACGTACAGCTCGCGTGCCGACTGCTCCATGGTGCCTGCGACGCTCGCGGCGCGCTCCAACAGATCGGGGCGCCCCACGTCTCCGACAAACACGAAATCGCCCGTGACGATTCCCAGAGCCCGGTCGCTCGCCGCCGTATCCGTCACCTGGAAGCAGACGTGCTCCGGCGTGTGTCCGGGTGTGTGCAGCACCTGCAGTCGCACGGCGCCCACGGTGATGACGTCGCCGTCGTGCAGCAGCTGCGCAGCAGCGCTACCGGCGTAGGTGTAACTCCAATCCGCGCCGCCGTGGTCCGACAGGAGCAACGTGGCTCGGGCGCGGCTTGCCAGCTCGCGGCTGCCCGACAGGAAGTCCGCGTGGATGTGGGTTTCCGTGACGTACCGAATGCGCATCCGGCGAGTGGCAGCCGCGCGCAGATACGACTCGACATCGCGGTTGGGATCGATCACGATCGCGTCGCGCGTCTGTTCGCAGCCGATCATGTAGCTCGCTTGTGCGAGCGACTCGTCGTAGTAGCGCTCGAGAAGCATCAGCCACTAACATACCGATATGGCACACGAAATCGACTATCGCCTGATTGGCGACGACATGCAGGCGGTGATCGTGACACTCGATCCCGCGGAAACCGTCGTCGCCGAGGCCGGCGCCATGATGTACATGCAGGACGACATCGTCATGAACACGGTGCTGGACCCTACTGGGAAGAGTGGGGGACTGGTGGGGCGCCTGTTGACCGGGGCCAAGCGCGCGTTGGCGGGCGATTCATTCTTCGTCACGACATTCACGAACGACGGACGGCAGCGCCGCGACGTTGCCTTCGCCGCCCCGTATCCGGGCAAGATCCTGCCGCTGGATCTTCGCCAGTGGAAGGGCCGCATCATCGCGCAGAAAGATGCCTTTCTGTGCGCGGCCTTCGGCATCGAGGTGAGCATCGCCTTCAATCGGCGCATCGGCGCGGGGTTTTTCGGCGGCGAAGGCTTCATTTTGCAGAAGCTGGAGGGCGACGGGCTGGCGTTCCTGCACGCGTCCGGAACGCTCGCCGAGCTGAAACTCGCGGCCGGTGAGACCCTGCGTGTGGACACGGGCTGTCTGGTCGCCATGGAAGAAACGGTGGACTACGACATCCAGGTGGTGCCGGGCGTCAAGACGGCGCTCTTTGGCGGCGAAGGGCTGTTCTTCATGAAGCTCACGGGTCCTGGACGCGTCGTGCTCCAGACGCTGCCGTTCTCACGTCTGGCTGATCGTATCATCGCTGCCGCGCCGCGGTCCGGCGGCGGACGACGCGAAGAGGGCGGCCTGCTCGGCGGGCTGGGCGGCATCCTCGACGGAGACCGCTAGCGCGGTTTGCGTATCCGCCGAACGCCCTCATGACCAAGGTGCAGCCCCTCCGCGATCCGATCGCTCTCTTCAAGGAGCACCTGGAGGACGCACGGGCGCTTCCTCCCGATCGGATGCCGGAACCCACCGCGTTCGCGCTGGCAACGGTGGGCGAGGAGGGGCAGCCCTCACTCCGCATGCTGCTGCTGAAGGACGTCGATGAGCACGGGTTCGTTTTCTACACCAACCTGGAGAGTCGGAAAGGGCGCGAGCTGGCCGCCAATCGCCGAGCCGCCATGACCTTTCACTGGTCTCCGCTCGAGCGGCAGGTTCGTATCGAAGGACGTGTAACGCCGGTGACTGACGCCGAGGCGGACGCCTATTTCGCCACACGCCCGCGTGGCAGCCAGCTGGGCGCCTGGGCGTCGCGGCAAAGCCGGCCGATGGCGCGCGCCGGCGACCTCGACGCGCGCCTTGCCGAATTCGAGAGCAAGTTTGAAGGAAAGGCGGTCCCGCGCCCGCCGTTCTGGTCGGGGTTTCGCCTGGTGCCAAGCGTGATCGAGTTCTGGAAGGGGAAAGCGAGCCGCCTGCACGAGCGGCAGCTGTTCGTTCGCGAAGACGGCGGATGGCGCGTGGAATTGCTGTACCCCTAGTCTCCACTTCTCATTTAAGTTCAGCCAATGGCCACGCCGACTGTTCCCACGACGCAGACTTCCCCGGAAACGCCAGCGCCGCCGCCGGTGGGGTGGACGGTCGAGTCGGCAAAAGCGCTCTACAACATCGAAGGGTGGGGCGCGGGATTCTTCGACGTCAACGCGAGCGGGCACGTGGTGGTGCGGCCGGATCAGGAGCATCCGGATCGCGAGCTCGACCTGTACGAGCTGGCCAACGACCTCGAGGAACAGGGCGTCCAGCTGCCCGTATTGTTGCGCTTTTCCGACATCCTTCGCTCGCGTCTGGATGCGCTTACCCAGCGCTTCACGAACGCGCGCGAGGAGTTCGGCTATTCGGGAGGCTACACCACCGTCTACCCCATCAAGGTCAATCAGCAGCGACACGTCGTCGAAGAGATCGTCGAGTTCGGGTCCCGCCACGGTATCGGCCTGGAATGCGGCAGCAAGCCGGAGCTCCAGGCGGTGTTGGGCCTCGCGGAGCACACCAACCATCTGATCATCTGCAACGGGTACAAGGACGAAGAGTTCATGCGGCTTGCCCTGATGGGGCAGAAGCTCGGGCATCAGGTCTTCGTTGTCATGGAGCAGCTCAGCGAAATCGACGTCCTGCTCCAGGTTGCGGACGAGCTCGAGGTGAAGCCCACGGCCGGCATTCGCATCAAGCTGGCCTCGCGCGGCTTTGGTCGCTGGAAGGAGAGCGGTGGCGAGAAGTCGAAGTTCGGGCTGAACTCGTCGGACCTCATGACCGCCATCGAGAAGTTGCGCGCCGCAGACAAGTTGGACTGGATCCGGCTCATCCACTTTCACCTCGGGTCGCAGATCACCGACATCCGCTTCATCAAGAACGGATTGCAGGAGATCACCCGTTTCTACGTTGAGCTGAAGCAAATGGGGCTGAACGTCACCCATCTGGATGTCGGGGGCGGACTGGGTGTGGACTATGACGGCACCAATTCCGAATCCGACTCCAGCGTGAACTATTCGCTCCAGGAGTACGCCAACGACATCGTGTACACGATCGCCGAAGCGTGCAGGGAGCATGAGCTTCCCATGCCGCACCTGATCAGCGAATCAGGGCGTGCGCTGACGGCGCACCATGCGTTACTGCTGCTCAAGGTGATCGACGTGGAGTCCCACGAAGTGCGGGCGATCCCGGACGTCACCGAGGACGATCACACGCTGTTGCACGAGATGGCGGCGGATCACAAGGACGCGTCCCGCAAGAATCTTTCGCGTCGGCGCGTTCGCGAGATCTATCACGACCTCACGTTCGACAAGGAGCGGGCGCACGAGTTGTTCAACACGGGTGTGTTGTCGCTGCGGGGGCGCGCCATTGCCGAGCGGATCTACTTCGCCACCCTGAACGTCATCGCGCGCCACGTCGTGCGCCATAAGGACCAGTTCGAGGACATCATCCTCGACCTGGAAGCGTCGCTGGTGGACCGATACTTCTGCAATTTCTCGGTCTTCCAGTCGCTCCCCGACAGTTGGGCCATCGACCAGCTCTTCCCGATCATTCCCATCCACCGCCTTGACGAGGAGCCCACCAAGCGCGCCACCATCCAGGATGTCACCTGTGATTCGGATGGCAAGATCGATCGTTTCGTTGGCGGCAAGGAGGGCAGTCCGAGTCTCGAGGTGCATGAACCGAAGGACGGCGAGCCGTACATGCTGGGCGTCTTCCTGACCGGAGCGTATCAGGAGATCCTGGGGGACTTGCACAACCTCTTCGGTGACACCAACGCGGTGCACATTCGCCTCAATCCCAGCGCCGGCTATTCGGTGACAGACCTGGTGCATGGCGACACCGTGACCGAAGTGCTGAACTACGTGCAGTTCCGCGCCAACGACCTGTTGCAGGTGTTCCGGCGCAAAGTGGGTAGCGCGAAGCACCTGTCGCGGCAGGAGGCCAACACCTTCATCGCCGACTACGTCGCCGGTCTGGAAGGCTACACCTACCTCGAGGGCGAGGCCGCGCAGTGACGGAATTGAGCGGGCTGCTCGCAGCCGCCGCTCCCGACGCTGGATTCAACGGAGGTCCGGTTCTCGTCGCGCTCGTCGCGATTTTCGTCGCGACCAAAGTGCTGGGCGAGTTGGCGCAACGTATCGGCCAACCCGCGGTCCTGGGCGAGTTACTGGCCGGTGTGCTGCTCGGCGGCTCGCTGCTCGGTCTCGTCGATCCGGCCGATCCAGTCATCCATGCGATGGCCGAGCTGGGAGTCATCATTCTGCTCTTCGCGATCGGAATGGAAACGGAGCTTGCGTCCCTGATCCGCGTCGGGCCGGCGGCGACTACCGTCGCCATCGCGGGTGTGGCGGTTCCCATGGCCCTCGGATACACGGCTGCGCTGGCGCTGGGGCTGCCGCGGATCAACGCGCTCGTGTGCGGAGCCGCGCTATGCGCCACGTCCGTTGGCATTACCGCGCGCGTCCTGTCGGAGCTGGGCTGGTTGGACAGCAGCGAAGGGCGTGTGATTCTCGGTGCGGCGGTGATCGATGACATCATTGGACTGATCATACTTGCGGTGATCGCGGCGACGGTGTCCGGCGCCGACCTGACCGGCGGCTCCGTCGCCAGAATCGGCGGCATCGCGGTCGCATTCGTCGCGGCAGCGATCGTGATCGGCAGTATCATTGCCGCGCCCGTCTTCAGAGTTGTCGAGCGCATTCGTGCGGCCGGCGCGCTTGGTCTCTTCGGGCTGGCCTTTGCATTTCTCATGGCATGGTTGGCGCAGCGCTCCGGGTCGGCCATGATCGTCGGTGCGTTCGCCGCCGGTCTCGTGTTGTTCAAGCTTCCGCAGCGTCACGACATCGAAAAGGCCACCACGACCATCGGGCATTTTTTTGTGCCGATATTCTTCGCGTCTGTCGGAGCGGCGGTGGATCTGAAGGCGCTGGCAAACCCGCAAGCCCTTGTGCTGGGCGCCGCCCTGATCGCGTGCGGCATCGCGGGGAAGTTGGTGGCCGGCTACGCGCCGTGGTGGTTCAAGGGCGACAAGATGTTCGTCGGCATCGGGATGATCCCCCGAGGCGAGGTGGGGCTGATTTTCGCGCGGATGGGTCTCGCCGCGGGCGCGGTGAGCGTCAGCGAATACGGCGCCCTCATGCTCATGGTACTCGCCACGACCTTCGTCACTCCGCCGGCCCTGGCATGGCGCTCACGGCGCCACGGCGCGCGTACCGCAGGCGCCGACCGCCCCGGCGAGGGCGGCATCGACGATCTCGTGGCCGGTACTACATCCGCTTCTCGATCGCCTTCCAGTTCACGACATTCCACCACGCCTTGATGTAGTCAGGCCGGCGGTTCTGATAATTCAGGTAATACGCGTGCTCCCATACGTCGAGCCCGATCAGGATGGACTTCGCCGTCTTGCCGTCCATGAGCGGATTGTCCTGGTTTGGCGTGCTGGTGATGGAAAGCTTGCCGCTGTCGTTCAGCAGCCATACCCATCCTGAGCCGAACCGTGCGGCCCCCGCGGCCGCGAATTGCTCCTTGAACTTGTCGAAGTCGCCGAACGTGGCTTTGATGGCGTCGCCAAGCTTACCGGCTGGGGCGCCGCCGGCACCGGGACCCATGATCTCCCAGAAAAACGTGTGGTTCCAGTGGCCGCCGCCGTTGTTCCGAATTGGGGTGCGCACGGATTCCGGAACGCTGTTGATGCTGGAACACAGTTGCTCCAGCGATTTGCTCTGCAGCTCGGTCGCCTTGTCCAGCGCGGCATTGAGATTGGTCACGTAGGCCTGATGATGCTTTCCGTGATGGATCTCCATCGTGCGGGCATCAATGTGGGGCTCGAGCGCCGACGCGGGATACGGCAGCGAAGGAAGAGTGAATGCCATACGATTCTCCTGATGTGTCAGAGCGGAGTAGTCGATACGTCAGTTCGGGCGCGCCGGCCCTTCAACCAATGAATCAGCGCCGGCAGCAACGACACGAAGATCACCGCGAGAATCACCTTCTCGATGTGCTCGTCTATGCCGGGAATGTAGCGTCCCAGAAAGTATCCCATCAGCAGCAGGCTCCAGATCCAGGTTACGCCGCCCACGATGTTGTACAACGTGTATCGCCCGTACGACATTCCAGCCGCGCCCGCCACGACCGGAACGAATGTGCGAACGATGGGCATGAATCGCGCAAGGATGATGGTCTTGCCGCCATGACGCTCGTAGAAATCGCGCGCTTGTTTGAGATACCGGGGTTTGAAGAACAGGGACTCCTCTCTGCGAAACAGCCGCGGGCCGCTCATCTGGCCGATGAAATAGCCGACGGCGTTTCCGATGATCGACGCCACGGTGAGGAGAGTTCCCAGAAGCCACACGTTCAGACCGAACTCTGGTTGCGACGACAGTAAACCGGCGGTGACCAGTAGCGAATCACCCGGAAGAAAAAAACCGATCAGCAGACCCGTTTCGGCAAAAATGATCGTCGTCAGGCCAACGTAGCCGCCCCAGGCCACAAGGGCTTTGACGTCACGGAGACGATTGAAGAGTTCGATTAACTGGTCCATGCACCGATTGAGAATGGCGGAGCCGACAACCGCAGGAAACAACCCAGACACACCGGGTGGGTCAACCGATGCGCGATCACGGGCGCGCCGTGCGCGCCTGGGCATGAGTGCGCGTGGCGAGCGTGCAGTGGTGGTCGCCGGCTATTCGCTGCTGGCGCTATTCGCCATCGCGTGGAGCTGGTCCATCGCGTACGCCAACGCGGCCGCACGTAGCGGAGAAGCTCTGCCGTCGCCAACGCGTACGGTGAGCGCCGCCCTCGTTGGGCCCGCACCGACCGCGGCATACGTGACCGACGCCACGCTCGAGGCACTGGCCAACCGCGCGCGCGGAACGAGCGGGAAGCTTCGCGCACGAACCGCGCTTCCCAGCGAGATGGACAAGGCGCTCAGCGCGGTGAACAATTTCGTGCAGCTCAGCCTGACGCCATTCAGCGCGAAGCAGCGTGGACGGATCGGCACGTACATGTTGGGAAGCTGGCCGGGCGAACGCCGGGGTCGCGTCGGCCCACCCAAAGCGCCAGCGGACCGGTATGCCAATCCGCGGGGGTTCATCCAGGTGACGCCGGAGAATCAGAGCACCCAGGTGTCGGAACACTTCCAGCTTCAACACTTTCTCACCAAGAATCAGCCGAACGTGTGGCCGAAATATCTTGTGCTGGAGCTTCGGTTGATCGACAAGCTCGAGCTTGTGCTGGCAGACTTGAGTGCGCGTGGCGTGGACATCAGCGGCGTCACCGTGATGAGTGGATTCAGAACCCCCTCATATAACGAAGGCGGCGGCAACACTGCCGGACGCGCCGGCCTCAGCCGCCATATG
This sequence comes from Gemmatimonadota bacterium, assembly GCA_031395945.1. GTDB lineage: Bacteria > Gemmatimonadota > Gemmatimonadetes > Gemmatimonadales > Gemmatimonadaceae > DASPMP01. The sequence continues at coordinate 991 of JANNJV010000492.1, read as the reverse complement.
TATGGCGACGCCTCGGATATCTTTATCGATAACGATCACAACGGTACCATGGACGACCTCAACCATGACGGCCGTACTGACGTGCGTGATGCGCGCTTTATTCAGGAGAGCGTGGATCGCGTGGAGCAGGACCATCCCGAGCTGATCGGGGGGACAGGCGTGTATGTCGCGTGCTGCGGGCACGGACCTTTCATTCACATCGACACGCGCGGCTACCGCGCACGCTGGACCGGATCCGGAGGGGGATAAAATGGCGGAGCAGAGACGCACAAGCGATCTCGTCGGTGATGTGCGACCAGGGAAGGGGGCCGGCACGGAGCCGAGCCGCGGCAATGAGGAGGTCGAGCAACCGGAGATTCCGGGCGTTCGGGCGACCGACCTCGAGCCCTACGTCGGTCTGCGGTACCTGTCCAAGCTGTTTCGCCTGATCGCGATCATCCTGCTGCTGCTGCTGGTAGCCGAGATCGTTACCGGGCTGACAACGCAAGGCAGCGCATCCATTCCGACACTCCTTGGGGAGGCCAGCAGACTGATTGTGCTGGCAGGCGCCCTTTGGGGCGTGGGTGATCTGGCAATCCTCATGGTCGACGTGGGCCACGATGTACGTGCCGTACGCGTGTATCTCAGCCGAGTGACGAGCACGCCCGGTGGCGGGCTCGAGCGGGAACGGTCCAGCCCAACCCCAATTACCTCAAGGAGTGCCTGACAATGATCGTAACCATCGCGGTGATTCTGCTGATCCTGTGGGCGCTGGGCGCGTTTGCGTTCAACATCGGCGGCGGACTGATTCACATTCTGCTGGTAATTGCGGTGATCGTGATCCTGTATCGAGTGATCACGGGTCGGAAACCGATCGCGTAGCTCGCCCGTGCGCACCATCTAGTCGAGCCGCGGGCGCACACGGTGCGCTTGCGGCTCGGCTCGTTTGTGCTTCTGTAGTTGATGCTCTACTGCCTCGTTTCGCACACGCATTGGGATCGCGAGTGGTACC
>JANNJV010000483.1:0-15211 GCA_031395945.1 Gemmatimonadota bacterium | reverse complement strand
CCACGCGAACGTCGGGTACGAGGCGCAGTTCGGTTGGAGTCTGGCGCGCTACAGGCTGGGGAAATTGTACGAGCGAACGGGCGACAACGTGCGCGCGCGACAGGAATACGAAACGTTCCTGTCGGAATGGGCTGAGGCAGAACCGACGCTACCGGCGATCGTCGATGCGCGGGCGCGGTTGAAGCGGCTTATGGCATTGCAGCCAAAAACTGGATAAGGAAACGCGGAACGGGAAACGGCTCCCGCCCTTTCAGTTTCCCTTTCCCGCTCGCTATTCCCGCGCTGCGGTCTCGCCGAGATCCTTCACAAAAGTCACACACCCCGCCGCCACCAACAGACACACCCCGCCCAACATCACGACGTACAGCGGCGAGTTGGGGTTGTTCTCGCCGAACAGGAAGCGGATCGCGGGTCCGAACCCGAGCGACGCCACGATCTCGGGGATGACGATGAAGAAATTGAACACCCCCATATACACACCCATCCGCTCCGCCGGTAGCGCGGTGGACAGAATGGCGTAGGGCATCGAGAGAATCGACGCCCACGCGATCCCGACGCCTACCATGCTGAGCAGTAGCAGATACTTGTCGTGGATCAGGAACACGGACAGGAGTCCGGCAGCCCCGCACACGAGCGACGCCGCGTGCACCGTCTTGCGGCTGGTGAGCGCCGCCAGCTTGGGAAGCGCCAGCGCGACGATGAAGCACGTGATGGAGTAAAACGCGAAAACGAACCCGCCCCACTCCATACCCTGCGTGTAGAGCGGCGATCGTGGATCGGTTGCGCCGAACACATGTCGCGCGGTGGCGGGCACGAAGAAGAGCCACATACAAAACAGCCCCATCCACGTGAAGAGCTGCACGACGGCCAGCTGTTTCATGGTGGCAGGCATGTCGCGGATGGATTCGCCGATCTCAGAGAACAACGCGCCCAGGCCGCCGCGTCCCCGCTTGGCGCGGTCGAATGCGGCGGCATCTTCGGGTGGAAACTCGCTGGTGGTCGCAACGGTCCAGAGCACTGCGATGAGAAAAACCGCGGCGCCCACCTGGAACGAATACTTCACCGACAGCGGAATGCCGCTTGCGGTGCTACCTTCGACGCCCAGCCAGCTGAAGACGAGGGGCAGCGCGTTCGCCAGGCTGGCGCCCACCCCGATGAAGAACGACTGCATCACGAAGCCGGCGGTGCGCTGCGACATGTCGAGCTTGTCCGCTACGAACGCGCGAAACGGCTCCATGGAGATGTTGATGGACGCGTCGAGAATCCACAGCAGGCTGGCCGCCATCCAGAGCGACGTGGACGTCGGCATGATGAACAGCGCAATCGAGGCCAGGATGGAGCCGGCAAGAAAATAGGGACGCCGGCGTCCCAGCGGCCCCCACGTGCGATCGCTCAGCGCGCCGATGATGGGCTGCACGAGCAGGCCCGTGACCGGGGCAGCGAGCCAGAGCAGCGGCACCTCGTCCGGTCGCGCGCCCAGGCGCTCGTACACCGCGGACATATTCGCGAGCTGCAGCCCCCAGCCGAATTGTATGCCGAGGAAACCGAAGCTCATGTTGACCATCTGCCCGAAGTTCAGGCGGGGGCGGGGCATTCCGGAGTTCCTCGGCAATGTTGAGGGAGGGAATACTCGCAGTGCGAAGATTGGAGCGCTACCCAACGGCGGGAACTGTTCCCAGTCTAGAGCTGAATGTCGCCTCCAGGATCCGTCCCCCGCAGGCGCTGCAAGCGCTCGCTCGCCTCGGCGGTGCGTTTCCTCTCCTCGTCCCTGTTCCGCAAGGCTTCGTTCCACTGCGGTTGGCCAGTCGCGCTGAGTGGGACGTCGAGTACCGCGCCCTCCTTGCGACAATCCGAGGGCAGCCGCTTGGCCGTCACCTCGTACGTCTGGCCGCCGTCGTCGATGAGTACGACCACGGCGCTCTCACGACGATCCACCGCTACGCGCACGGTGCCGGAAGGCTCGCTCAATTGCGGATCTTTGCCGACAGCACGTTGTGTTTCGTGGAGATCACCTGGTATGTCCCGTCGAACTGCACGGGGACCATGATGTCGCCTTCAGCGTCAGTCCGATAGACCACCGCGCCGGTGTTTCTCCATCCATGCACTACGCTAACGGCCGGGTGACTGTAGCGGTTGCCGCGCCCGACTGAAATGATCACGTGCGTCGGCTGCAGCGCCGCAATCCACTCTTGCGTGACGCCGTTCGACGCGCCGTGGTGCGCCGCTTTGAGCAAGTTGACGCGAGGAATCTCGCGCTGCGACAGCCAGTGGTTCAACTCACGACGCTCCGAGTCGCCCGTGAACAGCGCCCGGAACGTCCCGTACTCGACAAGGACGCCCACCGAGTTGTTGTTCTGCGCGGCGTCGAGCATTGGCGGAGGGAGGACATGCAGCTTGACGCTGTCTACCGTGATGGTGCGTTCCGTCGCTTGAAGATACTGTAATCCTGGTTCGCGCTCCACGGCGACCATCGTGTTGCGATAGACGCTCGTGGCATGCGGCACGCCATTGTCCATGTACCTGCGAACGACGAAGCGGTTGAACACCCAGGGCATGCCGCCGATATGATCGGCGTGGTTGTGCGATGCGATCACAAGGTCGAGTGTGTCGATCGTCGACTCGAAGAACAGCCGTTCCATCGCGCCCGTACTTGGCCCCGCGTCAACAAGAATGTGCTTCCCTGCCGGCGTGATGATGAGTGCGGCGTCGCCCTGACCGACGTCGGCGACAACGATGAGGAGTGGCCGATCCGGCTGCCACGTCGAGGCCGCCGGCGCGGGCGTCTGTGCCTGCGACTGCGCGACGCCGAAGCGTGAGCACGCCAGCGCCACGATGACGGCTCGCGCGCAGAGTCGGCCGAAATTCTCGATGCCGGTCACAACGATATGATAATGCGCGCGTGTGACTTGCCGCACTTTTCGACGCTTCCGGGGTACGGCTCTCGCAAGTACTACAGTCAGCCGATGGAGGCGGGCCCATGCTGAAGCAACACCTCAGAACGCTGATTACCGCTTCCATAGCGGCCGTGTTCGTCACGACGAATCAGCCCCAGCTGGCGGGTTCGCCTATGGCGCTCGCCGTGGACATCGCGGAAGGGTTGCCGAATGCGCTGGACGGACTTGCCCGCAAGGGCGGTCCCGATCGCGCCGGACGCCACCTTGGATTCGACACCTACGCGTATCCCGGTGACGAGGTCATGCTCGCGTGGCGGGAGGACGACGTCCCGTACGAGTGGGTGGGTTACTATCTGCCCGCCCCCTGTCACAAGGGTCGCTCGTGGGTGGGCAAACGCGACACCCTCACGGACATGGGCTGGGGCATGGCTGTGATTTACGTCGGCCAGCAGACGTGGGACAAGCAGCCGCGCGGATATGAAATCACCTACAAGAGCGTGCGTCACACGCAGATGGTGAGCAAGCGCGTCAAAGTGTATCGCACCGTGAACGGCAAGCGCGTGGCGCGATACGTGACACGGAAGGTGCCCGTGAAGCGCACGGTGCGCGTGCCCGTGCGCACGAAGGTGAGCGCGACGCAGCGGCCGTTGGACGACTGCAACGCACAACTCGTGAACGGAACGCGGGGAACAATCGAGGCCAAAGACGCGATACTGCGCACCGAAGCCGAGGGCTTTCCTCGCGGCAGCGTGATCTTTCTGGACATCGAGTACATGCGATCCACGCCGAGCAAGATGCGCGACTACTATCGCGCCTGGACCGCGCACTTGCTGGCGGACGGGCGGTATCGCCCGGGCTACTACGCCCATAACCGCAATGCGGCGCTCATATATAAGGATGTGAAGGCGCTATATGTGAAGGCTGGCCGAGCCGAGGAGCCGCCGTTCTGGATCGCCGGCGGCAGAGACTTCACGCCGGACAAGGCGCCGCACGAAGTGGGGCATTCCTTCGCGGCGATGTGGCAGGGCGTCATCGACGTGATGGAGGAATGGCGCGGGCACAGGTTGCCGCTGGATGTGAACGTATCGCAGGTGCCCAATCCGTCGTTTCAGTATCTGGGCATCGACTAGCGTCGAGATCTCAACGTCCTGCCCTGGTCGGTCCACTTGGACTGATGACAACGCGACACCAACTCGCTAACGTCGCCGCATGCCCAAACGTCGCGATTTTCTCAAATCCACCGCCGCCGCGGCTGGCGTCATCGTCGCCGGCAGGCTGCTCAATCCCGCCCAGGCAATCGCCGCCCGGCTGGCGGAGCTCGAGCCACCCGAGATCGAAAAGCTGCTCCTCCAGGCCATCGACCAGATGCGCTCCGCCGGCGCCACCTTCGCCGACGCGCGCATCGGGCGTTACCTGCGCCAGAACATCTCCACGCGCGAGCAACAGATTCTCAATGTCTCGGACACGGAGACCATCGGGCTCGGCGTGCGCGCACTGGTGCGCGGCACGTGGGGCTTTGCGGGGACGCGAAGCCTCACCCCCGGTGGCGTGTCCGCCGCGGTGCGCGAAGCGATTGCCATCGCCAGGGCCAACCGTCTCCCCGGCGCCGCGCCCATCATCCTCGCGCCTGGCGAGAAGAACGGACGACAGACGTGGAGGAGCGCGTACGCTACCGACCCGTGGGCCGTTCCGCTCGAGGAGAAAGCGGCACTGCTGCTCAAGGCGAACGCCGAAGTGCTGAAGGTTCCCAACGCGCGATTCGTCCAAAGCGGTATGTCGTTCGTGAAGGAAGAAAAGCACTACGCCAACACGGACGGTTCGATCATCACGCAGACCATCGTCCGCAGCGACCTTCCCTTCAGCGTCACCGCGGTCGCCAGCGACAACGGCGACTTCCAGTCGCGCAGCAACGCCGTGCAGCCCATCGGGCGCGGCTACGAATACATCCTGGAACAGGACATCGTCACCAACGGCCGCCTCTGGGCCGAGCAGGCGGCGGAGAAACTCAAAGCGCGCAGCGTGGAGCCTGGCGCATACGACATGGTACTACATCCTTCCAACCTGTTTCTCACCATCCACGAGACGCTGGGTCACTCCACCGAGCTGGATCGCGCGATGGGACACGAGGCCAATATGGCGGGCACCAGCTTCATGGCACCGCCGCGCGAGCGGTTGGGCAAGTTCCGCCTGGGCCCGGACTTCATGAACCTTCAGGGCGACCGCTCGCAGGAGGGCGGCTGCGCCACCATCGGCTTCGACGACGACGGCGTGAAGCCCGACGATTTCCTCATCGTCAGGAACGGCATCTTCAATGATTACCAAACCACGCGCGAGTTGGCGCCGTCGCTGGACTGGTGGTACAAACAACAGAGCCGCCCACTGCGCTCGCACGGCAACTGCCACGCGGATAGTTGGGGCAGCATGCAGTTCCAGCGCATGCCCAATGTCTCCCTGCTCCCCGGCGACGCGGACATCACGCTCGACGACATGGTTGCCGCCACGGACAAGGGCATCCTGATGTACAGCCGCGGTACGTACTCGATAGACCAGCAGCGCTACAACGGGCAGTTCGGCGCGCAGCTATGCTACGAGATCAAGGGCGGCAAGATCGTGGGGCAGCTCAAGGACGTCGCATACCAGATGCGCACGCCGGATTTCTGGAACGCCATGGACCTGATCGGCGGCTAACGCAGCTACGGTCATGGCGCGACGTTCAGCGACGGCAAGGGCGAGCCCGGGCAAACGAGCGCCGTATCGCACTTCTGTCCGCCCGCGCGCTTCAAGGCGCAGACGGTGCTCAACACCGGGAGGACGCGCTGATGCTTAGCCGCGAGCAGGCACGCGTGCTCATCGATCGCGTGATCAAGCTCGGTCATGCCGACGAAGTGCAGGTCACGCTGAATGACGGCGACGAGAAGAATATCCGCTTCGCCGACAACCGCATCACCACCTCGGGCAGCGCCAGCGATCTCTCGGTACGCGTCTCCAGCGCGTTCGGCAACCGCATTGCCGTCACCAGCACCAACGACGTCACGACAGAGGGCCTCGAGCGCGTGGTGCGGCAGTCGGAATCGCTCGCGCGCCTGGCGCCGGCGAACCCGGAGAAGATGCCCCTGCTTGGCGCCCAGGTATATAAGGAAGTAGACGCGCACTTCGCGGCCACCGCGAACGCCACCGCCGAGTCGCGGGCGCGTGCCGCCGGAGTGGCGCTGGCGTCGGCGAAGGCCGCGGGCGGACTGACGGCGGCGGGACTGCTTGTCACCAACGCGGGCATGACCGCGATCGGGAACAACAAGGGACTGTTCGCGTACCGTGCGTCCACCTCGGTGGACTTCTCTGAGACCGTGCGTACCGTCGACGGCACGGGATCCGGCTGGGGCGGCGCCAACCATCCCGACTGGAATAAGGTCGACTTCAAGGCGGTGAGCGACACCGCGATCGCGAAGGCGCAACTCTCGCGCAACCCTGCCACCATCGAGCCGGGACGCTACACCGTGATCCTCGAGCCCCAGGCGGCCGGCGACCTCGTCTCCCTCATCGCCAACGCCTTTGACGCCCGTTCGGCGGAGGAAGGCCGCAGCGCTTTCTCCAAGCAAGGGGGCGGCACGCGCGTCGGCGAGAAGATCGTGGATGAACGCGTTACCATCATCTCAGATCCCGCTGACGAACAGCTTCTGTCGTCGCCATTCGACGGCGAAGGGCTCCCCGTCACGCGTCAGGCCTGGGTGGAGAACGGCGTGTTGAACTCGCTCTCCTCGTCGCGCTTCTGGGCCCAGAAACAGGGGCGCGCGCCAACGGGATCGGCCAACGCCATCAAGATGCTGGGCGGCACGCAGTCCCTGGATGACATCATCGCGTCCACCGATCGCGGCGTCTTGATCACGCGGTTCTGGTACATCCGGCCCGTGAATGCGCGCACGATGTTGTTCACCGGCCTCACTCGCGACGGCACGTTCATGATCGAGAACGGCAAGATCGCGCGCTCCGTACGCAACATGCGCTTCAATGAGAGCCCGCTGTTCATGCTGGACAAGCTCGAAGCCATTGGCCGGCCGGTGCGTCTGTCCGAAGGGCTTGTCATGCCCTCGCTGCGGGTGCGGGACTTCACTTTCGCCAGCGTGTCAGACGCCGTCTAATGCACAGATCCAGCGTCGTCTGAAAGATCTCGGCTAGCGTTGAGAACGTGGCTGGGCGTTTGAGATACAGGGTCCTTCTTGACGCCGCGGCCGACGGCGACATCGTACTCAGCGCTTTCGAAACGTATCCCTTCCCCCCATGATCGTGAGCACCGGCCGCGCGCGCAGAAGCGCTTCCGGTGGCACGCCGACGATCGGCTCGGAAAGCACCACGAGGTCGGCGAGCATCCCCGCGCGCAGCACTCCGATCTCCCGCTCGCGGAAGGCGGCGTACGCCGAGCCGGCGGTGTAGTGACGCAACGCGGCTTCCACAGCGATGCGCTGGTGAGGCTGCCATCCTCCGGCCGGTGAGCCGTCGGGCAACTGGCGCGTGACGGCGGTATAGACGCCGAGAAGCGGATCCATGGGGAACACTGGATAATCGCTTCCGAACGCTTGTATCGCGCCCGCATCATCCAATGCCTTGAACGGCATCGCCCGCGTGGCCCGTTCCGGTCCCAGCAGCGGCTCGTAGTTCTCCAGCGTGCTAGCGTCGGGGGTGGCGAAGATCGCCTGGGTGGACGCGATCACACCCAGCGCGGCGAAGCGCGGGATGTCGGCGGCATCAGGAACTTCTATGTGCTCTACGCGTCCGCGCCGATCGCGAGGCCCGTTCACCCTAGCCACCCGATCGAATGCGTCGAGCGCCATCCGGATGGCGCGGTCGCCTATGGCGTGCAACTCCACCTGAAGGCCCGCCGAGTCATACCGTTGAACAGCCCTGGCGAGATTGTCCGCGGTAAAGCGAGGCAGACCAGTGCCTCCGCGAATCGCGTAGGGCGCCAGCATCGCCGCGGTGCCGGCGTCGATGGTCCCGTCCACCATCCCTTTCGCGATCCCGTACCGCAGTGTCGGACCGGTGTGTCGGTCGCGAAGCGCCACGAACGACCGCAACGCAAAGTCACTCGCGCTGTCGACGAACGGAACCGCGATGAGGAACCGCACGATCAACGAATCGGCCGCCAACGCACGCTCGAATGCAACGGTTTCGGCGGTGCTCAGCCCATTGGCCAGCTGCAGTGACGTGAGCCCCATCGCTGCCGCCTTGCCCATCTCGTGGCGCAGCGACGCATACACTTCGTCGGCACTCGGCGCGGGAAGCATCCGCCGCACCAGCCCCATCGCGGTTTCCTGGAGCAGCCCGATCGCGCGACCACTCGGGTCGCGCACGACGGTGCCACCGGAAGGATCGGCGGTCGTCGCGGTCACCCCGGCGAGTGCAAGCGCACGCGAGTTGGCCAGCACCTGGTGCCCGTCGCGGTCGGTGATGAGCACCGGACGATTCGGAAACGCGGCGTCGAGATGTCTCCCATGCGCCGCGTTGTTCTGGAACATGTGGGGCATCCAGCCGCGCCCGGTGATCCACGCATCGTTGGGCAGTGTGGCCGCAAATGCGCGCAGTCGCGTCACTATCTCCTCGGCGTCCTTCGCACCGCCGAGGTCCGCCTGGCGACGCGTGGGCAGGTGCCAGTGCGCGTCGTGGAATCCGGGAAACACCTGGCGACCGCCCAGATCCTCGGATCGCGTTGACGGTCTGGCGAGCGCGCGGACGTTGGCGTCGGTGCCGATGGCGACGATGCGGTCGCCGCGAATCGCGATGGCCGTGGCGGTCGGTCGAGACGAGTCGCCGGTCCAGATGTGCGCGTTGTACAGGATGCGGTCGGCCATGGCAGCCTGCGATTCCGCAGGTATGACCGGCACCGCCGTCCCGACGCACCCAAGCACGATCGCGGGGGCAATGCGAATTCGCAGACGGCCGCTTCCGAGCGACGTCGTGATGTAGGCGAGGATCTTCATGGGCGGACGAAGATAGCCTGTGGCCCGCCGGCGAGGAACACATGGCGGTGGCGTCGCGCACGAGGCCAGATTGCTACCACCTTCTTCATCCCGGACCCATGCGCCCGAACACGCTCTCGACCTTCGCCCTGCTGGCCGTTTCGCTCGCCGGCGGCACCGTCTACGCACAGGCACCCGGCGCCGCCGACATGCAGCGGCGTGTGCAGCAGGTGATGCCGAACGTCGTCGCATGGCGACGCGACATCCACCAGCATCCGGAGCTGGGCAATCGCGAGACGCGCACCGCGAAGATCGTGGCCGATCATCTCCGGGCGCTCGGCATGGAAGTCCAGACTGGAGTGGCCCACACCGGCGTCGTTGGGGTATTGCGTGGCGGCAGGCCGGGCCCGGTAGTCGCACTGCGCGCCGACATGGACGCGCTCCCTGTCACCGAGATGGTGGACCTGCCCTTCCGGTCGCGCGCGCGCACGACGTTCAACGGTGACTCGGTGGGCGTGATGCACGCTTGCGGACACGACAATCACGTCGCGATTCTCATGGGCGCCGCCGAGGTGCTGGCGGGGATGCGCGCCACGCTTCCGGGGACCGTGAAGTTCATCTTCCAGCCTGCTGAAGAAGGCCCTCCCCCTGGTGAGGACGGTGGCGCGGCGCAGATGATCCGGGAGGGAGTGCTCGCCAACCCCGCTCCGGAAGCCATCTTCGGATTGCACGTCTGGCCCGATTCAGTTGGACGCATCACGTATCGGCCCGGCGGCGCGATGGCCGGCGGCGACGCCATTCGCATCGTCGTGAACGGCCGCCAGACCCACGGCGCGATGCCGTGGGGCGGCGTTGATCCCGTAGTTGTGTCGGCGCAGATCGTGAATGCGCTGCAGACCATCCCCAGCCGACAGATCGACGTGACGGTGGCACCCGCGATCGTCACCATCGCGACCATTCATGGCGGCGTGCGCAGCAACATCATCCCGGACTCGGTGGTGATGACCGGAACCATCCGCACGCTGGATCCCTCGCAACGCGTCGACATCCGCGAGCGCGTGAAGCGGACGGCCGAGAAAATCGCGGAGTCGGCAGGCGCGACGGCGACGGTGACGCTGCAGCAGGGGTATCCGGTGACCTATAACGATCCGAAGCTGACCGAGCGCATGGTGCCCTCACTGCGTGCGGCAGCGAACGGGCGCGCCGGGCTCATGGCGCCGACGATGGGGTCCGAGGACTTCTCGTACTTCCAGCAGAAGATCCCTGGCGTGTACTTCTTCCTCGGCGTGGTGGCGGCGGGACAGGATCCTGCCAAGGCGCCGAAGAACCACTCGCCCTACTTTGCCGCAGACGAAGGCGCGCTACCCGTGGGCGTACGGGCCATGACTCAGGTGACGCTGGACTACCTGAACGGGGTTCGCGGCCTGACTCCGTAAAAGGACACGCGCTCAAGCCCAGCACTCGCTGACGTCGCCTGCTAAGATCATGGTAATCCGAACCCTCTGCCCGCCTTGAGATGCCGCGATTCGCCAACATCCTCGAGACCGTCGGCAACACGCCGGTCGTCAAGATCAACAAGCTCGCCCCCGCGCACGTCTCGCTGTACGTGAAACTCGAGGCCTTCAATCCGCTCGGCTCCGTAAAAGACCGCCTCGCGCTGGGAGTGATCGAAGACGCTGAACGCACCGGCGCCCTGAAGCCGGGACAAACGGTGATCGAAGCGACGAGCGGCAACACCGGGATCGGCCTGGCGATGGTGTGCGCGCAGAAGGGTTACCCCCTCGTGGTCACCATGGCCGAAAGCTTCAGCGTGGAGCGTCGCAAACTCATGCGGTTCCTTGGAGCGAAGGTCATCTTGACACCCGCGCCGGAGGGTGGCACCGGCATGGTCCGCAAGGCGAATGAGCTGGCTGAGAAAAACGGCTGGTTCCTCACGCGGCAGTTCGAGAACGAGGCGAACGCCGACTTCCATTCGCGCACCACCGCTCGCGAGATCATCAATGACTTCAAGGGCGACCGTCTGGACTTCTGGGTCTCGGGCATCGGCACGGGTGGAACGCTGAAAGGTGTGGGGCGCGTGCTGGACAAGGAGCGCCCAGAAACCAAGATCGTCGTCTGTGAACCCGCGGATGCGCCCATGCTGTCCAGCGGCACAAAGCAGGAGCGCAAACCGGACGGTTCGCCCGCATCGCGGCACCCGTCGTGGAAGCCGCACCCCATTCAGGGATGGAGCCCGGATTTCATTCCGAAGCTGGCGGGGGACGCGGTGGACATGGGGCTCGTGGATCGCGTGATCACGATACCGGCGCCCGAAGCGATGAACTGGAGCCGACAGCTGGCGCGGAAGGAAGGCATCTTCGTGGGGACATCCGCGGGCGGAACTTTCGCCGGCGCGCTCCAGGTGTGCGCCGACGCGCCGAAGGGCTCGACCATCCTTGCCATGCTCCCCGACACCGGCGAGCGCTATCTCAGCACGCCGCTGTTCGCGGACATTCCGGCCGAGATGACCGAGGAGGAAGCTGCCATCGCGTCGGGCAAGACCTAGACGGTCGACGCTTCGCCATGGCGATGCAGATCCCCGCGACGCTCAGCCTCTGGCTGCGCTGATTCGTCGGGCGGAGTCGGTCGTACTCGCCGCGGTCGCGTGCGTCGCGCTCCCTGCCACGGCCGCGACGCAAACCGCCGCCGGTCCGGGTAGCTCGCAGGCGGTGGACGTCTGCGCCCGCTCCACGGGCTACAGGTCCGCCGCCCCCGACTTGTATTGCATCGACCTCGTCGCCGCACCGGACTTCCCCGCCGCTACCGGCGCCGTGGAGCTGCTCCGGCGTGCCTCACCCTTCGGCGCGAGCGTCACCGCCGACGGACAGCATGCGTGGAACCTGCGCCTCACACTGGCCGGACTTCCGGACCCACGCTCCCTTGGCGACTACACCACGTATGTCGCATGGGCCTCGACTCCGACGCTCGACCCGTTCATTCGCCTCGGCGAAGTCCGCAACGGAGTGATCGACGCCGGGCCAGTGGCGCTCAACACCTTCCTGGTGCTTATCTCGGCGGAGAAATCCGCCGACGTCGCCGAGCGTCGCGGACGACTGGTGCTGCGCGGCATGTCGGCGAGCGCGCTCATGCGACCGCACGACTTCACCGCCCTGCCTCCACAGCCCAGGGCCGCGCATGACCACGCGAGCGACACGGTGTGGGCGATGCCGGCGATGCACCCGCAGGTTCCGGCGATGATCCCGGGCCTCGAGACGCTGCGCCCGCGCGTCCGGCCTTTTCGCGCCGGGCCAGGCATGGACGTCGCAATGATGCCCGCGGCCCGGCCGCGACAGATGCTCACGCTGAAGGACGGCGACACCCTCGCGCTCGAAGCGGCGATGCTGCGGCGGTCCGTCGCGGGACGCGCGTTCGTCGCCTACGGGTTCAATGGCCAGTGGCCCGGACCGCTCATTCGCGTGGATCGCGCGGCGACGATCGTGGTCAACTTTACGAACCGCATCGACCTGCCGACGGCGGTGCACTGGCACGGCATCCGGCTGGACAACCGCTTCGACGGTGTTCCGCATGTGACGCAGGACGCCGTGCCGCCGGGCGGGAGTTTTCGATACGTGGTGCATTTCCCCGACGCTGGCATCTACTGGTATCATCCGCACCACCGCGAGGACATCCAGCAGGAGCTCGGCCTCTACGGGAATCTGCTGGTGCGCTCGCGCGACCCCAACTTCTTCGGCGCCGCCAACCGTGAAGAAGTTCTCATGCTCGACGACTTCCTCGTGTCTGATGACGGCGCCCCCGTCTCCTTCGGGAAGGAAAGTCCGCTGCACGCGTTGATGGGCCGGTTCGGCAATATCCTCCTCTTGAACGGCGAGCCTGCCCGCGGCTATCGCCTCACCGTCAGGCGCAACGACGTGGTGCGCTTTTATCTCACCAATGCTGCCAACACACGCCCATTCAACGTGTCCATCCCTGGCGCGCGGCTGAAGCTCGTGGGCGGCGACGTCGGCAAAGTGGAGCGCGAAGAGTGGGTGGAGAGCGTGGTCCTCGCGCCGGCCGAGCGATGGATCATAGATGCGCGCTTCGAGCGCGCTGGCGCCATTCCGATCATAAACCAGGTGCAGGCTATCGACCACAGCCGCGGGCTGTTCTTCCCGGAGGTGGACACGCTCGGCGTCGTCACCGTGCTGGCGGAACGTGCATCACCAGACCTGGGCGTGGCATTCGAGCGCCTACGCGTGAATGCCGAGGTCGTGCGCGACATCGATCGCTACCGCGCGCACTTCGCGCGGGAGCCGGACAAGGAGCTGCGACTCACGCTCCGCGTCGACAGCCTGCCCTTCGGGCTCGTGCAGGTGATGCGCCTCGACACCGGGTACGTGAACCCGGTCGAATGGAGCGGCACCATGCCGATGATGGACTGGCTGAGCAGCGGCGCCGACGTGGAATGGGTGCTGCGCGAGCCGGTCACGGGGAAAGAGAACATGGATATTGCCTGGACGTTCAAGCGCGGCGAGGTGGTGCGCATGAGGCTTTCGAACGACCGGCACACGCTGCACCCCATGCAGCATCCCATCCACATCCATGGCCAGCGCTTTTTGGTACTGGCCCAGAACGGAATTGCGAGCCAGAATCTGGTCTGGAAGGACACCTTTCTTTTGCCCGTTGGCTCCACGGCCGAGCTCCTCGTGGAGATGAGCAACCCTGGCCGCTGGATGCTGCACTGCCACATTGCCGAGCACCTGGAGGCGGGGATGCACACCGTCTTCACCGTGCTCCCGTAGTCCGATCGCGTTTCTCCACCTACTGGTTTTCGCCCTCTACAGAATGAGGCTTTCAATGCGCCACCTGGTTTCCCGACGCCTTTCGCTGCCTTTCGCACTTTCGCTCGTCGTCGCGCTTCCGCTTGCGGCGCAGCGGCCCGCCCTGTCGCCACAGACGCGTCGCTTTGTCTCCGTCGACGCGCCTGTTGTTGCGCTGACCAACGTGCGTGTGGTGGACGGCACCGGCGCGGCCGCTCGCGAGGGACAGACCATCGTCATCCAGGGCGACAAGATCACTGCGGTGGGACCGTCCGCGACGGTGAAGGCACCGGCCGGCGCGCAGGTAGTGGACCTCGCGGGGCACACCGTCATCCCGGGCATCGTGGGACTGCACGATCACACGTTCTACACCACCAGCGCCCGCAGCATTCAGATCAGCACCAGCGCGCCGCGCCTCTATCTCGCCAGCGGAGTGACCACCATAAGGACGACCGGCAGTATGTCGCCGTATGCGGAGCTCAGCCTCAAGCGGGCCATCGATTCCGGGTTCACGGCGGGGCCGCATATGTACGTGACGGGCCCGTACATCACCGGCGGCATGAGCGGCGGCATGGCGTCAGTGAACTCCCCAGAGGCAGCGCGCCGACTGGTGGCGTACTGGGCCGAGGAAGGTGTCAGCTGGCTCAAGTTCTATACAGCGATCGACCGGGCATCGATGCGCGCGGCCATCGACGAAGCACACAAACGCGGCGTGAAGACCACGGGGCATCTCTGCTCGGTGAGCTTCCGGGAGGCCGTGTCGCTTGGCATCGACAACCTGGAGCACGGACTGTTCGTCAACACGGATTACGATCCGGAGAAGAAGCCCGATCAGTGCGCCAGCGGCAGCATGGCCAAGCTGGCGACGCTGGATCTCTCCAGCGAGCCGGTGCGTGCGACCATCCGTGAGATGAACGCGAAGAACGTGGCGATGACGTCCACGCTGAGTGTGTTCGAGCTTTTCGTCGCCAACCGCCCGCCGCTGGAGCAGCGCGTGCTGGACGCGATGGCGCCGGACGTCCGCACCGAGTACCTCCAGTCGCGCGCTCAACTGGCGCAGTCCGCGGGCTTCGGCATTTCCCCAGAGGTGTTCCGCAAGGCGCAGGAGTTTGACGTCGCCTTCGTGCGTGGCGGCGGCCTCCTGGCAGCCGGCGTCGATCCCACCGGCAACGGCGGCGCGCTGCCCGGGTTCGGCGATCAGCGAAACTACGAGCTGCTCATCGAAGCCGGGTTCACAGCCGTGGAGACGGTGCAGATCATGACGGCGAACGGCGCGCGGGTGCTGGGCGGCGCCGCTGTTTTCGGCACGATCGCACCGGGCCAGCGGGCGGACCTCGCGGTCATCCGCGGCAATCCGATCGCCACGCCCGCGGACATCCGGAACGTGATAACGGTGTTCAAGGATGGCGTCGGGTACGACTCGGCGAAGTTGATCGAGTCCGTGCGGGGGGTCGTCGGCATTCGCTAGTTGAATGCGGTACAACTCTCGCATCGCGCACATGCATGCGAACACGACTGGTCCCGACGTGCTGCCTTGCCGTTGCGATTTGTCTCGCCTGTGCTGGGCAGG
>JANNJV010000462.1:0-11013 GCA_031395945.1 Gemmatimonadota bacterium | reverse complement strand
ATCAACACCGGTGAAGCGACGTACGCCATGTTCGCCCTCGCCGAGCGGCTGCGGCGGCGTGGCGACGACCCGGCGCTCGTCGCGCGCTTGCTGGAGGAAGCGAGGTGGGGACTCGATTGGGTGCTGCGCGTGCGATTCGACGGTGGCTATCGCATGGCCTTCGCCAGCCACAACCTGTGGACGAATAACCGCGTCGGTGACGCGGACGATCGCATGCGCGAAACAAAGAACAACCCAAACGCCAACTATATCGCCGCCGCGGCCGAGGCCATTGCGTATCGCGTGCTGAAGGAGAGCGATCCCGCGCTGGCGGCGCGGGCGCTCCGCATCGCCGAGGAGGATTGGAGGTACGCGATTGTTGGTGTGGAGGGGCCGAGCACCTGGCACACGCCCGCATTCGCCGCGACACGAGTGGAACTGGCGGGCGTCGGCATCACGGCGTCCCTCGAGCTGTATCGCGCGACGGGACAGAAGACGTACGCGGACAAGGCTGTCGAGCTGGCGCGCGTCATCGTGGCATCGCAGCAGAAACAGCCGGTCGGGACAACGCTCCCTCTCGCCGGCTTCTTCTACACGGGACCGGAGCGCGACACGATCTTTCACCAATTCCATCGCGGCAACGACCAGGCGCCAATCGTCGCGCTGGTGCAGCTCATGGAGACGTTGCCGAACCATGCCGATCACCCGACCTGGTATTCGACGCTGGCGCTGTACGCCGAATATCTGAAGCGGATCGCCGCGACCACGGCACCATACGGTGTGTTGCCTGCCTATGTGTATCGATTGACCGACGCCGAGAAGGAGGTTGCCGATTCCGGCGCGATCCACATGGCGACTCGCGAGGCGTATCGCACGCAGGTGCTGGCTGGTCTGCCGATGGGCGACGGGTGGTATCTCCGCGCCTTTCCGGTGTGGTTCGCGCGCCGCGGCAACTTTGGCGTGCTCCTCTCGCAGGCCAAGGCGCTCGCGGCTGTCGCCCGTCTACTGAACGACCGCGCCGGGCTGGATCTCGCGCAGCGGCAAGCGCAGTGGATCGTGGGCCGCAACCCGTTCGGGCAGAGCACCATGTACGGCGAGGGCTATGACTGGGCGCAGCAGTACAGCGTGTCGTCGGGCGATTTCGTGGGCTCGTTGCCCGTGGGGATGCAGAGCCGCGGCGACACGGACCTGCCCTACTGGCCGTCACAGAACACGTACGTCTACAAGGAAGTGTGGGTGCACTCCACCAGCCGTTGGCTGTGGCTTATGCAGGATCTGATCGGCGAGCTGCCGGTGAGACACAAGGCCACCGAACTGCCACGGCAGCCACCGCGCTAGACGTTACGGGTAGCTCGCCTTATCAGGCGCGCGCTCGAAAACGTGCAGCCGCTGCTTTCGGTGGCGTTTGTGGCTTTGCCTCAGGAGTTGCGGGTGCATCATCGCCCGAGCGCCTTGCCAGTCCTGACTCCTCACCCGCACGCACGGGCGCATGACGTCGCTCGTGCTTTCGTGGCAGACACACCGTGAACAGAGTGCCGGCTTCGTGCGACGACGTCACGGTGATTGTTCCGCCGTGCGCGGTGACGATACGTTCGGCAATGTAAAGTCCCAGTCCGAGATGACTCGTGTTGCGCGCCGCCGTGTTCGACTTGAGGAGCTTGAGCGGACTGAAAATCCCGTGCAGCATCGCCGGCGGGATGGCGGCGCCACGATTGTGCACACGCACGACCACTTCCTTCTCTTCGCCGCTCACCTTCACACTCACTGGCGACTTTGGCATTCCATGTTGTGCCGCGTTTGAGAGCAGATTCGAGAGAACCTGACTGATGCGGTCGGCATCCCACTCACCCCGCAAATCGCCCGACGTACCCAACTCAAAATGGCAGTCTGGATAGGCGGCCGCGGTTTCTTCGACCGCGTGTGCTGCGATTCGCGCCAGGTCCATGTCGCGCCGCGCGATGGGCACGCCCGAGCCCAGCCGGCTGCGCGTGAAATCCAGCAGATCGCCAATCATCTGATTCATGCGTCGCGCGCTGCGAAGGACACGGGTCATGAGCGTGAGGTGGGGCTCCTTGAGTTCCCCCATATCGACCATGAACTGCGACGCCATCATCACGGCCCCAAGGGGCGTGCGGAGATCATGACCCAACACCGCGAGGAACATCTCCTTCGAGTGGTCGAGATCCACCGTGTACCGGGTGATGGACTCGGCCAAGGCCTGGTCGATGGCCTCGTTGAACCGCATCAGGTCGTCAAGGTCGGCGCCGCGCGTGAGTGTACCGACATGCTCCGTCCACAGCCGAATGACGCTGGCCCGGAGCGCACGGTACTCGGAGACCATCTCCCCGAGCGTGAAGCCGCTTTCGGCACGCCCAGCGCCGTGCACCTCCGCGGCCGTGTCGGGTGCCTTCGGGGAAGAATCCGATTTCCCTTTCGACTTCTCCGCCTGTTCCGTGTCGGTCTGCGGCGTGCGGAGATCGGCGCTGATGTGCTTGAGCATCGCAAGCGCGTGGTCGCGAAGCTCGTCGAGATTCATCGCTTTGCCAGCGGGCCCGCTTTTGGAGGCAAAAGTCACCCACTCGGCGAGAATCTGGTCCGAATTCGCTTCGATGAAATCGGCCAATCGCACGGTGCCTCCGAGGTTTTTCAGCGCTTGTCCGCCCTGTCTCATCTTGTGTATGCTAGTTGTTTGTCGCGAAGCACTTCGCCTGAGTCCGGTGCGTACCCTGCTGCGACGCGCAAGCCATTCCCCCTGCTTACAAGTGAGACTGCGGCGAACTACCTCGGCCAACGCCCCGCCGGCACGCCTAGGCGGGGCCATGCGCGATCAGCGAAACCGGGGCGGCGGCTCCGCCAGGACGACGACGTCGCCCGTCACGGTGAAGCGCCGTTCCAATGAAGCCGCCGAGCTGCCACCCGCCCATATCGTGAACGTCCCGGGCTCGACCACGCGTCGCAGGTCACGATCGTACAACGCGAGATCGTCCGCCCCCAAACGGAAGCGCAGCGCGCGCGTCTCGTTGGGCAGCAGCGTGATGCGACGGAAACCGCGCAGCTCGCGGACTGGACGCGTCATGGTGGCCGCGTCGTCGCGGAGATACAGCTGCGCAACCTCGGTGCCCGCGCGCGTGCCGCTGTTGGTGACGTCCACCGTCACGATCAAAGAATCGGACGCGCTCGCCCGCAAGCTGTCCCGTGACACGCGCAGGTTGGCGTAGCTGAACGTTGTGTACGACAACCCATGGCCGAACGGAAACAGCGGCGACCACGGCACGTCGATGTAGTTGGACGTGTACTTCTGTCGATCGATGCCTGGACGGCCGGTGCGCTTGTAATTGTAGTAAATGGGCACCTGGCCCGTATTGCGCGGGAAGGTCACGGGCAACTTGCCACTCGGCGCGTGGTCACCGATGAGAATGTCCGCGAGCGCGTTGCCGTGCTCTACGCCCAACAGCCAGCTCTGCACCACTGCGGACGTGCTATCGGCCAGCCACTGCACGGCCAGCGGGCGCCCGCTCATGAGCACCACGATCACGGGCTTGTCGAAGTTGGCGCTGCGCGCCGCACGCACGACGGCCTGCGCCAACTGCAATTGTGCGCCGGGCAACTCCACCGACGAACGACTTGCCGCTTCGCCGCTCATATCGGCCCGCTCGCCCAGGACGAGCAGTACCGCGTCCGCTGTTCGCGCGAGGTGTTCCGCCTCGGCGATGCCCTCGCTGCGAAACGCGCCCTGCACTACAACCGTATCCAACGGGACGCCAGGTGCATATCCGATCTGCACGTTGGGCATTGCGAGTCGCAATCCCGTGAGAACGCTGATCACGTCTTCCTTGCGCCCGGCACCGGCCCACGGGCCGAGCGGCGCCGCCGAGTCGTTGGCAAGCGCGCCGATCACCGCGAGGGATCGAAGCGTCCGGCGCAGCGGAAGCGCGGGCTCGCCGGCAACCGGCTTGTTGGTGAGCAGCACGATGGCTTCGCGCGCGATTTCCCGTGCGGCAGCGCGATGCTGCGGCGTCAACACGTCGCGGCGCTCGCGTTCGACGCTGTTGCCACGGTATGGATCGTCGAACAGGCCAATCGATGCCTTGGCGCGCAACACGCGATGCACCGCCGTGTCGATCACCGCCTGAGGGAAACGACCCGCACGCACCTCGGCGGCCAGCGTCGCGCGGTACAGCGTGCTGGACATCTCCATGTCCACGCCGGCGCTTAGCGCGCGGCGTGCGGCGGTGAGACTGTCGGCGGCGATGCCGTGCGCCAGCAGCTCCATAACCCCTGTCCAATCGCTGACCATCAGACCGCCGAAGCGCCAGCGTTTGCGCAGCACGTCGGTCAGCAACCACTCACTGGCGTGCGCGGGCACGCCGTTGATCTCGTTGAACGACGCCATGAACGATCCGACGCCAGCCCGTACCGTCGCTTGAAATGGCGGCAGGTACACGTCCCAGAGATCACGCTCGGAGAGACTGACGACATTGTAGTCGCGCCCCGCTTCGGCGCCGCCGTAGGCAGCGAAGTGCTTCGCGGTGGCCAACAGCGCTGTGGGCGCGCGGAGGTCGTCACCCTGAAAACCGCGCACCTGCGCTGCGGCCATCACCGATCCGAGGAGAGGATCCTCCCCCGCTCCCTCCACAATGCGGCCCCAGCGCGCGTCGCGCGCAATGTCCACCATGGGCGCAAAGGTCCAGTGCACACCCATGGCGGTGGCTTCCACGGCGGCGATGCGCGCAGCCCGGACGGCGGCGGCGGAATCGAAGGTTGCGGCCATGGCGAGCGGCACCGGGAAGATGGTGCGCATTCCATGAATAACGTCGTAGCCGAAGATGAGCGGTATGCGCAGGCGCGACTGCTCCACGGCGATGCGCTGTATGCGACGCGTGACATCGGCGCCCCACAGGCTCAGATACGAACCGAGCTTTCCTTCACGCACTTGCTGCTCACCGCCCGCCTCAACTGATGGGCCGGTCTGGCCCCAGCCCCCAGGCGCTTGGGTAATCTGTCCGAGCTTCTCCTCGAGCGTCATGAGCGCGAGGACGGAGTCGGCGATTCTCGAGGAGCTCTGTGCTTTGGGTCGTGGGCTTTGGGCGGACTGCGCGCTTTGGGCTTTGGGCTGTGGGCTTTGTGCTACAGCGATTCTCGGCGAATTGCAGATGATCGTCGCGAAGCCCAGAGCCCGGAACCCAAAGCCCACAGCTCCTTTCAGCACCGCCCCGCGAGCCATCCACCCCTGAACCCGATCCGACACAAGCCGGTTACCATGTGCGGGTTTCTGCGCATAAGTCGCCACACGAGCTCCGTTCTATGGTTCTCGATCATCGCCAGGATGGGCCCCTGGTCGATGCCAAGATAATCCGTATCGAACCACGCCGTACCCGGCACGATGCGGCCGTGCCGCAACGGAATGCCGGCGGTGCGCAGCGTAGGATTGAACGCATCCAGAAAACCGTAGCGCCCAAAGAGGTCGTCGCCGTAGCGTTGGCGCATCGCGATCAGCGCCGGGAGCGCGACTTCGGGCGCGAACGGGATGGATCCTCCCACCGCGGTGGGCGCCAAGGTGCCGTCGTCGTTGACCTCGTCGCCGCCGGCGCCGCGCGCCCAGTACGTGTGGAACATCCGCATGCGCCCGTCAACGACCATGGTGGTATCCAGCGGCCCGTCACTCGCGGTCAGCCCCCAGACGTCCGCCGAGTAGTCGCGCCAGCCATTTGGATTGGAAGCGGCGTACGAGCGTTGCGACAGCGTGGCCCGCCGCGAATTCTCGAAATAGTCCATGCCGCGCCCGCGCATGTAGTCGTCCTGGATGCCGCGAAAGTCGATCCACACGTGGGAATACTGGTGGCCGAACAGCGGCGCGAACTGGACGAAGTCCTGGCCTTGAAAGCGGCCGAACTTGTACCCCGACGTCCACGCTTGCCAGGACGCTGCGTCAATGGGATACGTCGGCGAGCCGACGGCCATCGCGTACAGCAGCATCGCCTCGTTGTAGCCAATCCATCGGCTGGTAATGAAGCCGCGCGCGTTCTGGAACGACGCCGGGTCGGGGCGCCATCCCATGCTCAGTGACGATTCGCCGTCCATAGCCCAGCGCCAGTCCACGCGGAAGTAGATCGAGTCGGCCAGTGCCCGAATCTCCGTTTCAGCCGGTTCAGCACGGTCGAAGTACTCGCGACACAGCAGCACGCCCGCGAGCAGCAGACCAGTGTCGATGGTGGAGAGCTCCACTCTCTCGAATCGCCGCCCCGTCTCCATGTCGAGGAAGTGATAGAAGAAGCCGCGATGTCCCGTGACGCCCGTGGGCTCGCTTCCCTGCGGTGCCTGCCAGAAGAATCGCAGCGTTGTGAGCACGCGCGCACGCGCCTGCTCGCGCGTGATCCACCCGCGTTCCACACCTATGGGATACGCCGTGAGCCCGAAGCCGACCGCGGCGACACTCGAGAACGACTTGGTGGGCCACCGGTCAGGCACCAGGCCGTTGCCCGCGTTCGTGGTCTCCCAGAACCAGTCAAACGTGCGGCGCTGCACCGTATCGAGAAACGCCGACTGTGCCGCGGTCGGTCTGATGCCGGTCGCGCCGGCCGGCGGCGCCGAGGTGGGAATGCCACGGCAGCCGGACGCACCGAGGAAGACGAACGCGCCGACGAAGAGAACTCTCCGCCGGCGCGCCACCGCGTCGGATGTCCGACGCGAAGAATTCATGGGATCACCGCGTGCCATCCCGCGATGTCCCGCGATACCCATATCGCAGGCCGAGCTGCAAGCGGCGCCCAAGTCCCGCGCAGGACGGCTTGCCGAATCGTTGCTGCCACCCGATGTCGGTGGCCTGGTCCGCCGTGGGAATGATGGTGGATTCATAGCACCCGAAGTTGGCGGAGTTGAACGTGTTGAACACGTCCATGACGAGCGCCGCCTTCTGACCGCGCGCGGTGGTCAGCCCCTTCTCGAGCCTGATGTCCATGTTCTGGTAAGCGAACACCCGTCCTATACCGAGGAATGGCCTGTTGGGTTGGGAGAATGTGTAGGTCTTCTGCTGATACGGACCCCAGCCGCCCGATGCATCCGTGGCGGTCACCGCGATGCCGGTGCCGAGGTTCACAATGGAGCTGACGAGCACTTCGTACGGCAGCCGCAGGATTCCGTTCGCGACCAAAGCGTGTCGCTGATCGCCCGGCGCGCGCTGACGCGGACGGTCAGCGACCGTGGGATAGCGGTCGTCGAAGCCCCAGAAGATGTCGGTGCTCTTCCCCTGCTCTTCCGATTTGGCAAGGGTGTAAGCAAGGCCGCCGCCCCACCGCGAGCCTTCTCTGACCGGACGTTCCAGCTGGAACTGCATCGCGTCGTACCACGTCTTCACGCGATCGTCCGCGGCGAACACCGTGTTGTAGTTGCGCGGATTCGTCGTTTCGGGACCGCCCCAGGGCGTGACGCGGACGTAGTTCATGCCGTTGAATCCGCGAATGCCGTTGTACGACGCTGTCAGGCGCAGCCCGCGAAAGACCTGGCGCACTCCGGCACTCGTCTGGTGCGTCTTGGGCGGCTTGAGATCGTTGGCGACAAGGAAGACTTCCGGCGACGTGGCGTAGCCCAGCGTGCGCAGCTGTGCGGGATCGTAGTAGCTGTCGTTCCACACCGCGCAGGAGAAATCCGTGGGAGCGCAGGTCGCGTTGAAGTTGATGTTGAGCTGCGAGAACTGGCGTCGGAACTTCTCGTCGAACAGGGTATTCCAGTAGTTACGGTCGTAATAGACGCCGAAGCCGCCGAACAGCACCGTGCGCTCGTCGCCGAACAAGTCGTATGACGCGCCCACCCGCGGCTGGAACGCCTTCTTGTACATCGGGCGGTCGCTGCGGCCGGTGGTGAGATAACGATCCAGCCCGCCGAGATCCTGCATGATGGGGACCACGCGCGCCGGACCGGTGGCCTGTGGCTGATCCACTGTGAAGCGCGCCGAGAGTGCGCGGAGCGAGTCGGCCAGCGGCTGCGGTGTGACATACGAGTTGTTGATCATGTTCGTCTCGCCGTCCCAGCGGATGCCAAGATTCAGCACCAGCTTTCGCGTCACGTTCCAGTCGTCCTGCACGTACATGCCGAACTGCGTGTTGTTGGTGGTCACACGAGGATCACCAAACCCGAACGTGGCGTTGTACGGCCGGGTGTAGTTCTCATCCACCCGAAAGCGGTATAGGGGCGTGGAGAAAAAGAAGTCCTTGCTGGCTTCGTAGCCCAGGAGGTCCGCTGATGCGCCGAACTTGAACGCGTGATCGCCGAACATCTGGATGCCGGCGCGCGTGATGTCGTTGCGGAAGGAAAGACGGTCTTGCACCCACTCCTGCCGGCCTTCCTTGCCGCCCACGCGAATGATGCCGGCGTATTCCTTGGCGATGAGCCCCGGGTTGGTTGGGCGCGGGTTCCACGTGAAGTGCTGCATGTTCACCTGCGCCTCGTTCAACCAACGGTTGCCGGCGTACTTCCAGCCGGCGCCGCCACTGAGCACCCCAATGGCCACGTTCTCGGATGCTTCGTAGCTGGTCTGGCCTCCGAATCCGCGGAAGTCCGTTTCCTTGCGGATGTTGAGGCTGGCGTCCACGGTGCTGCGTTCGCTCGCGATCCAGGAAAGCTTGCCAAAGCCCAAATGCTCGCGGAATTCACTGAGGAAGCGGCCGGCATACTGTTGCGGGTTGAGCCCCGCCGGTGCGAGAGCCGCGCTGGGTCCCACAGTCACGAGGCTCGGCTCGTCGCGCGCGTTGAGCTCGTACGTTCCGAAGACGAACAACTTGTCCTGCTTGATTGGGCCGCCCACGCTGCCGCCGGCCTGGAGGCGCGAGTAGTTGGGGCTCGGGCCCGCGTTGCGCACCGTGATGGCGTCGCGCGCCACGTGTCCCTTGTCGATGCGGCTGCCGAAAAGGTCCGCCTCCCACTGGTTGCTGCCGCTCCGCGTAGTCGCGTTGATGATCGCACTGGCCGCCTTCTGGTACTCAGCCTTGTAGTTCTGCGTCAGTACGCGGAACTCCTGCACCGCGCCCTGCGGAAATGGATTGCCTTTGCTGGCGTCCTGCCCTACCACGCCGCCACGGAGCACATCGTTCTTGTAGGACACGCCGTCCACGAAAACGTTGATCGCCTCGGCCGGCTGTCCGCCGGCGCTGAGCATCTTGTCGGTGTTGTTGACTGCGGTCGCCGTCATCCCCGGAACCAGACGCGCGATGTCCAGGAAATTTCGCTCGGCGCTGGGCAGGTTCTCGATCTGTTCGCGGGTGACGTTGGTGCTCACCTCGGAGGTGCGCGTTTCCGCAGCCGCAGCACCGCGCACTTCGATGCCGGCGATCTGCACGGCCGCTTCGGCCAATGCGAAGTCGATGTCCTGGGTCTGGCCGATGAACAGTCGGATCTGGCGGCTCTGCGGCGCGAACCCGATGCGGCGCATGGTCAGCTCGTACGTTCCAGGGCGCAGGCCGCCCACATAGTAGTAGCCGCTGGCGCTGCTGGTCGTGTTGCGCGCCTGGTTGGTTTCCGTACTGCGCGTCGAGATCTGCGCATCGGCGATCGGTTCGCCGTTGGTTCCGCGGACGTAGCCGCGAAGGTTGGACGTGGCGGTTTGCGACCACGCCTTAGAAGGAACTAATAGCGCACTGAATAAGACGGCGACGCCAACGCAGCGGAGAAACAGTACTCTGGCGAGCGCCGGACGGGCAACGAGGAGGGTCCTCATGAAGCGGCTCCGGTAGGATGAGACGATCTCAACATGATAACTCGTTGATGGAGCCATACGTCAAGCGTAAGCCGGCTCAGCCGTTCTCTAGTTCGGCAGCGCGACTGGGCGGTTTGAACGCGGGAATAACGTGCAGCACGCCGCCTTTCGTAGATCATGGCTGAATGCTTCTGGCATTCACGACATGAGGTTGACAGGATCAACCGACAAGAAGGGACGACAACGATTACAACAACTAACTGATTGGTTTTATCCGGTGTGCTCGGTCGATCCTTGTCACCTTTGTCGTAATGCCCGCACGGTTCTCGAGCGTTGATCCCGCGTTCCCAACAAATTGTCGCGATCTCTCCAACAGCGTCGTGACGGAATCGCTACCTGGAATGGCGGCGAGTGCCGCGGCCAATCGAACGCCGAGCGCCGGCGCCAGCGAGCGGGTGAAGCTCGCTGTGAGGTGGTTGTCATCAGTGAAGACAACGGTCCCGTTCTTCACGACCGAGCAGCGTGGCGTAGCGCAGATCTGGTCGTTCATGTCCACGAAGCGGATGGGAAGCCCTTTCGCAGCAGCGTTCTGCGCCGCGATTGCCACCGACGAAATCGCGCCCCGTCGCTCATATTCACATGCTTGCGCGAATGGCAGCCGCGCGGCACGGCGAGACAGACACCCCGGGACGTCGAACCATGTGCGTTGCGTGCCGCGGATGGACACGGCCATCCCAAAGCCCATCCCATGATTTGTTAAAATCTTTGCCGTTTTCATTTACCAGGGCGTCCCCTATGCTTCCCCTGGGACCTATCTGAAACCAATATCCACTCCTCCCATCAAGATAGGTATCAAGGATTATCTGTACTCTGTCATCTTCCCCCAAACTAACATCGCGTGCTAATTCTTTTGCAGTAATACCTTTAGGATCATCATAACAATGGATTCCTATATAAATATTGTTGTGATCATACAAAAAGAAAAATTCAGTCTTCTCAGAAACAGGATCGCCCAGATTTGGTTCTCTCTGGATAAGTTCATTGATAATTGCAGCTTTGCTCCAGACTGTATCATTTACAGATCCATCGATAATTGGAGGTGTATCTGTGAAAATAGCATTAATAGCGGGTTGTGCCAGGAGTTCGGTCAAAGAAATTATTGAAAAGCAGAAAATAATGAAAAGAGTACGTATCATACCTGAGATTTGAGCCTCGAAAGTAGGTAAATTCCTGCTTCTTTTTAAAAGATTGCTCTTCAAATTAGATTAATTCGTAAAGATTCTTTTTTAATATACATATTAACGGAAACATTTTATTATCGATTTAATTAATAAAACTAACTCGAT
>JANNJV010000460.1:0-7614 GCA_031395945.1 Gemmatimonadota bacterium | reverse complement strand
GAATTCCATCGCGCATCTCCTCGGCCCCTTTGAAGCGGCGGTTCGTGAGCGCGATGCCCTGCCTGTCATGCGCCTGTCGGGCCAAATCCCGGGGTTGGCGCGGAAATGAAACCTTGACAGGGGACGGGTAAAGGAATCTTTTAGGACGACGAGTATCCGACTACCGGCGGTTACGTCCACGCAGGTAGGGTCGAAGCCATAGTCAGTGGCGGTGACCGTGGTCGGAACGACGCTCATCAATCCCACCATAAGGGGAAGACCCGCGGTATGTCAGCCCGACGGCTTTCGAGCGGGCGGCCAGAGCTCACCTCACGGATCACCAAACCCGGTACGCCTCATGATGAAAAGACGAGCACTCACGGTGTTGATGGGCATGTTTCTCCTCGCTTCGCCGGCTTTTGCGCAGCAGAAGACAGTTACCGGCAAGGTCACGAGTGAGCACGGCTCTCCCTTGGCTGATGTGGGGGTCGTCGTCAAGGGAACCAGCTCGGGGACCGCGACGAACCCCGAAGGGACCTATTCCCTTCGCGCCTCCGCCGGCCAGGTGCTGCAGTTCCGGTTCATCGGGACGGTTCCGGTGGAGCGCACTGTTGGCGCCAGCGACGTTATAGACGTCCAGCTACGAAGGACCGCGACGAACCTCGACGCCGTCGTGGTCACCGCGCTGGGTCAAACCACGGCGCAACGCGCGCTGGGGTTCGCCGCGCAGCAGGTCGAGGGCGCCGACATCGCCCAAACGCAGCGCATGAATTTCGTGAACTCGCTTCAGGGGCGTGTGGCCGGCGTCGAGGTCATCAGCACCTCCGGATCGCCGGGTGCGTCCAGCTCGATCACGATCAGAGGCATCAGTTCCATCAGCAGCAGCAACCAGCCCCTGATGATCGTCGACGGAATGCCGCTGGACAACAAGGTGCTCCACACCAACGTGTTCGCCTCCAGCCGCGGCGGTTCTACGAATTCCTTCGAGAATCGCAGCGTGGACTTCACCAACCGTTCGGCCGACCTCAACCCCGACGACATCGAGAGCCTCGTGGTTCTGAAAGGGCCGGAGGCGTCCGCACTCTACGGGATCGACGCGGCGAACGGCGCTATCGTCATCACCACCAAGCGCGGCCGGGCCGGCACTGGCGGCATGGAGTTCAGCACCAGTTTCAAGATGGAGGGGACGAGAGGTTATCCCGAACTCCAGCAAGTCTACGATTCGAGCGGCGTGGCGAGTGCAGCCTCATCGTCGCTGCTGTATTTCGGCAATCCGTATCCGGCCGGCACTCAGCTCTACGACAACGCGAAGGGCTTCTTCAAGACGGCGATGTCGCAACAGCACAACCTGAACTTCAGCGGCGGGTCGACCGACCAGAGGCTCAGCTATCGCGTCTCCGGTTCCATGGGCAAGCAGCTGGGATTCGTCCCGAATACCTCTTATGACCGATACAACGTCACCGGGACGACACAGTCACAAGTTGCGAACTGGTTGAACGCCGATCTCTCGATGCTGTACACCTACTCCGACAACCTGCAGGCGTTCAAGGGAGTCGGCAGCCCTCTCCTCGGCCTCATGGTCTGGCCGCAAAGCGACAATGCCAAGGACTGGCTCACGCCCGCGGGCACCAGACGGCGGCTGACGATCAACGCGGCGAGCGTGGAGTACGACAATCCGTACTTCATGGTCAACCGGAACCGCATCGAATCCAAGAACAACCGCCTCTTTTCCAATCTGACCCTCACGGTCACCCCTTTTTCATGGGGCTACGTGAAGACGCAGCTCGGCATCGACGCTTACACGAACCAGAACCTGATCCTGCGGCACCCAGAGAGTCAGGCTGGAGCCTCGTTTGGCGGTGTGCTCGATGTCGCCGATGACGTCACGCGAAACCTCACCTCGCAGACGCTGTTCAACATCAACAGCTACGCGATCACCGACGACATCGCCATCACGGGTCTGCTCGGAAACGCGATCACCAGTCAGAAGTCGATGACGGACGCGATGACCGGCCAGGATTTCCTTGACCCGAACTTCGTCTCGATCAACAACACGAACCTGCGGTACAGCCAACAAACGACAACGCAGCGCCGGCTCGTGAGCGGGTTTGGGCAGGCGACCATCGACTTCCGGCGCTACGTGTACCTGACGGTCACAGGGCGGAACGACTGGACCTCGACCATCCCGAGGGAGAGGAACTCCTTCTTCTATCCCTCGATCTCGACGAGCTTCATTTTTTCGGACGCCTTCCCCTCCGTCGCGAACTTCATGAGCGGCAAGCTGAGAGCCGCCTACGCCGAGGTTGGCAGGGATGCCAAGCCTTACTCCTACCGTCCGTCCCTCGAGTACAAAATCACGTCGTATGGCGGATACGGTTACGGATTCTGGGGTCCGAATCGCAACCTCAAGCCGGAGTTCGCCAAGTCATTTGAGTTCGGCGGTGAGTTCAGCTTCCTGAACGACCGACTCGGACTCGACGCCACGTACTACACCAAGCAGACATTCGACCAGATCGTCCAGAACATCCGAGGGAGCTACGGCACGGGCTTCATCCTGTTCAACCTGAATGGCGCGCGGACGAAGAATGCGGGCCTCGAGCTGACCGTCCGCGGCATCCCCATGATCAGGAGCGATTTCGAGTGGGACGTCCTCGCCAACTTCGACAAGTCGGCGGGCAAGACGTTGGCGCTACCGAACGCGCTGCCGGAGTCCTACAACTCCGACACCTGGCTGTACGGCAACGTCCGCAACGGCACCATGCCGGGATTGTCCACGCGCTCGCTGACGGGGAATTTCTATCTCCGCAACAAGGATGGCCAGGTGCTGATCGACCCCACCACCGGCCTGCCAATCCGATCCGGCGACTTCATCGACGCTGGATATGATCGCCATCCTGATTTCATGGTGGGCCTGACCAACAGCTTCAGGTACCGGGATCTCTCGTTGAACTTTCTGGTCGACTTCCGGCGTGGTGGCGACATCTTGAATGCCACGCAGCACTACCTCACCGCGAGAGGCTTGACTCCACAAACGCTCGATCGGTGGGAGCCTCGCGTCGTCTCAGGCGTGCTGCGCGACGGCAAGGAGAACACGGCCAACCCCACGCCCAACAACATCGTCGTCGTCCCCGCGCTCAACACGGGCTACTACAGCAACATGAGCGAGGAGCTCTTCATCGAAGAGGACATCAACTGGCTCCGGTTGCGGGACATCACGCTGACCTACCAGCTCCCGAAGCGCATCATGCAGAACGCCAGCGTGTTCGTGACGGCCACTGACCTCTTCCTGTTGACCAACTACTCGGGCCTCGATCCGATCGGAAGCGCCACGACGGTAGCAACGGGCGGTTCGGGCGGCGCGGGGATCGACTACGGTGGCATGCCCATTCCGCGCGGGATCAGCTTCGGAACCAAGGTGAGGTTCTAAACATGAAACGCACCCTTTTCACCAACATGCCGCGAAGAATCAAGCGCGCAGCCGCGCTAACGGGCGTTCTGGTAACGTTCGCGAGCTGCCAGAGTTTCCTGGACGTCAACGACAACCCGAACGGGCCGGAGGTCGTCACGGCGAATCTCTACCTCCCGCAGATGCTGCACTGGTTGGTCGCAGCCCAGCAGATCGACGGCCGCTTCATCGGTGACTACGTACAGAACTGGTATCGCCCGGCGACCACCTTCAACACGTGGGACCGGATGGGATACGATCGCCCACCGAGCGACAACGGCGGCGAGGCGTGGCGCGATGTCTATTGGAACTTCGGCCAAAACCTGATCGACATGAACCAGAAAGCCGCGGCTGAACAGCGCTGGGATCTTCTGGGGGTCGGCATGATCTTGAAGGGCTGGGGCTGGATGACCCTGGCCGCGCTGCACGGCGACATCATCGTGCAACAGGCGTTCGATCAGACGAGGTTCGCCTTCGACTATGACACGGAGGAGTACGCGCTTCTGGAAGCGAAGAAGCTCCTCGACAGCGCGATCGTCCTCCTGCAGCGCACCGACGGTGCCGTGGACCTCGCGTACCTCGGCAGGACCGACAAGATGTACAACGGTGATCGCACCAAGTGGCTGAAATATGCCTACGGAACGCGCGCGTTGCTCCTGAACCGCTACTCGAACAAGAGCACATACGATCCCGCGGCCGTGATCGCGGACGTGGACAACTCCTTCATCGGCAACGTCGATGACGCGTTGCTCGTATTCCCGTCGACCCAGCCGCTCGACGACCGGAACTACTACGGGACGACGCGTAACAACGTCACGGGGTTCCGGCAGACCGCCTTCGTCGTCGCGCTCATGAACGGCACGCAGTTCGGCGGCGCGGTGGACCCGCGCCTCACGCGGATGCTCGCGGCGTCGCCTGACACCGCGACGAATGCAGCGTGCCCGGCGACGAACAGGACTCCTTGTTACCGCGGACTCGACATCAACACCCTGAACTTCGGTGCGCTCACTGTGCCCCAGCGCCCGAATAACTTCTTTGGTTACACGGCGCTGCCGACAGCGGGTCAGCCCAGCCGGTACTTCTTCTCGGACAAGTCGAAGTTCCCCTCGCTGACGTACTCGCAGCTTCAGTTCGTCAAGGCCGAAGCTGCGTTCCGGCAAGGGAACCGCACGCTGGCGCTGACGGCGTACACGAACGGCATCTCCACCCATATCGATTTCGTGAACTCCAGGAACCAGGAAGAAAGCGCAACGGCGACGCAAATCACTCCGGCCGAGAAGGCGGCGTTCCTTGCCAACGCCAACATCGTTCCGACCGCGGCAAACCTCACCATGACCCACATCATGTCGCAGAAGTACATCGCTCAGTGGGCGTGGGGGCTTTTCGAGCAGTGGATGGACATGCGCCGGTTCCACTACACGGATACCTACGCGGGCGAGGCGCGGCAGGTGTTCCCGGGCTTTGCGCTCCCGACGAACCTGGACGCCGATAACGTGGGCCAGCCCACCTATCGACTTCGGCCGCGGTACAACTCGGAATACGTCTGGAATCGGTCTGGCCTGGACAAGCTCACTCCCATCAGCGGACTCGCCGGTAACTACCACACGAGTCCACTCTGGATCATTCAACCGTAATCCGGCGATGAACAGACATAAACCATTCGCGGGGCTGCTGTGCGCGGCCTTGCTGTCTTCCTGCGACGCGTTCGAGAAGACGGCGGTTCAGCAAATCGCTGGTCCAACGCCCACCACCTCCCGAATCAAGTTCCATAACTTCGCGCCCGGTTCGGTGGGGGTGAACTTCTTCGCGAACGACGTGAAGATGACGGCGATCGGCGGCATTGGTTGCACACCCACCCCTACGGTGGACTCGCTCAAGGCCAAATGCCTGGCCGCGGGCATCGAGCCGACCACCGGCACCAACTACGCCGCCGTGGCTTCCGGCGAGCTGTATGTGGCGGTCGCGCCCGGTCCGTACACCTTTGTGGCGAAGATGGCGGCCAAGGACACGATCGTTTCGACGGTCGCACAGACGATCGAGGACGGCAAATACTACTCGTTCTTCATGAGCGGGATCTACAACACGACGACGAGGACCGCGGAAGCGTTCGTCATCGAGGATCCCATCCCATCCACGATCGACTTCACCGTCGCCCACGTGCGGTTGGTCAACGCCATCTCCAACGGGACTGGGGATTTGACGCTGTATGCCACGAACACGACCACGACGACGGAGAGCCCAGTTGGCGGCGCGGTGGCCTACAAGGGCGCGGACGCCTTCGTGACGATCCCAGCTGGAGTCTACGATCTCCGCGTGCGGTATACTGGTTCTGCCACCAATGTGATCACGAGGGCCGGGGTGTCGTTGGTAGGTGGAAGGGTCTACACCATTACTTCACGAGGCAACACCGCGACTGCGACCACTCTAGGGCTGGACTTCTCGCAGAACACGCGGTAGCAAGCCAGCAGGCAGACCATGTAAGCGGGGCGCGGAGCCACACGGCTCCGCGCCCCGTCGTTTGTTCGCGGACTTCGTGCTACGGCTTCTTCAGCGACGCTGACACCGAATCCAGCGTGCTCAGGTACGCGGCGATCGTGCTCCCGTCGAGCCTGACGGTCCAGTGTCGGCCGGTTTTCGGCCGCAGCGTTACGACGAGGCTGTCGCGGTGCTCGCGGAGAAACTCATCGGAGACTCCGATTCCGACGGTCGAGGCGGGCGAGCACACGCTGCCGAAGCGGCACGCATCCACGTCCCGCACGGTCCCCGTGTTGCGCAGGAGCTTTCCGCTGTGAGCCACTGCGCGAGCGAACCCACCGTTTGCTTCGACAAACACGGAGCTCAGGAAGAGTCGATGTTCTCCGACTCGGCCATCGCCCAGATGGGAGCCATCGCGCCGCAACCGCGTGCGCAGTCCGAATTCGGCATTGCCGGCGTCCCAGCCGACGATCACAATGTCGGGCGCATTGGGGAGGTCGCGCACCTGGATAACGGGAGTCGCAACTGTCGCGAACACTGCCAGAAAAGCGGCGGAAATCAGCGCTAATGTCTTCATGATTGCTTCATGCTAAGGCGGGGGTCCACGTGCGCAAGCGAGGTGTACGGGGCTGATCGAGCCGAACGACCTGGCCAAGGGTAGTGGTCAGGTTGCTTGAAACTGGACCACTACCAGTTGTAAGTGACCAGTTGACCGTAACTTCGCTCGCCAATAGTTTTCAGGGCTCTATCGCACCCTCGCAAGGGGGCGAGTTGTTTTCTCGTTGAATTCGAATGCCGACTATCAATCAGCTCGTCCGGCGGAGTCGCCGCGACGTGTCCAAGAAGGAAAAGTCCCCCGCACTCAAGTCAAACCCGTTTCGCCGGGGCGTGTGCACGCGCGTGTACACCACCACGCCGAAGAAGCCGAACTCGGCGCTGCGCAAGGTGGCCAAGGTTCGCCTCACGAACGGATTTGAGGTGATTGCGTACATCCCCGGCGAAGGCCACAACCTCCAGGAGCACTCGATCGTGCTCGTGCGTGGCGGCCGCGTGAAAGATCTGCCTGGCGTGCGCTACCACATCGTGCGGGGCACGCTGGACGCGTCGGGCGTGCAGGGCCGGAACAAGAGCCGTTCGAAGTACGGGACCAAGAAGCCGAAGGCAGGAGCCAAGTGAGCCGCCGCAAGAATGCTATCAAGCGTCCGGTACTCGCCGACGCCCGCTACGACAGCCAGACCGTCTCGAAGTTCATCAACGTCCTGATGTATCAGGGCAAGAAATCCACCGCCGAGCGCATGTTCTACGCGGCGATGGACATCGTTGAGGAGAAGACGAGCCAGCCGGGCGTGAACATCTTCAAGCAGGCGCTCACGAACCTGAAGCCGGTGGTCGAGGTCAAGAGCCGTCGCGTCGGCGGCGCCACCTACCAGGTGCCCGTCGAAGTTCGCCCCGAGCGCCGCACGGCGCTGGCGATGCGCTGGTTGATCTCGTACTCCCGCGACCGTGGCGAGAAGTCCATGGCCGAAAAGCTGGCCGCCGAGGTCATCGCTGCAAGCAAGGGCGAAGGCAACGCGGTCAAGAAGAAAGAGGACACCCACCGCATGGCGGAAGCCAACAAGGCCTTCGCGCATTATCGCTGGTAAGCACGATCCATGACCGGTTCAAGATCCCATTTGGCCACGCCGAATGGGATCTTTTTTTCGCTTCTAGTGCGG
>JANNJV010000422.1:0-1911 GCA_031395945.1 Gemmatimonadota bacterium | reverse complement strand
GCACCGCCATCTCGAAGAAGATGATGAAAAAAATGAGCATGCTCATGCCGTGTACGCCCAGAATGCGATAGAACCAGACGGCGGAAAGCAGATGCACTGCTTGCCAGCGCGTGAGCACGATGAGCACCGCGGCGATCGCGCCGATCAGCAGCGATACGATGGACACGACCGCGTTGACCTTGACCAGCGTCATCGCCGTGTCGTGCAACTTGCGTC
The DNA here is from genome assembly GCA_031395945.1 of Gemmatimonadota bacterium. Taxonomy (GTDB): domain Bacteria; phylum Gemmatimonadota; class Gemmatimonadetes; order Gemmatimonadales; family Gemmatimonadaceae; genus DASPMP01. The sequence continues at coordinate 1,695 of JANNJV010000422.1, read as the reverse complement.
CCGTAAAATTGCAGATGCGGAATATCGACGCCGCAGGGACGTTCGTCGCTGGTCCCACGGATCCTGTGGGAACGTTGGCGGCGGTCATCGGACGCTTCCCGCGGGCGCGGCCGGTGTGGCAGGCGTGGCGGTCGGTTCTTCGACGATCACCCGGCCCACCATCGTGTGGTGGCCGATGCCGCAAAACTCGTTGCAGATGATGCGGAAATCTCCGGAGGCATTCGGCGTTACGCGCAGGCCGTAGTCGTAGCCCGGCACCACCTGGAAGTTGATGTTGATGGGATAGAGCGAGAATCCGTGGTTCACGTCCAGCGAGGAAAGGTGCAGGATGTACTCTTTGCCCCGCTGGAGCCTGAGAATTGGCGTCCATTGAAACGCCATCGCGGTGAGATACACGTCAGCGCCCGGCGGCGGCGCGACGATCGGCATGCCTCTGTCTTCGCCCACTTTGTACTGCCGCGTGAACTCCACCGTGCGCTTGTAGAATTGCGAGGGGGTGGTGCGGCGGCGAATGCCGGATGGGTTTTGTCCGCCCTTCCAATGCCACAACGGCATCATGGCGAAGAGCACCATGCACCAGGCGAAGGCGATCACCACCCACGTCTTCTCGGCCTTGTGGGCGGGCTTCCACCAGTTGCCTTTCGGCGAGTCGAGGCCGGTATGTGTATCGATGTGCATGCGCGTGCCTCGTTAGGGAAGGGTGGCGGGAGGAAGCGAATAGATCTCCCAGAGACCCCATCCGGTGAAGACCGCAAACATCACCAGGAGACCCAATGCGAGCATCAGGAAAATGTTGTCGTACAGCCGCTGCCCTATCGGAATCGGTTCATCCGGCGCTTTGTCGCGAGCGGGATCGTCCATGGGCGATTGTGGGAAGAGGTGGCGTCGAGCCGGCGGAAGAGGAAGCCACGTTATTCTGGCTCACAATCCAGTACGTTACTAGAGCGGGGTGGCGCCGCTCCATGACACGAATACGGGTTTCCCTGACAAGCATCCCGCAGCCCCTTCCCACTTTGCACGAATGCCTCTGAAATCACTCTGATGGCGGCGCGATCCCGTCCCATCGAGCGATTGACGCTTCGTGCGCTGACCGCCGCCGACGCCGTGGGCAACCGCGTGTACGGCTGGCGCTACAATCCGCTGTACCAGAGCGGAACGATCGTGACGGCGCTGCTGCTCGTGCTGTTGGTCACCGGGCTGTGGTTGATATTCTTCTATCGCGTGGGCGCGCCGTACGCATCCGTCGCGCGCATCACGTCCGCGCCGTGGCTCGGGAACTGGGTCCGGGGCGTGCATCGATACGCGAGCGACGCAGCCGTCATCGCGATCGCCGTGCACGCCATCCGGATGTTCGCGCAGGGGCGGAGCTGGGGACCGCGGACACTCGCGTGGACGAGCGGCGTGGTGCTGCTGCTGCTCACGTTCGTTTCCGGGTGGACTGGCTACGTGATGGTGTGGGACACCTTTGGAGAAGTGCTGGCGCGAGAGGGAGCACGACTGTTCGACATGGTTCGTGCGCGGATGCTGGACGGAATCCGGAATCAATTTCCGAGCTGGACGGAAGACCAGGTTTGCGAGGAATTTCGACGTCGATTGGACATTCAGCGTCGCCGCGAAGAGCGCGGCATCTATCAAGTGGTGGGTTTCATCGAAGACGGCGTGCGAGAATGAACAGCGACCAGGGTGCCGCGCAAG